>NZ_JCADBQ010000040.1:0-1656 GCF_059359355.1 Micromonospora sp. ZG13
CGACCAAGACGCCCACCGCCTCGCGAAAGGCTCCCGCGGCGGCCGGCCACCCGCCTTCAGCCCTGACGTCTACCGCCGGCGTCACGCCGTGGAGTGCGGCATCAACCAGCTCAAGCAACACCGCGCCATGGCCACCCGCTACGACTGTGAGGATGATCGGGTGCTGCCCGGTGCTCGGGTCTGACCCGCGTTACGACCGGCCCTTTGGTGCCTTGAGTTTGATCTGTCGGCTCGGGTCCCGGGTGGTGCTTGCTGCCGCCGAACCGGCGGGACGTGTCCCGATAGGGGCCTTGCCGTTAACAAGGCGCCCTCACAGTCCTGACCACCCTTGCCGGCCCGGCGATGGCCATCCGTTCCCGAGCCGTCAGGAGCCGAACAACCGTGTCCAGCATGTCGCACCCGCCAGTGGCCCAACAGCGTGACACCGCCGATGAGGTGATCCTTGGCGTCGACACGCACAAGGACGTCCACGTCGCGGCGGCCGTCAACATCCACGGTGTCCTGCTCGGCACCCGTAGTTTCCCCACCACCGCCGAGGGCTACCAGGCGATGTTGGACTGGGCCATCGCGCTGGGCCCGCTTCGGCGAGCTGGGGTGGAGGGCACGCATTCCTACGGCGCGGCGCTGACTCGCCACCTACTGACCGCAGGAATCGGCGTCATCGAGGTCAACCAGCCGGACAAGGCCCACCGGCGCCGCCGCGGCAAGACCGACGCTATCGACGCCGAAGCAGCAGCTCGAGCGGTCCTTTCCGGCAGGGCTACCGCCCTCGCCAAGGCGGGCAACGGACATGTCGAGCGGATACGGCTGTTCAAGCTGGCCAAAGCCTCGGCAACCAAATCGCGAGCGCAGGCGATCAACCAGCTCAAAGCCGTCCTCGTCGGCGCCGACCCGGCGCTGCGCGACTCGATGACCGGGCTCAGCAACCCCAAACTCATCCGCCGATGCGCCGACCTGGACCCGGGCCAGCCGGACACCCCCGCAGCAGCCGCCGCATACACCCTGCGCCTACTGGCTCGCCGGATCATCGAACTCACCATCGAGGTCGACGACCTCAACCAGCGGATCACCGAGGCCATCAACGCCCACACACCCGAGCTGCTCCAGCGCTACGGCGTCGGCCCCGACACCGCAGCAGCTCTGCTCCTGGCCGCCGGCGACAACCCGCAGCGCCTCACCAGCGAAGCGTCCTTCGCGGCCCTCTGCGGAGTCAGCCCCATCGAGATGTCCTCCGGCAAGACCCAACGACGCCGGCTCAACCGCGGCGGCGACCGCCAAGCCAACTCAGCCCTCTAAATGATCGTCATCGCGCGACTTCGCTGGGACCTGCGCACCCGCGCCTACATCGACCGACGCGTCAGCGAAGGCAAGACCAGACGCGAAGCGATCCGCTGCTTGAAACGCTACGTCGCACGCGAGCTCCACGACCTCATCGCCCGGACGCCGCAGCCCGGCAGCCTGACATCGACCGCTTGACATCCATAGGGGCATCAAACTAGCCGTGCGCTACGAGGCCACCCTGACCATCGCGGCCATCAACCAGTACCTCCGGGACATATGAAACACGGGCTAGACGATGGGGTCTGCTGCACCGATAGGTGACATCTAAGATGGCTTGCCCTGTGGGCGGGCTGGAAGGATGTCGCTGTGCCGAAG
>NZ_JCADBQ010000041.1:0-1630 GCF_059359355.1 Micromonospora sp. ZG13
CCTTCGACAAACTCGTCGAACACACCAGACCCACCCGCGACCCCCACACCCCACCCCTCATCCAAACCGTCTTCACCGGCGGGAACGTGACGGGCGTCGCCGACGGACCCGTGCCGCTGGGCACCGCGACGATGCGACCGGTGGCGGCCGAGCCGGGCACGGCGAAGTTCGACCTCACCGTCCACGCGGAGGTGGGGACCGACGCCGTCAGCGTGTACTTCAGCTACGCCCGGGACCTGTACGAGCCCGGCACCATGGCCGACCTGGCCGACAGCTACCGCGCCCTGGTCGCCGCCGTGCTGGCCGATCCCGATCAGCGGCTGTCCACGGTGGAGGCGATCACCGAGGAGCAGCGCCGGCGGCTCGCGACGGTGTCCACGGGACGTCGGCGCGGGTCGGGACCGGGTGGCGCGACGCGGCCGGCCGAGGCCGGCCGCGACGTCGCGGACCGTACGGACGTCCAGGCCACGGGGCCGGACGGCACGGCCGGACGCTCCGACGGCGATCCCGGGTGCGTGCCGCGACTGGTGACGGAGACGGCCCGGCGGCAGCCCGACGCGGTCGCGGTGGTCGACGGGGCGGGGGCGATCACCTACCGCGAACTCGACGAGTGGTCCAACCACCTCGCCCACCAACTCCTGCGACACGGCGCCCGACCCGACCACCCCATCGCCGTCAGCCTCCCACCCGGCACCCCCGCCATCACCGCCATGCTCGCCGTCCTCAAGACCGGCGCCGCCTACCTCCCCATCGACCCCACCACACCACCCGCACGCCGACACCACCTCATCACCAACTCCGCCGTCACCATCCTCATCACCGAACACCCCCACGACACCGACACACCCCCCGGCGTCGTCACCCTCGCGCCGCAGCGGCCCGACTCCCCCGCGCCGTCGGCCCCCCGGGTGCACATCCACCCGGAGCAACTGGCGTACGTCATCCACACCTCCGGGTCCACCGGCACCCCCAAGGGGGTCATGGTCGCCCACCACGCGCTGGCGAACCTCGTACGCTGGCATCTCGACGCCTATCCCAGCGGGCCCGGCGAGCACCACGGTCAGATCGC
This sequence comes from Micromonospora sp. ZG13, assembly GCF_059359355.1. Taxonomy (NCBI): domain Bacteria; kingdom Bacillati; phylum Actinomycetota; class Actinomycetes; order Micromonosporales; family Micromonosporaceae; genus Micromonospora; species Micromonospora sp. ZG13. Next base: position 1,070 of record NZ_JCADBQ010000041.1, read on the forward strand.
CAGCCTCGGCTTCGACGCGGCGGTGTGGGAGATCTGGCCGGCGCTGGTCAGCGGTGCCACCCTGCACGTCGCCGACCCCGCCGACCGCCTCGACCCCGCCGCGCTGCACGACTGGATGCACCGGCAGGGTCTCAGCGTGGCCTTCGTGCCCACCCCGATCGCCGAAGCCATCCTGCGGCTGCCCACGCCGCCCACCACCCGCCTGCGGACGCTGCTCACGGGTGGTGACGCCCTCACCACCCGACCCTCCGCGCGCACGCCCTACGCCCTGGTCAACCACTACGGCCCGACCGAGGCGGCGGTCGTCGCCACCGCCGGAGTGGTGCGGCCCGACGGGACCCACCGCCCGGATCTCGGCGGCCCGATCGACGGCGTCCGCGTCCTCCTGCTCGACCCCGATCTGCGCCTGGTCCCGCCCGGCGCGCCCGGCGAACTCTGCATCGCCGGCGAAGGGCTCGCCCGGGGGTACCTCGGCCGCCCCGGGCAGACGGCGGAGCGGTTCCTGCCCGACCCCCACGCCACCACACCCGGCAGCCGCCTCTACCGCACCGGCGACCTCTG
>NZ_JCADBQ010000042.1:0-1522 GCF_059359355.1 Micromonospora sp. ZG13
CCTTCGACAAACTCGTCGAACACACCAGACCCACCCGCGACCCCCACACCCCACCCCTCATCCAAACCGTCTTCACCACCATGGACGGCGACGATCCGGTGCCGCTGCACACCGCCACGATGCGGCCGCTGCCGATCGACGAAGGGGTCGCGAAGTTCGACCTGACCGTCCAGGTGCAGGTGGAGCCGGACGTGGTCCGGGTGCTCTTCGACTACGCCTGCGACCTGTACGAGCCCGCCACGATGGCCGGGCTGGCCGACAGCTACCGCGCCCTGGTCGCCGCCGTGCTGGCCGATCCGGACCGGCCCCTGTCCACCGTGGTCGCGGTCACGGACGCGCAGCGCGAGCGGCTCGCCGCGCTGGTCGCCGCTCCGGTCGCGGTCCCGCCCGGCGACGCGGGATGCGTGCCGCGGCTGGTGGCCGAGGCGGCGGCGCGGCATCCGGACGTGACGGCGGTGGTCGACGGGGCGGGGGCGATCACCTACCGCGAACTCGACGAGTGGTCCAACCACCTCGCCCACCAACTCCTGCGACACGGCGCCCGACCCGACCACCCCATCGCCGTCAGCCTCCCACCCGGCACCCCCGCCATCACCGCCATGCTCGCCGTCCTCAAGACCGGCGCCGCCTACCTCCCCATCGACCCCACCACACCACCCGCACGCCGACACCACCTCATCACCAACTCCGCCGTCACCATCCTCATCACCGAACACCCCCACGACACCGACACACCCCCCGGCGTCATCGCCCTCGCCCCGGGCTCGGTACCGGTCGCGGGCGCGATCGCACCGCCTGCGATGGACATCCACCCGGAGCAGGTGGCGTACGTCATCCACACCTCCGGGTCCACGGGGAGCCCCAAGGGCGTCATGGTCCCCCACCGGGCGCTGACCAACCTGGTGCACTGGCACCTGGACACCCACCCGACGGGCCCCGGCCAGCGCCACGGCCAGGTGGCGAGCCTCGGCTTCGACGCCGCGATCTGGGAGATCTGGCCGGCGCTGGTCAGCGGCGCCACCCTGCACGTCGCCGACCCCGCCGACCGCCTCGACCCCGCCGCGCTGCACGACTGGCTCGTCCGCCAGGGCGTCACGACGACGTTCCTGCCGACCCCGATCGCGGAGGCCGTCCTGCGGCTGCCCACCCCGTCGACCAGCCGGCTGCACAAGATATTCACCGGCGGGGACGCGCTCACCACCCGGCCGTCCGCGCAGGCGCCGTACACCCTGTTCAACATCTACGGGCCCACGGAGACCACCGTCGCCGTCACCGTCGGCCCCGTGGGTCCCGACGGCGTCCACCGGCCCGACCTCGGCACCCCCATCGCCGGCGCCCGCATCTACCTGGTGGACGCCGACCTGCAACTCGTCCCGCCCGGGGCACCCGGCGAGGTCTGCGTCGCCGGTGACGTGGTCAGCCGCGGCTATCTGAACAAGCCCGGACAGACGGCGGAGCGGTTCCTGCCCGACCCCCACGCCACCACACCCGGCAGCCGCCTCTACCGCACCGGCGACCTCTG
>NZ_JCADBQ010000043.1:0-1477 GCF_059359355.1 Micromonospora sp. ZG13
AATCCACCAAACCACCCCACCGCAACGGCACCTCCAAACCCACCACCCGACCCAAACCCCACACCGCAGCACCCGCGGTCAGGTCGGTCAGGGGGTCGGAGCCGTCCACGGAGACCGCTCCCCGGGTCAGCCACCACATCCGCCCCTGGACCTCGGTGACCGCCAGCGCCTGCGCCACGGCCAGCGCCTCCACGACGCCCGCACCGGCCAACGACATCAGCGAGATCAGTCCGGCGACCGGCTCCCGGTTCTCCGCCGCGCCGGCCAGCCGGCGCGCGATCTCGTCCCGCTCCAACACGTCCAGCACCACCGGGACCACCTCGGCGCCCCGCTCCGCCAGCCCGGCCAGCAACGGGTGGTCCTCCTGGCCGGGGAGCATCAGCACCAACCAGGTGCCGGTCAGGTTCTCGTCATCGGCCGCGTCCTGGCGTCGCCACACCACCCGGTACCGCCAGGAATCCACGACCGACCGTTGCTGGGCAGCCCGCCGCCACTGCGCGAGCTTCGGCAGCACCGCGCTGAACGGCTCGTCCGCGCCGACGCCCAGTTCGCCGCCGACCAGGTCGGGGTCGCCGGACTCCACGGCCGCCCAGAACCGCCCGTCGAGGGCGTCGTCGTGCGCGTCCCGGCGGGTCCCGGGCGCGGCCTCCGGCCAATACCAGGTGTGCTCGAAGGCGTACGTGGGCAGGTCGACCACGCGCGGCCAGGCACCGGTCTGACCGTGGTACGCCGCCCAGTCCACCGGCACACCCGCCACCCACAACTGCCCCAGCGCAGACGTCAGCGCCCCGACCTCCGGCTGATCCCGCCGCGACACCGCAACCCGCCGCACCCCGGCGTCCCCGACGATCTCCGCCACCATCGCCGTCAACGTCGCGTCCGGGCCGACCTCCAGGAACGTGTCCACACCCTGCTCCCGCAGAGCCGCCACCCCGTCGGCGAACCGCACCGCCTGCCGCACGTGCCGCACCCAGTACTCCGGGTCAACCAACTCCAGCGGCTCCGCCACCGCGCCGGTCACGTTCGACACGATCGGCACCCGCGGCACCCGCCAGTCCAGCCCCGCCACCACCGACGCGAACTCATCCAACATCGGCTCCATCAACCGCGAATGGAACGCGTGACTGACCGAGAGTTCCTTGACCCGCCACCCCCGCTCACGCCCAACCGCCACCACCGACGCCACCTCGACGGCGGCACCCGACACCACCACCGACGCCGGACCGTTCACCGCCGCCACATCCACCGCCGCACCAGTCACGCCGACCAGCTCGGCGACAGCCTCCTCCGACGCGCCAACCGCCGCCATCACGCCACCAGCCGGCAACGCCTGCATCAGACGGCCCCGCGCCGCCACCAACACACACGCATCAGCGAGGGAGAGCATCCCCGCCACGTACGCGGCCGTCACCTCACCAATCGAATGACCCGCCAGGAAATCCGCCCGCACACCCCACGACGCCAACAACTCCCACAA
>NZ_JCADBQ010000044.1:0-1270 GCF_059359355.1 Micromonospora sp. ZG13
GGGGTCTGCTGCACCGATAGGTGACAGTTCCAGTCACGCGGCCTGACTGGCCGGTGGGGTCATGATTGTCTCGAACTCAACAGGGGTCAACCGGGACAGGGAGTGTTGTCGTCGGCGGCGGTGATAGGTCCGTTCAATCCAGGTCACGATCGCGATCCGGAGGTGCTCGCGGGTGCGCCAGGTGCGTCGGTCCAGGACGTTGTTCTGTAGCAGGCCGAAGAATGACTCCATGGCAGCGTTGTCGCCGGCGGCGCCCACGCGACCCATCGAGCCGAGGATCCGGTGCCGGTCGAGGGCGCGAACGAACTCCCTTGATCGAAATTGGGACCCGCGGTCGGTGTGCAGGATGCAGCCAGCCAGGTCACTGCGGCGGGCGGCCGCGTTGTTAAGCGCGGCCACGGCCAGGCGCGACTTCATCCGGGAGTCGATCGAGTAGCCGACGATCCGGTTGGACCACACGTCCTTGATCGCGCACAGGTAAAGCTTGCCCTCACCGGTGCGGTGTTCGGTGATGTCGGCCAGCCACAACCGGTTCGGCCCGGGCGCGGTGAAGTCACGCTTGACAAGGTCGTCGTGCACCGGCGGGCCGACCTTACGGCCCTTACCCCGGCGCTTGCGCTTGCCGAAGGCGCTCCACCAGCCGTTACTCGAGCAGATCCGCCACGCGGTCCGGTCTGCCATCGGCTGCCCGGCAGCGCGGGCTTCATCGGCCAGGAACCGGTACCCGAACTCGGGATCATCGCGGTGCGCGTCGATCAGCGTGTTCGCGCGGTGAGCCTGCGTCAGCTCAGCGGTCGTCACCGGTCGGGCAAGCCACCGGTAGTAGGGCTGACGAGCGATCTTCAACACCCGGCACGTCACCGCGACGGGTATCCCGTCGGCGGCCAGCTCGCTCACGAGCGGGTAGAGCCTTTTCCCGGCAGGTTCGCCTGGGACAGGTACGCCGCGGCGCGGCGCAGCACCTCGTTCTCCTGTTCGAGGAGCTTGATCCGCGCCCGGGCCTGGCGCAGCTCCGCTGATTCACTGCTGCTGACGCCGGGCTTGGCGCCGTCCTCGATGTCCGCCTGTCGCAGCCACTTGAACAACGTCATCGGGTGTACCCCGAAGTCCTTCGCGATCTGCTCGACCGTGACACCCGGGTCACGGTCACGGGCGACCCGCACGACATCGTCGCGGAACTCACGGGGATAAGGCTTCGGCACAGCGACATCCTTCCAGCCCGCCCACAGGGCAAGCCATCTTAGATGTCACCTATCGGTGCAGCAGACCC
>NZ_JCADBQ010000045.1:0-1163 GCF_059359355.1 Micromonospora sp. ZG13
GCCGAGGTCGGGTTGGAGCTGTTCGACGCCGCCCTGGGCGCCGACCGTGCGGCCCTCGTACCGGCCGTGATCGACGTTCCCGCGCTGCGGGCGGCGACCTCCGGCAACCCGGTGCCGGCCGTACTGCGCACCCTGATCGGTGCGACCGGCACCCGCCGCCAGGCGGGACAGGGCGGTGGCGGCTGGGCCGAGCGGCTCGCCGGGCTGACCGAGGACGAGGGCCGCGCCCAGGTCGACGTGCTGGTGCGTGGTCTGGTGGCGCAGGTGTTGGGGCACGGTGGCGTGGAGTCGGTGCCGGCGGATCGGGCGTTCCGCGAGTTGGGCTTCGACTCGCTGACGGCGGTGGACCTGCGTAACCGGTTGAACGCGGCCACGGGGCTGCGGCTGGCCTCGACGCTGGTCTTCGACTACCCGACCCCGGCCGTGCTCGCCGAATACCTGTGGTCGGAGCTGGCCGGCGTTCGCGCCTCGGTCGCCGGCCCGGTCGCCGGTGCCATCGTCGGCACCGACGAGCCGATCGCCATCGTGGGCATGGCCTGCCGCTACCCCGGCGGGGTGGAATCCCCCGACGAACTGTGGGAGTTGCTGGCCGGCGGCGGGGACGGGATCTCCGAGTTCCCGGCGGACCGGGGCTGGGACCTGGAGTCGCTGTTCGACCCGGACCCGGACCGCAGCGGCACGTCGTACACGCGCCACGGTGGCTTCCTGTACGGTGCGGCGGAGTTCGACTCGGGCTTCTTCGGGATCTCGCCGCGTGAGGCCCTGGCGATGGATCCGCAGCAGCGGTTGCTGCTGGAGGCGTCGTGGGAGTCGTTCGAGTCGGCGGGGCTGGACCCGCAGCGGTTGCGGGGCAGCCGGACGGGTGTCTTCGCCGGTGTGATGTACCACGACTACGCCTCCCGCCTCATGGACCTGCCGACCGAGGTGGAGGGCTACGTCGGCACCGGGACCTCCGGCAGCGTCCTGTCCGGTCGGGTCGCGTACACGTTCGGGCTGGAGGGCCCGGCGGTGACCGTCGACACGGCGTGCTCGTCCAGCCTCGTGGCGCTGCACCTGGCGGCGCAGGCGTTGCGCAGTGGTGAGTGCGATCTGGCGTTGGCCGGTGGTGTGACGGTGATGGCGACGCCGGGGACGTTCATCGAGTTCTCGCGGCAGCGTGGTCT
>NZ_JCADBQ010000046.1:0-1154 GCF_059359355.1 Micromonospora sp. ZG13
GCCGAGGTCGGGTTGGAGCTGTTCGACGCCGCCCTGGGCGCCGACCGTGCGGCCCTCGTACCGGCCGTGATCGACGTACCGGCGCTGCGGGCAGCGCTCGGCGCCGGCCCCGTGCCGGCCGTACTGCGCACCCTGATCGGGTCGACGGCGTCCCGGCGACGGGCCGCGCGGGGCGGCGACTGGGCCAACCAGCTCGCGGGCCTGGCGCCCGACGAGGCACGCGCCCAGATCGACGTGCTGGTGCGTGGTCTGGTGGCGCAGGTGCTGGGGCACGGTGGCGTGGAGTCGGTGCCGGCGGATCGGGCGTTCCGGGAGTTGGGCTTTGACTCGCTGACGGCGGTGGATCTGCGTAACCGGTTGAACGCGGCCACGGGGCTGCGGCTGGCCTCGACGCTGGTCTTCGACTACCCGACCCCGGCCGTGCTCGTCGACCACCTCTACGAGCAGGTTTCCGGGCAGATCGCCGCCCGCCAGACGGCGGTGCGCACCGCCAACACCGACGAGCCGATCGCCATCGTGGGCATGGCCTGCCGCTACCCCGGCGGCGTCGAGAGCCCGGACCAGTTGTGGGAGTTGCTGGCCGGCGGCGGGGACGGGATTTCCGAGTTCCCCACCGACCGCGGCTGGGACCTGGAGAGCCTGTTCGACCCCGACCCGGAGCACCCCGGCACGTCGTACACCCGGCACGGTGGCTTCCTGTACGGTGCGGCGGAGTTCGACCCGGGCTTCTTCGGGATCTCGCCGCGTGAGGCGCTGGCGATGGATCCGCAGCAGCGGTTGCTGCTGGAGGCGTCGTGGGAGTCGTTCGAGTCCGCCGGGCTGGACCCGCAGCGGTTGCGGGGCAGCCGGACCGGTGTCTTCGCCGGTGTGATGTACCACGACTACGCCTCCCGCCTCATGGACCTGCCGCCGGACGCCGAGGGCTTCGTCGGCACCGGTACGTCGGGCAGCGTGCTGTCGGGTCGGGTGGCATACACGTTCGGGCTGGAGGGCCCGGCGGTCACCGTCGACACGGCGTGCTCGTCCAGCCTCGTGGCGCTGCACCTCGCCGCGCAGGCGTTGCGGTCCGGCGAGTGTGATCTGGCGTTGGCCGGTGGTGTGACGGTGATGGCGACGCCGGGGACGTTCATCGAGTTCTCGCGGCAGCGTGGTCT
>NZ_JCADBQ010000047.1:0-1104 GCF_059359355.1 Micromonospora sp. ZG13
ACTGGCAGTCGCCGCGGGTGCCGATGGTGTCGAACGTGACGGGTGCGGTGGCGGACGCAGAAGAGATCACCGATCCCACCTACTGGGTGCGGCATGTGCGGCAGGCGGTGCGGTTCGCCGACGGGGTGGCGGCTCTGCGGGAGCAGGGCGTGGACACGTTCCTGGAGGTCGGCCCCGACGCGGTCCTCACCGCCATGGCCGCCGAGGCGGAGGCGGCCGACGACGTCCGGTACGTGGCCACGCTGCGCCGCAACCAGTCCGACGTCACCACCCTCACCAGCGCCGTCGGGCAGCTCTGGGCCGCCGGCGTGCCGGTCGACTGGACGGCGTACCACGGCCAGACCGGCGCCCGGCCACGCGTGGTGGAGCTGCCCACGTACGCCTTCGACCGGCAGCGCTACTGGCTGGAGGATCCCCGGCCGGCCTCGCCCGCCGCGGGTGCTGCCGCCACCCCGTCCGACGAGCAGTTCTGGGCGGCGGTCGAGTCCGGTGACCTCGGCGTGCTGGACGACGAACTGGGCGCGGACGAGCCCTCCACGGCGCTGCTGCCGAAGCTCGCCCGGTGGCGGCGGGCGACCCAGCAGCGGGCCGCCGTCGACTCCTGGCGGTACCGGGCGACGTGGCGTACGGCCGACGTGCCCTCTTCGGCGACGCTGGCGGGTACCTGGCTGCTGCTGATGGCGCCCGGGCAGCAGGACCACCCGGTGGCCGTGGAGCTGGCGGCCCGTGCCGACCGTGCGGTACCGGTGCTGGTCCCGGCCGGCGCTGACCGGGACCGGGTGGCGCGGCTGCTGCGGGAGGCGATGGGATCCGACGACCGGGACGCGCACGTGGTGTCCCTGCTGTCGCTGGCCGATCCCCGGGAGCCGTCCACTTCCCGGGAGCCGGCCGCCGTGCCGGCCGCCGTCGAGGTGACGACGGCACTGGTCGTGGCGCAGGCGCTGACCGACGTCGGCGGGGCGGGCCGGCTGTGGTGGCTGACGCGTGGGGCGGTGTCGGTCGGCGGATCCGACGAGCTGGCCGATGTCGCGGGTGCTGCGGTGTGGGGTTTGGGTCGGGTGGTGGGTTTGGAGGTGCCGTTGCGGTGGGGTGGTTTGGTGGATT
>NZ_JCADBQ010000048.1:0-1059 GCF_059359355.1 Micromonospora sp. ZG13
CCGGGTCGGGTGTTGTCGTTCGCGCAGCAACGCCTGTGGTTCCTGCACACCCTCGACCCGAAATCCACCGCCTACAACACCCAAACCGCCTGGCACATCGACGGCCAACTCAACCTCGACCACCTCGACACCGCCATCGGCGAAATCATCCACCGACACGAAGTCCTCCGCACCACCTTCACCGAACACAACGGCATCCCCCTACAAATCACCCAACCCCCCACCACCCACCACAGCACCCGCCACGACCTCACCCACATCAACCCCCACCACCACGACCACCACATCCGCGACATCCTGCGCACCCAACTCGACCAACCATTCGACCTCACCACCGGCCCACTACTGCGCAGCCACATCCTCCAACTCACCCCCACCACCCACGTGCTCTGCCTCACCTGGCACCACATCGTCCTCGACGGCTGGTCCGTCGGCCTCTTCCACACCGAACTCAACCACCTCTACACCGACCTCACCCACCACCGCCCACCCTCACTACCACCCCTCAAAACCCAATACGCCGACATCGCCCAACGCCAACACCACCACTGGAACACCACCAACGCCCAACACCACCTCCACCAACTCGCCACACGCCTCCGCAACGCCCCACCCGTCTGCCACCCACCCACCGACCGACCCCGACCCGACACCACACCCGGCCCCACCACCGTCCACCACAGCCAACTACCCCCCGACACCACCACCACCCTCACCACCCTCGCCACCCAAACCGGCTCCACCCCCTTCGGCATCCTCCTCGCCGCATTCCAACTCCTCATCCACCGCTACACCAACCAAAACCCCATCGTCATCGGCACCCCCCTCACCGGCCGCACCGACCCCGACGCCGAAAAACTCATCGGCTTCTTCGTCAACACCCTCCCCCTCCCCGTCGACATCAACCCCCACCACACCTTCCGCCAATTCCTGCACCACTCCCGCACCGTCCTCATGCACGCCGTCACCCACCAAGACATCCCCTTCGACAAACTCGTCGAACACACCAGACCCACCCGCGACCCCCACACCCCACCCCTCATCCAAACCGTCTTCACC
>NZ_JCADBQ010000049.1:0-987 GCF_059359355.1 Micromonospora sp. ZG13
GCTTCGGGGATTTCGGTGAACAGTCGAGACGGCCGCAACGCCGTAAACGACGGCACAAACCGATCCCACCGCACATCCGCCACCACCACATCAGACTCACCACCCTCCAACGCCCGCTGCAACGCCACCACCGCCAACTCCGGCACCATCCCCGGCAACCCACGCCGACTCAACTGCTCCCCCGCAACCCCCACCGCCATACCCGCCTCAGCCCACGGCCCCCACGCCACCGACGTCCCCACCAACCCACGCGCACGCCGCGACACCACCAACCCATCCAAAAACGCATTCGCCGCCGCATACCCCACCTGACCCGCCGAACCCCACACCCCCGCAATCGACGAAAACACCACAAACGCATCCAAATCCAAACCAGCCGTCAACTCATCCAACACCACCGCACCACCAACCTTCGCCCGCAACACCTCCTCCACCTCACCCACACCCACCTCACCCAACGACGTCAACTGCGCCGCACCCGCCGCATGCACCACCGCCCGCAACCGCTCACCCGCACCCACCAAATCCCCCAACAACCCCGCCACCGCACCACGATCCGCCACATCACACGCCACCACCGACACCCGCACACCCAAACCCTCCAACCGCCCCACCAACTCCCCCACACCCGGCGCACCACCACCACGCCGACTCACCAACACCACATGCTCCGCACCCACACCCGCCGCCCACACCGCCACCCGCGCACCCAACGCCCCCGTACCACCCGTCACCAACACCGTCCCCGACAACGAGAAACCACCCGAACCAACACCCGCCGCAGAACCCGCACGCACCAACCGCCGCACAAACACACCCGACGACCGCAACGCCACCTGATCCTCACCACCACACGACGACAACACCCCACACAACCGACCCCACACACCCCCACCCAACAACCCCGGCAAATCCACCAAACCACCCCACCGCAACGGCACCTCCAAACCCACCACCCGACCCAAACCCCACACCGCAGCACCCGCG
>NZ_JCADBQ010000005.1:0-460382 GCF_059359355.1 Micromonospora sp. ZG13
ACCGCATGAGCGTCGACAACCTCGCCGACTGGATCGCCACCCGCGGCTACACCGCCTGACCAGCAGCCCCGCACCACCCAACGACGACAAGGGCCGACCCCCACCCGGGGGCCGGCCCTTTCGTCATACCGTTGTCGGGCGTCGAGCTAGCCGGAGGCGCCACGCCGCCGAGCCGGGACGTTGCGCCGAGCCCGGGGACCAGCCCTCTCGCCATGCCGCTGAGCCGGGCGTGAGGCGCGGGGGCGACTCAGCCGGCCGAGCCCAGCAGCCCGGGCGGGGCGGGCGCGAACAGCGATTGCGGCCGTAGCGGCCAGAGCGCGCCTCGGGGGCAGTGGCGGGTCAGTCGATCGGGGCGAGGAACTCCAGTCGGTTGCCGTGCGCGTCCTGGGAGTGGAAGCGGCGCATGCCCGGCAGCTCGTCGTCGCCCCAGGTGACCGGGTATCCGGCGGCGGCCAGCCGGGCGGCGAGCGTGTCCAGGTCCGGCCTGAGCAGACCGGGATGGGCCTTGCGGGCGGGGCGGAAGTCGTCCTCCACGCCCAGGTGCAGCTCCGCGCCGTGACCGGTGAACCAGCAGCCGCCACGGGCCGCGAGCGCGGGTGGCTTGGGCTTCTCGGTCATCCCGAGCACGCCGACGTAGAAGGCCCGCGACGCCTCCTCGGAGCCGCGTGGGCAGGCGAGCTGGACGTGATGGATCATGGTGGCACCTCCTCGTCCCGAACGATGGCACGAGGTTGCGAAGTTAGCAAGACGGACGTACGGTTTTGTTGACGACGGAGAATCGGCGGTAAGTGTCCCCTAACCACGGCGGCACCCCGACCGGTGCGACAGACTGCTCAGGACTACTCACGGTCGCTGGTGTGAAGGAGTACGACGTGGCGAGCCTCGACACCTTCGGTGCGAAGACCCAGCTACGCGTCGGAGACGCGAGCTACGAGATTTTCAAGATCAGCAAGGTGGAGGGCCACGAACGGCTCCCCTACAGCCTGAAGATCCTCCTGGAGAACCTGCTGCGGACCGAGGACGGCGCGAACATCACCGCCGACCACATCCGGCAGCTCGGGGCCTGGGAATCCGACGCCGACCCGAGCGTCGAGATCCAGTTCACCCCGGCGCGGGTGCTCATGCAGGACTTCACCGGCGTGCCCTGCGTGGTGGACCTGGCCACCATGCGCGAGGCCGTCCGCGAGCTGGGCGGCGACGCCACCAAGGTGAACCCGCTCGCCCCGGCCGAGCTGGTCATCGACCACTCCGTCATCGCCGACCTGTTCGGTCGCGAGGACGCCTTCGAGCGCAACGTCGAGCTGGAGTACGAGCGCAACAAGGAGCGCTACCAGTTCCTGCGCTGGGGCCAGACCGCGTTCAACGAGTTCAAGGTCGTCCCGCCGGGCACCGGCATCGTGCACCAGGTCAACATCGAGTACCTGGCCCGTACGATCATGGAGCGCAACGGCCAGGCGTACCCGGACACCGTGGTCGGCACCGACTCGCACACCACGATGGTCAACGGCCTGGGCGTGCTCGGCTGGGGCGTCGGCGGCATCGAGGCCGAGGCCGCGATGCTCGGCCAGCCGGTCAGCATGCTGATCCCGCGCGTGGTGGGCTTCAAGCTCTCCGGCGAGATGCCGGCCGGCACCACCGCCACCGACCTGGTGCTCACCATCACCGAGATGCTGCGCAAGCACGGCGTGGTCGGCAAGTTCGTCGAGTTCTACGGCCCCGGCGTGAGCGCCGTGCCGCTGGCCAACCGCGCCACCATCGGCAACATGTCCCCGGAGTACGGCTCGACCGTCGCGATCTTCCCGATCGACGCCGAGACCGTCCGCTACCTGGAGCTGACCGGCCGCGACGCCGCGCAGGTCGCGCTCGTCGAGGCGTACGCCAAGGAGCAGGGCCTCTGGCACGACCCGGAGGCCGAGCCGGAGTACTCGGAGCGCCTGGAGCTCGACCTGGGCACGATCGAGCCGTCCCTGGCCGGCCCGAAGCGCCCGCAGGACCGGGTCCCGCTGGGCAACGCCAAGACGCTGTTCCGTTCGGCGCTGACCGACTACGTGGCCGCCGACGAGACCGGCGGCGACCGTGGCCGCAAGTCGGGCGTACCGCAGCAGGAGAAGCCGTTCGGCGTGGAGGGCCACGCCGACGAGGCGAGCGCCGAGTCCTTCCCGGCCAGCGACTCCCCGGCCAACGGGGTCAGCGACCCGGCCGACGCGCCGCGCGACCTAAAGACGGCGGCCGTCGGCTCCGGCGGGCGGGCCAGCAACCCGACCCGGGTCACCGGCGCCGACGGCGTCGAGTACGAGCTGGACCACGGCGCCGTGGTGATCGCGGCGATCACCTCCTGCACCAACACCTCCAACCCGCAGGTGATGATCGGCGCGGCCCTGCTGGCCCGCAACGCCGTCGACAAGGGCCTGAACCGCAAGCCGTGGGTGAAGACCACCCTGGCCCCGGGCTCCAAGGTCGTCATGGACTACTACGAGCGGGCCGGCCTCACGCCCTACCTGGAGAAGCTCGGCTTCCACCTGGTCGGCTACGGCTGCACCACCTGCATCGGCAACTCCGGCCCGCTGCCGGAGGAGGTCTCCGCCGCGGTCAACGAGGCCGACCTGGCCGTCGTCTCCGTGCTCTCCGGCAACCGGAACTTCGAGGGCCGGATCAACCCGGACGTCAAGATGAACTACCTGGCGTCCCCGCCGCTGGTGGTCGCGTACGCGCTGGCCGGCACGATGGACATCGACCTGGCCAACGAGCCGATCGGCGAGGACAGCGAAGGCAACCCGGTGTTCCTGCGGGACATCTGGCCCAACAGCGCCGAGATCCAGGACGTCATCGCCTCGGCGATCGGCGCCACCGGCTTCAGCGCCGCGTACGAGGACGTCTTCGCCGGTGACGAGCGCTGGCAGTCGCTGCCCACCCCGACCGGCGACACGTTCGCCTGGGCGGACGAGTCGACCTACGTCCGCAAGCCCCCGTACTTCGAGGGCATGGAACGCGAGCCGAAGGCGGTCGTCGACATCACCGGCGCCCGGGTGCTGGCCAAGCTGGGCGACTCGGTGACCACCGACCACATCTCGCCGGCCGGTTCCATCAAGGCCGACTCGCCCGCCGGCACGTACCTCGCCGAGCACGGCGTGCCGCGCCACGAGTTCAACTCGTACGGCTCGCGCCGGGGCAACCACGAGGTGATGATCCGGGGCACCTTCGCCAACATCCGGCTGCGCAACCAGCTGGTCCCGGGCGTCGAGGGCGGCTTCACGGTCAACCACCTGACCGGCGAGCAGACCTCGATCTACGACGCCTCCGTGGCCTACCAGGAGGCCGGCATCCCGCTGGTCGTGCTGGCCGGCAAGGAGTACGGTTCCGGCTCGTCGCGCGACTGGGCGGCCAAGGGCACCATGCTGCTCGGCGTCCGGGCGGTCGTCGCCGAGTCGTACGAGCGGATCCACCGCTCGAACCTGATCGGCATGGGCGTGCTCCCGCTGCAGTTCCCGGCCGGCGAGACCGCCGAGTCGCTCGGCCTCACCGGCACGGAGACGTTCTCCATCACCGGGGTCACCGCGCTGAACGACGGCGAGACCCCGCGTACGGTCAAGGTCAGCACCGACACCGGCGTCGAGTTCGACGCGGTGGTCCGGATCGACACCCCGGGCGAGGCGGACTACTACCGGCACGGCGGCATCCTGCAGTACGTGCTGCGTCGCATGATCGCCAACTGACGACACGGACGAGGGGCCCCCTGCCACGACGGCAGGGGGCCCCTCGCGTGTCCGCTCAGATGCGGCCGGTGCCGGCGCGCTGGCACCGGTGCACGCCCGGAGATCTTGGTACGGAAGTGCCCCCGGAGGGGCCATTCCCTACCAAGATCTCATCCGGGAGCGCGGCGCAGCAGGCAGCAACGCGCCAGAAGACGCGACGCAGCGGGCACGGAACAGCGACGCGGGGCAGCCGCAACGGCGGCCACCCCGCAACAGCGGCTGCGGTGGTGGTGGCGGTGGTCCGGTTACTCGGTTGCGGCGGCGCGGCGGCGGGCCTCGCGGGTCTTCATGGCGTGCTCCATCAGCGTGATGAGCACCTCCTTGCTGGACTCCCGCTGCCGCGCGTCGCAGAGCAGCACCGGCACCCCCGGATCGAGGTTGAGCGCCGCCTGCACCTCGTCGAGCCGGTACTGCCGGGCCCCCTCGAAGCAGTTGACCGCCACCACGAACGGCGTGCCCCGGCCCTCGAAGTAGTCGATCGAGGGGAAGCAGTCGGCCAGCCGCCGGGTGTCGGCCAGCACCACCGCGCCGAGCGCGCCGAGCGCCAGTTCGTCCCAGACGAACCAGAACCGGTCCTGGCCGGGGGTGCCGAAGAGATAGAGCACCAGGTCGTCGCTGATGGTGATGCGGCCGAAGTCCATGGCGACGGTGGTGGTCGTCTTGCTCTCCACCCCGGAGAGGTCGTCGATGCCGACGCCGGACTCGGTCAACACCTCCTCCGTACGCAGCGGGCGCGTCTCGCTGACCGCGCCGACCATGGTGGTCTTGCCGACGCCGAAGCCGCCCGCGACGAGGATCTTGATTGCGGTGGGCAGTGGCGTCGCTCCCGCCGGCCGCTCAGAGTGCCCGTAGTCCATTGATTACCGCCTCGAAAACGCTGTTGTCGGGAAGGCCGGCCGTGGTGTGCGGTTCGCGTACCTGCACCAGGCTGCGGGCCGCCAGGTCACCGAGCAGGACCCGGATGGTGCCCACCGGCAGGTCAAGGTGGGCGGCGATCTCGGCGACGGACTGGATCCGCTGGCAGAGCCCGACTATCGCCAGGTGCTCCGGGCCCAGCCCGACCTCCGGGGTCACGTCCGCGCGGGTCGCCGTCACCAGGGAGATCAGGTCGAACGTGCCGGTGACCGGCCGGGCCCGGCCACGTGTCACCGCGTACGGGCGCACGACCGGGCCGGCATGGTCATCGACCCACTGGTGCTCCGAGGACTCCCCCTGCACCGTCATCGCGGCTACTTCTCACCGGTCTGCTGCTCGCCGGTCCGCGTCGGCGACGCCACGTACTTGCCGACGCGGGTGACCAGCATCGCCATCTCGTAGGCGATCAGGCCGACGTCGGCGTCCTCGCTGGCGAGGACGGCGAGGCAGGCGTTGCGCCCCGCCGCTGTGACGAACAGGAACGACGACTGCATCTCGATGATGGTCTGCTGCACCTGGCCGCCGCCGAAGCGCTTGCCCGCGCCCCGGGCCAGGCTCTGGATGCCGGCCGCCATGGCCGCCAGGTGCTCGGCGTCGTCCCGGCTGAGCCCTCGCGAGGCGGCCATCAACAGGCCGTCCGTCGAGAGCGCGACCGCGTGGTCGGCCTGCTTCACCCGGCCGACCAGATCATCCAGCAACCACGTCAGGTCGGCACTCGAAGCCGTCTTCTGCGCCACTCGTCGTCCTCTTCTCCCCCGGCAGTTGTCGCCGTGCTCGTCTCGGCTGACCGTCACGGCGCGGAGGTCCCCCGCGCCGTCGCGGCGCCGGTCAGGTCGCTTGCAGGTCGTCGCCGGCGTCGGGTTCCCCGCCGGCCTCGGTACGGCTGTCGCCCGCTCCACCGAGCAGCCGGGCGGCGTCCGTACGGCCGCGCCGGGTGCCGGTCTGGTAGGAGCTCATCATCCGGCGTACCTGCTCCGGCGGGCGCGCCGTTTCGTCGTCGGTGTCGTCGTCCCCGCCGGCGGCCGGATCGTCACGAAGCTCCGGCACGATGCTGGCCTGGCGCACCCGCACCGGCAGCCCCGAGTCGGTGCGCGCGGTCACCTGGCGGGCCGTCGGCGCCGGGCCGCCGGTCGCGGTGGACCCGGTGTCCGCCTCCGGCGCGTCCGGCGTTCCGGGCGCCTCGGGCGGCGCGGGCCGGGCGGCGGCCACCGGCAGGCCGGTCGGGAAGGTCGGGCCGTCGAGGGCGTACTGCTCGGAGCCGGCACGCGGCCGGACGGGCAGCCGCGCGTCGAGGGCCGGGGCGGCCGTCGACAGGCTCCGGCCGCGCGACCGGGTCGGCAGGCCGCCCGTGTCGGCGTCCCCCTCGGCGGGTGCGTCGGTGTCCGGAGCCGGCCGCGTACGGGGCGCGAGCGGCTCGGCGAGCGCCACCGGCACCGCGGCGAGCGGCGGCTCGGCGGTGGGCGGCACCTGGCCGGGCGTGCCGGGTGCCCGGGTAGCGGCGGGCAGACCGGCCGGGAAGCCGCCGGAGGTGCTCGGGTCCTCGTCGTCGGCGGTGACCAGCTCGGCCGGGATCAGCACGACGGCCGTGGTGCCGCCGTACGCGGACTCCTTGAGCTGCACCCGCACGCCGTGCCGCTCGGTCAGCCGACTGACCACGTAGAGCCCGAGGCGGGAGGCGTTGGCCAGGTTCAGCTCGGACTGGTCGACGATCCGGTGGTTCGCGGCGGCCAGGTCCTCCTCGCTCATGCCCAGGCCACGGTCCTCGATCTCGATGGCGAAGCCGTTGGCCACCATCTGCCCGCGCACCTCGACGGAGGTGTGCGGCGGCGAGAACGACAGGCCGTTCTCGATCAGCTCGGCGAGCAGGTGGATGACGTCGCCGACCGCGCGCCCGGTGAGCGAGACGGCGCCGAGCGGCAGCACGTTGACCCGGGTGTAGTCCTCCACCTCGGCGACCGCGCCGCGCACGACGTCGACCATCGGCACGTTACGCCGCCAGGCGCGGCCCGGGGTGGAGCCGGAGAGCACGATGAGGTTCTCGGCGTTGCGCCGCATCCGGGTGGCCAGGTGGTCGACCCGGAACAGGTCTTCCAGCTCCTCGGCGTCGTGCTCGCGGCGCTCCATCGCGTCGAGCAGGGTGAGCTGGCGGTGCACCAGCGCCTGCGTGCGCCGGGCCAGGCTGAGGAAGACCTCGCGGACGTTGCGGCGCAGCTCGGCCTGCTCGACGGCGGTGCGGATCGCGGTCTCCTGCACGGCGTTGAACGCCTTGCCGACCTGGCCGATCTCGTCGTCGCCGAACTCCAGCGGCGGCGCCTCCTTGGCGACGTCGACCTCCTCGCCGTGGCCGAGCCGCTCGACCACGCCGGGCAGCCGCTCGTTGGCGAGCCGGAAGGCGGCGTCGCGCAGCCGCTCCAGCTGCTGCACGAGGGCCCGGGCGGTGGTGATCGACACGACGATCGAGGCGATGACGGCGAGCAGGCCCAGACCGGCGGCCAGCACCAGCCGCAGGACGACACCGACGGCGATGGGCGCGGCCCGCTCCACGAGCGCGTCACCGGCCTCGATGATGAAGCGCTGCTGCTCCTCGACCACCACGTCGGCCGCCGCGCGCCACTCGGTCGCCGACACCGGTGGCGCGCCGCCCGCGCGTCCCTGCACGACGACCCGGTCCTCCAGGGCCCGGAACGTGGTGTACGCCTCGCCGCTGAGCAGCGCCTCGTAGCGGGTCCGGTCGGCGCTCGACAGGTCGGTGCGGACCTGGCTGTCGAGGTAGCGCTGGGCGCCGGTGGCGCGGGCGAACGCGGCGGTCTCCTCGGGCGTCATCCGGCCGGCGGCCAGGGCGCCGGTGACGAGGGCGTCCTCCTGGGACATGAGTTCACGGATCCGGACGAGGTCGATCAGCGCCGCGGTCTCCTGCGTGAACCGTTCGTCGTCCAGGTTGCCCAGCGACCCGTACATCCGCAGCACCGAGTCGATGAGCTCGGTGTAGGCGCGGGTGGCGGTGGCGCGGTCGACCTGCCGGTCGCGGATGGACTCGCGTACGCCGCCGAGCCGGTCGAGCCCGCTGACGACCGCGTCGATCTGCCGTTGGCTCTCGTCGGCCGCCAGGTCCACCCGCCAGCTGCTGACCGACTTGCGGAAGTCGTCGGCGACGCCCTCGGTGCGCCGCCACTGCGCGTCGAGCTGTTCCCGCTCGGCCGCGCCGGAGCCCCCCAGGTACGCCGCGGACGCGCGACGCTCGGCCTGCAACTCCAGCACCAGCGGCTCACCCGGCTGGGCGACCTGCGCGTCGAGCACCTGCACCCAGAGGAGACTGACGCCTTCCCGGAGGGTCACCCACGCGGCGAACGCCCACAGCGCAACGAGTGAGGCCAGTAGAGCCACGACTTTCCGGCGCAGATTGGAGCTGCGGGAACCCATTGAAAACCATCCCTGGCGGGGAGTCTGATTCATCCGATCGGCGGCTTCCGCATGGCGCTTCGACCGACCCGGCGCACGGTAGCAGTGTCACGACGATCACTCAAGCAGTCCTGATCATGACCGGTGCGTCATGGCGGGCACCCGATCGCCGCGCTCACCGTCCCGCGTGGCCGGTCAGCCGGGCCAGGTGCCGCGCCGCGAGCACGGCGGCCCGCACGATCAGCACCGGGTGGTAGAGATCCTTGTCATGCCACAGTGGAACGTCGACGGTGCCCTCGCCGTGGTCGTCGAGGTAGGCGAGCGCCCGGCGCACGACGCGGGCCAGGCCCGGCCGGGGCGCGCGCCCGGAGCCGAGCAGCACCTGGAGGGCGTACGCGGTCTCCTCCGGCGTGCCGGCCCACAGTCCCCACGAGCCGTCGTCGCGCTGGGTGTCGCGCACCCAGTCGACCGCCCGGTCGAGCCGCTCGCCGACGGTGTCGGGCGCGTACTCGGCGAGGCTGGCCGCGACGCTGGCCGTCGCGTAGTACGGGGAGGCGTGCCAGCGGTCCGTCCAGCTGCCGTCGGCGTGCTGGCCGTCGACCAGCCAGCCGGCCACCCGCCGCACGACGTCGGCGTACGGGCGACCCGGCCGGTGCCGGGCGTGCCAGCCCAGCGCCTCCAGGACGTGGGCGTTCGTGGTGACCGAGGCGCCGTCCTCGCCCTGCCAGGTGCAGAAGTGCGCCCCCGTGTCGTACGCCAGGAGGCTGTCAGGCGAGACCGGGCGCCCGAGGCGGGCCAGCGCGAAGAGGGTGACGGCGGTGGTGTCGGCGTCGGTCGGCAAGCCGGGCGAGGTGGCCGCGCCCGTCGGTCCGAGCGCGGCGGCCAGCCCGCCGGTCAGCTCGGCGGGGACGCCCGTCGCCGCGCCGACCCGGGCCAGCCCGCTGAGCACCCAGGCGCGCTCGAACACGGCGATGGGCGTCGTGCACGGCACGGGCCCGCCGCCGCGCGCGACGGCGCCGGTCAGGTAGGCCAGCGCGGCGGGGTCCGCACCCGGACGGGTGGGATCGCCCAGCCAGGCCGCGGTGGCGGCGGGCGAGGCGCCGACGGCACCGGAGACGGGCCGGGCCGGCAGGCACACCCGCGCCCGCGCGTCCAGCACCTCGAAGGCGTGCCACAGCTTCTGCGGCACGGGCCCGCCGGTGGCGAGGAGCCGCCCGACCGCCTCGGCCCGGTGCCGGGTCATGCCGTACGGCATCGGCAGCGCGGGCGCCGCCGGCCGGCTCCGACCGACCGCGCCGCCGTCGAGGAGCGCGTCGATCCGGTCGATCAGGGCGGGCACGATCAGGTCGACGCCCGGCATGTCCGGCACGGGCTCGACGGCCACCAGCAGGCGGTCCCGCAGCGCCGCCACTCCCCGGTCCACGGCCGGTGCGAGCCGGTGCGCCTCCCGACTGTCGGTACGCCGGGCGCTCAGCAGCGCCTCCACCGCGCTGAGGGTCGGCACCAGGCCGTACGCGCCGGGCGCTCCCCATCCGCCGTCGGCGCGCTGAGCGGCCAGCAGGTACCGCAGCCGCTCGGCGTGCCCCGGCAGCCAGGGCGCGTCGCCGACCAGCCGGCCGGTCTCGTAGATCGAGGGCGAGACCGTGCCGGCGGGGGCGGCCAGCATCGCCGCCACCAGTTCACGGCCGGCGGCGGCGAGCCCGGCGCCGCCGACGTCGGGTGCGGCGACGGGCGCCGCCGTCACGACATCCCCCAGAAGTCGGCCAGTTGGTAGAAGCCGCTGCTGAAGCCGACCTGCCGGGCCAGGTAGTCCGCCTCGCGCGGGCAGGTCGTGCGGAGCGGGACCAGCATCCGGCGGCAGCTGTCCACCAGCGCGGCGAGCCGCTGCTCCACCTCGGCGCGGTCCTCGACCAGCAGCAGCGCGTTCAGGTCGCCCCAGCGCAGGTCGCGCTCGTAGGTGCCGAGGTCGTTGACGAGGCGCAGGGCGCGCTGCACCTGGTCGCTGACCGCGACCAGCTCGTCCAGCCGGGCGAGGGTGGCCTCGTCGCCGGTGTAGAGCCAGTGCGCGACGTTGACGATCGTGCAGGCGTGGTTGTCGGCGTTGTCGAGGTAGGCGTCGAGGCTCGGCAGGGACGCCCGGTCCCCGGGCCGCCAGGCCGCCTTCCACTCCCACTCGCGGGCCATCGCCCGCACCGTCGCGTCCACCCGGTCGCGCCACAGCGGACGGTACGCGGCGAAGGCGGGGACCGTCGCCAGCTCCTCCTGGAGTGCCGCCAGGTAGGTGCCGAGATGGTCGTCGGGGGCGGGCGGCTCGCCGGCGGCCACCGCGCGGCAGCGCGCGACGAGCCCGTCGACCTCGTCGCGGGTACGCGCCCGGTGGTCGATCAGCCAGTCGAGGGCGAAGCCCCACAGCACGGTGCGGTTCGCGGCGCGCAGCTGCTCGGCCGTGCACCACGGGGCACCGAAGGCGATGGCCAGCGAGATGTTGGCGAACAGCATGGTGTCGAACGGTTCGGCGGGGAACAGTTCGGGGCGGGCCGCGGCCGACGCCTGGAGGTCGCGTTGGCCGCGTACCGCCAGGCCGCAGATGCGGCCCTGCTCCTGGGCGTCGCGCAGCTCGTCGCGCCCGTCGGGCGTCGCCGTCGGCAGCGCGGTCATGCCGGCCTCCGCTCGCGGACCGGGCTCAGCGCCATGACCACCGGCCGGCCCGGCCGCAGGGCCGCCGCCAACTGCTTGGGCGGCATGCCGGGCTCCCGCAGCCGGAAGCGGTAGCGGCTGAGCATGGTGGCCACCACCAGCGGGGCCTCCAGATTGAACAGGTACATGCCGAGGCACTGGTGCGGGCCGCCGCCGAACGGGAAGTACGCGTACCGGTGGCCGCGGCGCGACTGGTCGCCGCGGAAGCGCTCGGGGTCGAAGACGTCCGGACGGTCCCAGAAGCGGGCGAGCCGCTGGGTGATGTAGGAGCTGACGACGACGATGCTGCCCGCCTTGATCCTGGTGCCACCGATGACGTCGTCGGCGAGGGCGGTGCGCGGCAGCAGCCAGCCCGCCGGGTACATCCGCAGCAGCTCGTCCACCACGGCCCGGGTGTAGGTGAGCGCCCGCAGCTGCTCCCGGCTGATCGTCCGGTCGGTCCCCACCACCTCGTCCAGCTCGGCGTAGAGCCGTTCGGCGATCTCGGGGTGGGCGTCCAGGATCGGCCACAGCCAGGTCAGCACGGCGTACGTGGTCTCGGTCGCCGTGGCGAAGGACGCCACCACGTCGTCGCGGACCTGCCGCTCGTCGAGGGGGCGGCCCTGCTCGTCGCGGGCGCGTGCCAGGGCGGCCAGCAGGTCGTCGCCGTCGCGCGGGTTGGCCATCTCCGCGCGTACGAGCGGCAGCATGATGTCGTCGACGACGCCGATCGCGCGGCTCAGGGCGCGGTCGCCCGGCACCGGCACCGCGTCGGGCACGAACGGCAGGAGCAGCCGGGCGCGCAGCGCCGTCACGATCGTGCCCTGGGCGGCGACGATCCGCAGCTGGTCGGCGAGGCTCACCCGGTCGGCGAAGAAGACGCTGCTGATCGCCCGGCAGATGACCCGTCCCAGCTCGGTGCCGGCGTCGAACCACCGGCCGGTGCGCGCCGGCTCGTCGAACTCGTCGACGGCGTCGCTGACGGCGCGGCTCATGGTGTCCACGAGGGAGTCGATGCGCTTGGCGGTGAAGTGCGGCTGCATGCGCGCGCGGCTGGCCTGCCACTGCGGCCCGTCGGACAGGATGCCCTCGCCGGTGAGCCGCCGCACCGGACGCCAGAGCATGCTGTTGCCGCCACGCGTGTAGTTGGCCTCGTTGTCGCGCAGGACGTGCTGCACGTGGGCCGGCTCGGTGACCAGGTACGGACGGATCGTCCCGAGGTTGAGCCGGACGATCTCGCCCTCGGCGGAGTCGGCCACCGCGACGAGCTGGCCCAGCGGGTCACGCAGCAGACCCGGGAGCATCCTCCACAGTGGTATCGAGCGGGCGGCCCGCCCTCGCGCGTCGTCGACGCTCCGCCCGGCCATGGCATCCCGCACCCGCGGCTCCTCCCCCTTGGTCACGCTCCGCTGTGACAGACCGTCACGCAGACGGCTGCCTTGCGTCACGATTCGGGAAGCATGCCACCACCCGCCGAGAATCCGCTAGCCGTCGAACGAGAATTTTGCTCATGGGAATGCTCGTCCATGAAGGATTTCGTGTCGGGCGTCACTCGTGGAGGGTGCGCAGGTGGCGCCACTCGGCGGCCATCGGGCGGTACCCGCACCAGGCGTTCACCGCCCGCATCGCGTCGTTGCCGGCGTCGTTCAGGGTGCACGCCCACCGCAGGCCCGCCGACCGGGCCGCCCGCAGCGACGCGTGCTTGACCAGCCGGGCGAGGCCCCGACCCCGCCACCCCGCCCGGGTGCCCGTCATGCCCGACAGGTAGCGGTCGCGCCCGTCGGTCAGCGCGACGGTGAACGCCACCACCACCCCGTGGGCCGTCGCCACCGTGCTGAGCGCCCGGTCCAGGTCCGGCCGGTCCCAGTACGCGGCCCGCCAGTCGCCGAAGCTGATCTCGTCCATCCCGACGTCGCCCGGCTCGTCGGCGGCGGCGGTCAGGTCCGCCTCGTACAGCGGACGGGGGTCGGGCAGGTCCGCCGCCGTGACCAGCCGCACCCCGGTCGGCGGGGCGGGCGCGGGCGGCAGCACCGCCGTCGCCAGGTCCAGCCCCAGGATCACGTTGCGCCGGCCGGACCGGTACCCGTGCCGCTCGGCGAAGGCGAGCGACGCCGGCTCGTCGACGACCCGGGCGTACGCCAGGCGCACGCCGAGTCCGACGAGGCGCTCCTCGGCGGCGGCGAGCAGGGCCGAGCCGACGCCCCGCCGACGCTCCTCGGGGTGCACGACCAGGTTGACGAAGCCGAGCCCAGGCTCCGCGCTCTCGTGCAGCAGCCCCGTACGGGCGACGCCGGCGATCCCGCCGCCCGCCTCGGCGACGAGCATCCCGAAGCGCTCCGCCGGCTTGCCGGTCGCCTGCCAGGCGAGCACCTGCGGCGTGACCACCAGATGGGGGCGGGCGGCGCGGAGCAGGGCGACGACCCCTGCCGCGTCGGTGGGGCCGGCGGCCCGGACGGTGGGGACCATGGCTGGGCAACCTACCGCAGCGGCGGGCACGGCGGTGGAACCCGGGCGCGCCCCGCACGGCCTGTGCCAGGCTCAGGGGATGGACGACAAGACCATCCTGAACCGCATCTCCGAGCTGGTCGACGAGGAGCACCGGTTGCGCGCCGACGCGCAGGCCGGCGAGTCGGGCACGGACGACGACGCCCGTACCCGGCTGCGCGAGTTGGAGGAGTCCCTCGACCAGTGCTGGGACCTGCTGCGGCGACGGCGAGCCGCCCGGCAGACCCACGGCGACCCCGACGCCCAGGGCCTGCGTCCCAAGCCGGCGGTCGAGCGCTACCTCCAGTGACCCGGTCCCGGGCGGCAGGTGCCGGCCGCCCGGGACGTCGCGGTCAGCGGATCCCCGCCTCCCGCAGCAGCAACGCGGTCAGCGCGGCCGGATCGGCGTCCGCCGCCGGCAGGCCGCGGGCCGCGAACCAGGTGGCGACCACCCGGACGTCGCGGGCCAGGAACTCCGGCCCCTGCGGGTTGGCCACCACGTCGACCACCTGCGGCAGGTCGATCAACACCAGCCGCCCCGCGTGCACCAGCAGGTTGTACGGCGACAGGTCACCGTGCGCGAGGCCGGCGCGGGCGAGCACCACGAGAGCGTCGACGAGCTGTCCCCACAGCTCGCGCAGCTCCCCCGCCTCCGGCCGCAGCTGGGCCAACCGGGGCGCGGCCAGCCCCTCGTCGTGGTCGCCGAGGAACTCCAGCATCAGCTCGGTGCCGCGCACCTGCACCGGGTAGGGGACGGAGATCGTCCCGTACCGGCTGCCGACCTCCCAGAGCCGGGCCAGCGCGGCGAACTCGGCCGCCGCCCACTGCCCGGCGATCATCTGCCGGCCGAAGGCGGTGCGCCCGGCCATCGCGCGGTTCTCCCGGGACCGGCGGACCCGGCGCCCCTCCAGGTAGCCGGCGTCGCGGTGGAAGAGCCGGTGCTGGGGGTCCCGGTACCGTTTGACGGCCAGCAGGCAGGACCGGTCGGTGTCAGGGACCGCCCGGCGGACCAGGTGGACGTCCGCCTCCTTGCCGGTCTTGAGCACCCCCAGCTCGGTGTCCCTGGCGGCCAGCTCGGTGACCAGCCAGTCGGGGTGGGGCTGCGGGCCCTGCACGGCGTCGTCCCAGGAGGACCAGCTGTCCCCCGTCTCGGGGTCCGGCTCGGCGTCCGGGTCGGCGGGGGCGGGACCGGCGGCCCGGCCCCGCTTCAGGAAGAGCTGCTCGTCGTCGTCGAAGCGGCGCTTGCCGCGGGTACGGCGCTCGCGCGCCGGAAGGTCGTGATCGCGCACTGCGGTGGTGTTCCCTTGCTCGAGGCTGATGGGGGCAGGTGGAAGTGACCTGCGAAGACGGCCATGACCGACCCCCTCTCCTCGACCGGGCGCGCCCGGTTGCACGATGCGCCGACCATGCTCACGCGCCGGCGCCACCCGGGTCAACCGATTTACGCCCGGCCCGCCGCCCGTCAGGCGGCGAGCACCGCCGCGACGGCGGCGATCACGCCGTCGGCGGTGCGGGTGGGGGCGAACCGGCTGTCGACCCAGCTCCGCCCCCGGTGCAGCCAGACGCTGGGCAGCCCCACGGCGGCGGCGCCCCCGATGTCCACCTCCGGGCCGTCGCCGACCACCCAGGCGCCGCGTAACGGCAGCCGCACCCGCCGGGCGGCCAGCGCGAAGATCCTCGGGTTGGGCTTGCTGACGCCGACCTCCTCGGAGATGACCCAGTCGGCGACGAAGCGGTCCAGTCCGGTACGCCGGATGACGGCCTCCTGCTGCCGTACCGCGCCGTTGCTGACCACCACGGGCGTCCATCCCGCCTCGTCGGCGATCCGCAGCGCGCAGGCCACCAGCGGATCGAGCCGGACGTCGGCCACCACGCAGTCGTGCAGTTCCTCGACCAGGTCGATGGACGGGATCCGCAGCCGGTAGCGGTCCCGTACGGCGTCGGCCACGTCCCACCGGTCGGTCAGCCCGTCGGCGTCGATGGACAGCAGCCAGTCGATGTCGGCCGGCGGCGCGCCGACACCGGCCAGGAAACGCTCCCCCCAGGCGCGGAACGGACCGGCCCGGTCGAGCAGCGTGTTGTCCAGGTCCAGCAGGAGCAGCGGCACTCGGGCACCCTACGGGACCGCCACCGCCCGCCGACAGTGCCGAGCCGGCTTCCGGCGACCCGTCAGGCCGGCAGGGCCGCCCGGGGCCCGCCCTGGTCGGGCAGGCGGTCGAGCAGCATGCAGTGGGCGGACCGGGTCGCCGCGAGGGGCTCCGGGGCCAGCGCGACGACCAGCACGGCCTCGCCGGTGTCCGCGCCCCGGGCCAACGGGCGGCCCTCCGGGTCGTAGACGGCGGCGCCACCGTTGAACCGCCACGGGTCGGCGCCGCCCACGAGGTTGGCGAACACCACGTACATCGTGTTGTCCAGCGCGCGGGCGGCGTAGTAGAGGTCGCGGCGGTGCTCGGAGCCGGCCAGGTAGCCGCTCGGGCAGAGGTAGCCGTGCGCCCCGTCGGCCGCGGCGGCCCGGCCGTGCTCGGGGAAGCAGCCGTCGTAGCAGATGCCGAGCCCGAGCCGCCAGTCGTCGACGAGCAGGGTCGCGCCCCGGTCACCGGCGACGAACAGCTCCCGCTCGCCGCTCCACAGTTGCTGCTTGTCGTACCCGACGCGGACGTCGCCGGCCCCGTCGACCAGCAGGGCGGAGATCGTCCGCCGGCCGTCCGGGTGCCGGACGGCGGCGCCGACCACCACGGCCGCGCCGCCGTCGCGGGCCGCCTCGCGCAGCGGGTCCAGCCGCGCGTCGTCGACCGTGGCCGCCGCATCGGCCGCGACGTCGGTGCCGGCGGGATCGGCCGCCAGCGTCGGCAGGTGGTACGCGGGCAGGAAGAGCTCCGGCAGCACGGTCACCCGGGCGCCGCGCTCCGTGGCGCGGCGGACCAGCCGGGCGGCGCTCGCCGCGTTGCCGACCACGTCGCCGGGTACGGGCTCGGCCTGCACGGCCGCGACGGTCAGCGGCGCGGCGGGGACCGCGACGGCGGTGGGGAGTGGCATCACGGGGCGATCCTAACCGGCGCGTGCCCTACGGATGATCATGCGCGCGCCCCAAACCAAGCCGTACGTACGGTTTGCACAACGGAGGGTGAGCTGTCACGATCGACCCGTGCCCAGAGTAAGTCAGGACCAGCTCGACGCGCGCCGACAGGAGATCCTCGCCGCCGCGCGGGCGTGTTTCGCCCGGCACGGCTACGAGGGCGCCACCGTCCGCAGGCTGGAGGAGGCCACCCGGCTGTCCCGGGGCGCGATCTTCCACCACTTCCGCGACAAGGACTCGCTCTTCCTCGCCGTCGCCGAGGACGACGCCGCGGCCATGGTGGAGACCGTGGCCCGCAACGGCCTGGTCCAGGTCATGCGGGACCTGCTGGCCGGCGCCGTCTCCCCCGACACCACCGGCTGGCTGGGCAGCCAACTGGAGGTGTCCCGGCGACTGCGGACCGACCCGGCGTTCGCCAAGCGGTGGGCGCAGCGGTCGGCGGCGGTCGCCGAGGCGACCCGCGACCGGCTGGCCCGGCAGCGGGAGGCGGGCGTGCTCCGCGAGGACGTGCCGATCGACGTACTGGCCCAGTTCCTCGAACTCGCCTACGACGGCCTGGTGCTGCACCTGGCGATGGGCCGCCCCGCCGGCGACCTCGGCCCGGTGCTCGACCTGGTCGAGGAGGCCGTGCGCCGCCGCTGACCGTCCGCCCGCTGCCACGCGTATCGGTCCGGTAACTCGGCCCACGCGGTGGGTACGCCCTGGCGGGGCTGCTCCACAATTGGGCCGCGATCCCCCTCGCCCGAAGGAGCAGCAGATGACCGTCCCCGCCGCACCTGGTGACACCTGGGGCATCTCCGGCCCTACCTTCCTCCGGGTCTATCTCCTCGTGGCCGTCGTGATCGTCGTCGGTACGCTCGTCCACCGGCTCGCGGTCCTCGCCGGCCCGTCGGTGGGTCACGTCGGCCAGCTCGGCCCGCAGCAGGTCGCCTACCTCAACGGCGGGCAGCAGCTGGCGATCTGGGCCTCCGTCGGCGCGCTGCGCAGCAGCGGCGCCATCGGCGTACGACCGGATCGGCGGCTGACCACCGGCGGGCCGCTGCCGGCCGGGATCACACCGCTGGACCAGGCGATCCACTTCGCGGCCGGCCGCAACGCCACCACCCGGCAGCTGGCCCGCGACGAGTGGGTCGTCCGGGCGCTCGATCAGCTGCGGGCCAGCCTGGAGCAACGCGGGCTCGCGCTCGCACCGGCCCGCCGGTCCGCGCTGCGCCTGGGCGCGTTCCTGCTCACCGCCCTGCTGCTGGTCGGCGTGGCACGCATCGTCGCCGGGCTGGCCAACGACCGTCCGGTGGGCTGGCTCGTGCTGAGCCAGATCCCGCTGATCGTCGTGGCCGTCCTCCTGCACCGGGTGCCGTGGCGCACCCGCGCCGCCACCCGGGCACTGCGCGACCTGCGGCGCCAGCACACCTACCTCGCGCCCGCCTCGGCCCCGGCCTACGCCACGTACGGCGCGGCGGGCGCCGCGATGGGCGTCGCGTTGTTCGGCACCGCGTCGCTCTACGCCATGGACCCCGGCTTCGCCAGCCAGGCCGAGATCCAGCGCCAGGCCATCAGCGGCACCGGCGCCTCCTCCAGCGGCGGCGGGTGCGGCGGGGGCAGCTCGTGCAGCGGGGGCAGCTCGTGCGGGGGCGGCGGGGGCTGCGGCGGAGGCGGGTGCGGCGGATGACCGGCCCACACGGGGTGGGCATCGGCTGGCGGCCGGAGATCGCCGGGTTCGTCGCCGACCTGCCCGGGCTGCGCTTCGTGGAGGTGGTCGCGGAGGGCGTCGCCGCCTCCGGGCCGCTGCCGGCGGGGCTGGCCGCGCTGCGCGAGCGCGACGTGACGGTCGTACCGCACGGCGTGCGCCTGTCCCTCGGCGGCGCGGAACCGGTCGACCCGGCCCGCGTCGCCCACCTGGGCGCGGTGGCGGAGCTGGTCGGGGCGCCGCTGGTCAGCGAGCACATCGCCTTCGTCCGGGCCGGCGGCGTCGAGGCCGGCCACCTGCTGCCGCTGCCGCGCAGCCGCGAGGCGGTCGACGCGGTGTGCGCCAACGTCGCCCGGGCGCAGGCCGGGCTGCCGGTGCCGCTCGCGCTGGAACCGATCGCGGCCCTGTTCGACTGGCCCGACGACGAGCTGGACGAGGCCGACTTCCTCACCGAGATCCTGGACCGCACCGGCGCGTTCCTGCTGCTCGACGTCGCCAACGTGTACGCCAACGCCCGCAACCGGGGCACCGACCCGGCCGCGCTGCTCGACCGGCTGCCGCTGGACCGGGTCTCCTACGTGCACGTCGCGGGCGGCGCCGAGCACGGCGGCTACTACCACGACACGCACACCGATCCGGTGCCGCCGCCGGTGCTGGACCTGCTGCGCGAGCTGTGCGCCCGCCGCCGGCCACCCGCGCTCCTGCTGGAACGCGACGGGCACTACCCGCCCGCCCCGGTGCTGCGCGCCGAGTTGGACGCCCTGGCCGCCGCGTCCGGCTTCCCGGTGGTGACGTGAGCGGCGACCTGGCCGAGCGGCAGGCGGCGCTGGTGGCGGCGCTGGTGGCCGGTGGCCCCGCGCCGGCGGGTTTCGACCCCGCGGCGCTCGCCGCCGCCGGAGCCGCGCTGCTGCGCAAACGCGCCGGGGAGGTGGCCCGGCACTGGCCGTTGCTCGCCACCGGTCTCGGTCCGCAGTGGTCGGCGACCTTCGCCCGCTGGGCGTCGGGGCGGCCGACCGGCGGCTCGCTGCGCGACGGCTGGGACCTGGCCCGTGACCTGCGCGACCGGAGCGCGCTGCCGCCGCTGGGCGCGGAGGAACTGGCCGCGCGCGAGGCCGCCCACCGCTACGACGGGCACGCACCGCCGCGCCCGCGTCGGCTGCCGGCGTGGGGGCGCGCCGGCGGCGCCGTCGCGGTCCAGGTCGCCGGTCGGGTACGCCTGCTGCGCCCCGCCCACCGCTGAACCGCCCGCCGCTGGCCCCTCCACCGTTGGACCGTCCGCTGCCACTGGACCGTCCGCCACTGGTCGTCGGCCGCCTGGCGGTCCGAGGGCCCCGCTGGCGGATCCGGCCGGGTGCGGCAGGATCGACGGCATGGATCTCGGACTGACCGATCGGGTGTACGTACTCACCGGCGCCTCCCGGGGGCTGGGCTACGCCACCGCGGAGTGCCTCGTCGCCGACGGCGCCCGCGTCGTGCTCTCCGCCCGCGACGCCGACGCGGTGGCCGCCGCCGCGCAGCGCCTCGGCGGGCCGGAGCGGGCGATCGGGCTGACCGCCGACCTGGCCGGCGCGCAGACGCCGCAGCGCCTCGTCGCGGCGGCCCGGGAGCACTTCGGGCGGCTGGACGGGGCGCTGGTCTCGGTCGGCGGACCGCCGCCCGGCAGCGCCGCATCGGTCACCGACGAGCAGTGGCGCCACTCCTTCGAGACGGTCTTCCTCGGCACCGTACGCATGGTCCGTACCGTCGCCGAGAACCTGGCCGGGGACGCGGGCGGGGCCGTCGGGCTGGTCCTGTCGACCTCGGCGCGCGGGCCGGTGCCCGGCCTGGGCATCTCCAACGGCCTACGGCCCGGCCTGGCGGGCATGGCCAAGGACGTCGCCGACGAGTACGGCCCCCGGGGCGTACGGGTGGTCGGGCTGTTGCCGGGGCGGATCATGACCGACCGCAACGTGGAGCTCTTCGCGGCCACCGGCGACCCCGAGCGGGCACGCGCGGAGGCCGAGGCCGCCATTCCGTTGCGCCGCATCGGCGCCCCCGCCGAGTTCGGCCGGGTGGCCGCGTTCGTGCTCTCCCCCGCCGCGAGCTACCTGACCGGGGTCACCGTGCCGGTCGACGGCGGCGTACTGCGGAGCCTGTGATGCCCGCGCCCGCCGGCAGGTCGGCCCCCGGCTCCCCCGCCCGGCGGCGGGCGGGAACGACGGACGCGGCCGCACGGCATCCGCGCCCCACCCGGGAGGAACTCGCCGCGGCCGCTCAGCGCACCATCCCCGACGTCATCGCCCCCGGCCTGGACGTGCTCTTCGTCGGGATCAACCCGGGCCTGTGGTCGGCGGCGACCGGATGGCACTTCGCCCGGCCGGGCAACCGGTTCTGGCCGGCGCTGCACCGGGGCGGGTTCACGCCCCGGCTGCTGCACCCCAGCGAGCAGGACGAGCTGCCGGGCTACGGCCTGGGCATCAGCAACATGGTCGCGCGGGCCAGCGCCCGCGCCGACGAGCTGACCCCGGCCGAACTTCTCGAGGGGGCGCAGATCCTCACCGCCAAGGTCGCGCGGTACCGGCCCCGGTGGGTGGCCGTGGTGGGGGTGACCGCGTACCGGATCGGGTTCGCCCGGCCGAAGGCCGCCTTCGGGCCGCAGCCGGAGCCGCTGGCGGGCGCCCGCCTGTGGGTGCTGCCCAACCCCAGCGGGCTGAACGCGCACTTCACCCCGGAGACGCTCGGCGCCGCGTTCGGGGAGTTGCGGGCGGCGGTCACCGCCGACTGAGGCGCCGATCGGCAGCGGCAGTCGCGCCGCCGACCGGCGGTGATTGGCCGCGACTCCCGGCAGCGTCAGTTGGCCGCCGCCGGCGGGAGCGCCTCGTCGGCGAGGTAGGGCCGCAGCGGCGGCACGGCCACCGGCTCGGGCCCGGTCGCGTCGACGTACGGGGTGGGCGAGTCGGCGACCGCGAACTGGGTGCGGTAGAGCTCGGCGTAGAGCCCGCCCACGGCCACCAGTTCCTCGTGGCGACCCCGCTCGACGATCCGCCCGCCGTCGAGCACCAGGATCTGGTCGGCGTCGCGGACGGTCGAGAGCCGGTGCGCGATCACCAGCGCGGTACGCCCCGTCAGCGCCACCGACAGCGCCCGCTGCACGGCGGCCTCGCTCTCCGAGTCGAGGTGCGCCGTCGCCTCGTCGAGGATCACGATCGACGGGGCCTTCAGCAGCAGCCGGGCGATCGCGATGCGCTGCTTCTCGCCGCCGGAGAAGCGGTAGCCGCGCTCGCCGACCAGCGTGTCCAGCCCTTCCGGCAGCGCCCGGACCAGGTCGGCGACCTGCGCCCCGGCCAGGGCCGCCCAGATCTCGTCGTCGGTGGCGTCCGGCTTGGCGTAGCGCAGGTTCTCGGCGATGGTCTCGTGGAACAGGTGCGAGTCCTGCGTGACCACCCCGATCTCGTCGCGCAGCGAGTCGAGGGAGGCGTCACGGACGTCGACCCCGCCGACCAGCACCTGCCCGTCGGTGACGTCGTAGATGCGGGAGATCAGCATGGACAGCGTCGACTTGCCGGCGCCGGAGGGGCCGACCAGCGCCACCATCTGCCCCGGCTCGACCGCGAACGAGACGCCCCTGAGCACGGGCTCGTTGACCGTACGGTCGAGGGCGGCGACCTCCTCCAGGGAGGCGAGCGAGATCTCGGCGGCGCTGGGGTAGCGGAACCGCACGTCGCGGAACTCGATCCGACCGGCGTCACGGGGCACCGGCACGGCGTCGGGCCGCTCCTCGATCGTCGGCTTCAGGTCGAGCACCTCGAAGACCCGGTCGAAGGAGACCAGGGCACTCATCACGTCGACCCGGACGTTGGACAACGCGGTCAGCGGGCCGTAGAGGCGGGTGAGCAGCAGGGCGAGGGTCACCACGGTGCCGGCGCTGACGTTGCCGGTGACCGCCAGCCAGCCGCCGAGCCCGTAGGTGAGCGCCTGGGCCAGCGATGCCACCAGCAGCATCGCCACGAAGAAGGTCCGCGAGTACATCGCGGACTGGATGCCGATGTCGCGCACCCGCTCGGCCCGCCCGGCGAACCGACGCGCCTCCACCTCGGGGCGGCCGAAGAGCTTCACCAGCAACGCGCCCGAGACGCCGAACCGCTCGGTCATCGTCGCGTTCATCTTCGCGTCGAGGTTGTAGGACTCCCGGGTGATCTCGGCGAGCCGCTTGCCGACCCGGCGGGCCGGGATGATGAAGACCGGCAGCAGCACCAGTGAGAGCGCGGTGATCTGCCAGGAGAGGGTGAACATCACCGCGGCGGTGAGCACGAGCTGGATGACGTTGCTGACCACCCCGGACAGCGTCGAGGTGAACGCCCGCTGCGCGCCGAGCACGTCGTTGTTGAGCCGGCTGACCAGCGCCCCCGTCTGGGTACGCGTGAAGAACTGCAACGGCATCCGCTGGACGTGGTCGTAGACCCGGGTGCGCAGGTCCAGGATGATGCCCTCGCCGATGCGGGCCGAATACCACCGCTGGGCGAGCGAGAGCAGCGCGTCGGCCACCGCGAGGCCGGCGATGACGAGCGCCAGCCGGATCACCGCGCTGCCGGCGTCGGCACTGCCCCGGGTGATCGTGTCGATCACGTCGCCGGCGAGCACGGGGGTCGCGACCCCGATGACCGCCGCCAGCACCACGGTGACCAGGAAGACGACGATGTCCCGGCGGTAGGGCCGCGCGAAGGCCACGATCCGCCGGGCCACCCCGCGCTTGAGGCGGTGCGTGGAGATCTCGTCGCGGTTGCGCATCGACCGGAGCATGCTCCAACCGGCCATGCCGCCGCCCGACATCGA
Source organism: Micromonospora sp. ZG13 (assembly GCF_059359355.1). Lineage (NCBI taxonomy): Bacteria > Bacillati > Actinomycetota > Actinomycetes > Micromonosporales > Micromonosporaceae > Micromonospora > Micromonospora sp. ZG13. The sequence continues at coordinate 22,802 of NZ_JCADBQ010000005.1, forward strand.
GTTGGACACGTTCACCTCCGGGTCGTCGGGCTGACCGCACCGTCAGGTCAATTGTCCCGACGACTCTGACAACCTCGGCCGTAACCCGGGTCTTCCCGAACGGTCCTTACTATTCTCCGCGCCCGGCGAGATCGCGCAGCCGGCGGGTCTGTGCCTCCCGCTCGGCCCGCTGCTGCTCGGCGGCGGACCGACCGGCCGCGCCGGCGAGCAGGGCCTTGATCTCCACCACGGCGTTGCGGTCGTTGGCGAGCAGCCCGGCGGTCAGGTCACGCACCGCGGCGTCCAGCTCGGCGTTGGGCACCACCAGGGTGGCCAGGCCGATCCGGTCCGCCTCGGCGGCGTCCATCCGCCGACCGGTCGCGCAGATCTCCAGCGCGCGGCTGTAGCCGACCAGGTCGACCAGGCGTCCCGTGCCGGCGAGGTCCGGGACCAGGCCGAGCGTCACCTCGGCCATGGAGAGCTTCGCGTCCTCGGCGAGCACGCGCAGGTCGCAGGCGAGCGCCAACTGGAAGCCGGCGCCGATCGCGTGCCCCTGCACGGCGGCGACGGAGACGACGTCGGGGCGGTGCAGCCAGGTGAAGCCGCCCTGGTATTCCGCGATCCGGTCGGCACACTCCTGCTCAGGCAGGGTGGCCAGCTCGGCGAACGACCCCGGACCGGAGGCACCGGCCACGGACAGGTCGAGGCCGGCGGAGAACGCCCGCCCCTCGCCGCGCACGACCACGACGCGTACGTCGCCGGGAAGGTCGCGGGAGAATTCGCTCATCGCGCGCCACATCGCCGGAGTCTGGGCGTTGAGCACGTCGGGCCGGCACAACGTGACCGTCGCGACCGGCCCGTCGCATTCCAGCCGGACCCCGGTCGTCTCGGCGGTCACCGAGCGACCCGGGGAGCGGCGCTGATGGACGACGCTGGTGGGCGGGTCACGCCTTCTTGCGGCGTCGGGCGCCGCCACGCTGCCGCAGCTGAACCCCGGACTCGGTGAGCACCCGGTGGATGAACCCGTAGGAACGGCCGGTCGAGGCCGCGAGCGCGCGGATGCTCTCACCCGAGGTGTACCGCTTTACCAGGTCCTTGGCGAGCGTCTGACGCTCGGCTCCGACGATCCGGCGACCCTTCTCAGTGCTGGTGGCTGTGCCAGTGGCTGCCATGCTGTGTCCTCACGTCCCAGACTGTGCGGTTCGGATACGGTCCCACCTATTAGACCGCCTCGAACGATCATGCGCCAGATATCAACTCTTCGCCAACCGACACGCTATGCAATGTCAGCTTCCCGATAGAGTGATGCTCCCGACCTCCGGGACGCCCGCCCCGACCACGCGCGGCAGACTCGGCGGGCGCGACGGGCTCAGCCGGCTCGACGGGCGGCCCGCCCGTACCCTGCTGGCGTGATCGACCTGTTGGGCACCGCCGCCGGTGCCGCCGTGGTGTTCGCCGCCACCGACGTCGACGACATCGTCGTCCTGACGCTGCTCTTCGTCGCCGCCCGCACCACCGGCCGCCCCCGGCCCTGGCAGATCGTCGCCGGGCAGTACCTGGGCATCGGCGCCCTCGCCCTGGCCAGCGCCGTGGTCGCGGCCGGGCTCCTGGTGGTGCCCGATCCCTGGACGGGGCTGCTCGGCCTGCTGCCGGTCGCTCTCGGCGTCCGCGCGCTGCTCGACCGCGACGCCGACGAGACACCCGCGGTGGTGGGCTCCACCATCGGCGTGGCCGGAGTGACCATCGCCAACGGCGCCGACAACATCGCCGTCTACGTACCGGTGTTCCGGGCGCTCGGCCCGGCGGACAGCGCGGTCTTCCTACTGGTCTTCGTGGTGCTCATCGCGCTGTGGTGTGCGGCCGGCGCCTGGCTCGGCAACCACCCCCGGGTGACGCGGCTGGTCGGGCGCGCGGGCCACTGGCTCGTTCCGGCGATCTTCATCGCCATCGGCGTGGTCATCCTGGCCACCTCGGGCGTCCTGCCCCACCTACGCGACCTCCTGCGCTGACCGCACGACCCACCCGCACCCACCGCAACCCGCCCCACCGGGTCGCCCCGGCCCGGGGGGCGGGTCAGAGCGGATGGTCAGGCCAGTTCCACCAGTTCCAGGAGGTCGTCGCTCCAGGCGTCCTCGTCGCCGTCGGGCAGCAGGATGGCGCGGTCGGGCTTGAGCGCCATGACCGCGCCGGGGTCGTGGGTGACCAGCACGATCGCGCCCGGGTAGCGGGCGATGGCGTCCAGCACCTGCTCCCGGCTGACCGGGTCGAGGTTGTTCGTCGGCTCGTCGAGCAGCAGCACGTTGGCGCCGGAGCAGACCAGGGTCGCCAGCGCGAGCCGGGTCTTCTCACCGCCGGAGAGCACCCCGGCCGGCTTGTCCACGTCCTCACCGGAGAAGAGGAACGCGCCGAGGATCTTGCGCAGGTCGGTGTCGGTCTGCTCGATGGCGGCGCTGCGCATGTGCTCCAGCACCGTACGGTCCACGTCGAGCGTCTCGTGTTCCTGCGCGTAGTAGCCGAGCCGCAGGCCGTGCCCGGCGTGCACCCCGCCGGTGTCGGGCTCCAGCAGCCCGCCGAGCATCCGCAGCAGGGTGGTCTTGCCGGCACCGTTGAGCCCGAGGATGGCCACCCGGGAGCCCCGGTCGACCGCCACGTTGACGTCGGTGAAGATCTCCAGTGAGCCGTACGACTTCGACAGGCCGGTCGCGGTGAGCGGGGTCTTGCCGCACGGGGCCGGGCTCGGGAAGCGCACCTTCGCCACCTTGTCGGCGACGCGTACCTCCTCCAGGCCCGAGATCAGCTTTTCGGCCCGGCGGGCCATGTTCTGCGCGGCGACGGTCTTGGTGGCCTTGGCCCGCATCTTGTCGGCCTGCGCCATCAGCGCGCCGGCCTTCTTCTCGGCGTTGGCGCGCTCCCGGCGGCGGCGCCGCTCGTCGGTCTCGCGGGCCTCCAGGTACGCCTTCCAGCCCAGGTTGTAGACGTCGACGACCGAGCGGGTGGCGTCGAGGAACCACACCTTGTTGACCACCGACTCGAGCAGCGAGCCGTCGTGGGAGATCACGATCAGGCCGCCCTTGTGGTTGGCGAGGAAGCTGCGCAGCCAGGTGATCGAGTCGGCGTCGAGGTGGTTGGTCGGCTCGTCGAGCAGCAGGATGCCGCCGCCGTTCTCGCCGGCGTCGCGGAACAGGATCCGGGCCAGCTCGATGCGGCGGCGCTGACCGCCGGAGAGCGTGCCGATGGTCTGGGCGAGGGCACGGTCCGGCAGGCCGAGGTTGGCGCAGATCCGGGCGGCCTCGGCCTCGGCCGCGTAGCCGCCGAGGGAGGCGAACTGGTCCTCCAGCGCGCCGTAGCGGCGGACCAGCTTGTCGTCGGCGTCGTCGGCGAGCTTGGCCTCGATCTCCTTCATCTGGGCCATCAGCACGTCCAGGCCGCGGGCGGACAGGACGCGGTCGCGGCCGGTGACCTCCAGGTCGCCGGTGCGCGGGTCCTGCGGGAGGTAGCCGATGGCGCTGCGCCGGTCGATCTGCCCGGCGTACGGCTGGCCCTCGCCGGCGAGCACCTTCAGCGTGGTGGTCTTGCCGGCGCCGTTGCGGCCGACCAGGCCGATCCGGTCACCCGGCTGCACGCGCAGCGTGGTGTCGGACAGCAGGATCCGGGCGCCGGCGCGCAGCTCCAGGCCGGTGGCAGTGATCATGTCGGAGGACTCGCTCTCGGGGTCTGGAAGGGCTGACTCAGGGCACGCGAAAGCGCCGGCGAGCACGAGGCCCGTCGGCGCGGGGCGGTTCAGCCTTCGCAGAGCAGCACGGGGCAAGTGTACCGGGCGCCGCCCGGCCACCCCTCCGGATTACCGATCAAGATCATCGGGTACCGGAACGCCGTCCGGACCCGGTCCGGTACCGCAACCACCAAAACGGATCAAATCGGGTGATCGGGGTTGACATGGAGCTGAACGAGAACGCGCGGATCGACACCAGCCAGGTGGACGACCGGCGAGGATCCGGCGGAGGCGGCGGGCTGGGAGGCATCCCCATCCCGATCGGCGGCGGCCGGGGCGGCATCGTCGGCCTGGTCATCGCCGTGCTCGTCGCGCTCGTCGGCGGCGGCTTCGGCCTGAACGCGGCCACGAACGGCGGCGACGAGCCGCAGGGCGACAACGCGTCGCTGGAACAGAAGTGCTCGGCCGAGGACGCGCTCCAGCAGCTCGACTGCCGCAACACGCTCTACGTCAACTCCATCCAGGCGTACTGGCAGAAGGCCCTGCCCGAGGCGTTCGGCGAGCAGTACCGCCCGTCGCGCACGGTGTTCTTCAGCCAGGGCGTCAGCACCGCCTGCGGGCAGGCCGACTCCGGCGTCGGCCCGTTCTACTGCCCCGCCGACGACCAGGTCTACATCGACCTGACCTTCTACCGGGTGCTCGCCCAGCAGCTCGGCGCCGCCGGCGAGTTCGCCCAGCCGTACGTGCTCGCCCACGAGTACGGCCACCACGTGCAGGACCTCCTCGGCACCGAGGCCCAGATGCGCCGCCAGCAGCAGCGCGACCCGGACAGCGCGAACGCGCTCTCGGTGAAGCTGGAGTTGCAGGCCGACTGCTACGCGGGCGCCTGGGCCAAGAACGCCACCGGCACCGCCGACGCGAGCGGCCAGAAGATCTTCACCAGCATCAGCGAGCAGGACATCCAGCAGGCCATCGACGCCGCCGAGAAGATCGGCGACGACGCCATCTCGGAGCGGGCCAACCGGCCGGTCAATCCCGACGAGTTCACCCACGGCTCCTCCGCCCAGCGCAAGGAGTGGTTCACCCGGGGCTACTCCACCGGCGACCCGAAGTCCTGCGACACGTTCCGCGGCAGCCTCTGAACACGCAGAACCCCGTCCTGACGGACGACGCCACGGGCCCGGTCGGTGACCGGGCCCATGGCGTACGCGTACGGGGCGGCGGCGGTCAGACCCGCTGCCAGAGCGCCGGCACGTTCGGCGGCTCCCAGCCCGGTTGGGCGGTGTGTCCCTGCAGGCAGCGGTAGGACACGCCCGCGTAGGTCACCGTCGCGCCGGCGGCGTACCCGGTGCCGGCCTGCCAGGTCGTGCCGCCGGGCGGGTTGCCCGTCGAGGTGGGCGTGGGGGTCGGCGCGGGGCCGCCGGCGGTGACGAGGGTCAGCCCGTACGCGGCCAGGATCGCATTGACCGGCTGGAAGTACATGGTTGCGCCGGAGGTGCAGTTGCCGGAGCCGCCCGAGGTGACCCCCTGCGCCTGGTCGCCGGAGATCCACGAGCCGCCGGAGTCGCCCGGCTCGGCGCAGGCGTTGCTGCGGGTCAGCCCGGTGACGGTGCCCTCCGGGTAGGTCACCGAGGCGTTCTTCTGCTGGATGGTGCCGCAGCGCCAGCCGGTGGTGGAGCCGGACCGGCAGACCGCCGCCCCCACGGCGGCCTCGACGCTGCCCGCCACCTGGACCGTCCCGCCGCGGTAGTCGTTCACCAGCCCGCGCGGGGTGTTCCCGGCGTCCACCTGCACCCAGGCGTAGTCGCGGCCCGGGAAGGTGGAGCCGCGCACGGTGCCACCCGGCTGCGAGGTGCGGGCGCCGGTCCGGCCGCAGTGCCCGGCGGTGACGAAGCCCCCGTCGACGGAGAACCCGATCGAGCACCGGCTGCTGCCGGTGTAGTAGGCGTTGCCACCGATCACGTCGGCGTACGGCCTCGGGTTCTCGGTGCTGGCCTGGACCCGCACCGCGCCGGCCGGCACCCCCGCGGCGGCGGCGAAGGCCCGGGCCGCGGCCGAGCCGCCGTCGCGGGCCAGCAGCACGACGGAGTTGCCGGGAAGGTCTGCGTACCAGCCGACGACGGCCTGCGGCGCGGCGGCGGCCCTGCGGTTCAGCCGGTCGACCGCGCCGTCGAGGGCGTCCTCGCCGTACGTGACGGGGACGGGGACTGCGCCGAGGGCGCGGACCCGTGCGGCGTCGGCGGCGCGGGTGACGCCGACCGCCACGGCGGCTCCCCCGTCGGCGACCCAGGTGCCGCCGTAGCCGGCGCCGAGGGTGGCCCCCAGCACCTGCTGCACCCGGCTGGCGTGCTCGTCGACCTCGAGGCGGGCGCGGGCCTGGGCCGGGGTCAGCCGAAGGTCCCGCTGCAGGGCGGCGAACATCTCGGGCGCGACGCCGTCGGGGCCGGCGGCCGGCGCGGCGGAGGTGGGGGCGGTGTCGGCGCCGGCCTGGGTGGCCAGGGCCACGGTCAGCACCAGAGCGGCAGCACTCAGGGTAGTTGCCACCACGGTGGCTGGTCGTCGGAGCATGGGGGTCTCCTCGCGGTCAGAACGATGTGGAGGGTCAGATCGAGCCCGCCTGATCAGGCACGCGAGTGCCAAACGGCGGGATCGCGCCGATGCGCTACAGACACAACAACAAATGTTGTTAACTGTGTTGCCCTCACCGTAGGTTAGACATCCGACGCCGTCAATACAGGCAGCGATCGATCGTCATCCCGTCCCTCCATTGCGAACGGAGCCGCCCGTGTCCCCGCCGCGCCCGTACGACCGCCGGACCTGGACCGTCCCCGCACGACCCGCCGTGGCCCCCGGGCCGGCCACCCGCTCCCCCGCGCCGGCGCCCGCGCCCGGCCCGTCGCCGGCGCTGCCCCGGCACGACCTGGCGGTACCCGCCCCGGACGAGCTGCCCTTCGCCGTCGGCTCCTTCGAGGAGATCGGCCCGCTCTCCCGCGCCGACTTCCCGCACCGGCACGCCTTCTACGAGCTGGTGTACGTGACCCACGGGCGGGCCACCCACGTCATCGACCTCGACGCCCACCCGGTTCGACCGCCGCACCTGTTCGTCGTCACGCCCGGCCAGGTGCACCACTGGCAGGACCAGCGCGACCTGCGCGGGCACGTACTGCTCTGCGCCGCCGAGTTCCTGCTGACCTTCCCGGCCGACCGCGACGCGCTGCGCCGCTCGGGGCACCGCTCCTGGCGCCCGCGCGACGACGCGCAGGCGAGGCGGATCGCCACCCTGATGCGGTGGACGACGGCCGAGTACCGCCGGGGTGGGCCGAGCCGGACGAGCACCCTGCGCGCCTACCTGCACCTCCTGCTCACCGAGGTGCGCCGGTCCCGGCCCACGGGCCCGCCGCCCGGCCCGCCGCCCGAGCCGGGCACCCGCAACCAGCGCGCCGCCGCGATCGCCCGCCGCTTCGAGGAGTTGCTCGGCGAACCGGATCTCGTCGGCGAGCCTCCCCGCGCGTACGCCCGCCGCATCGGCGTGTCGGTGCGCCACCTCAACGACGCGGTCCCGCTGGCCACCGGCACCACCCCCGCCCGGCTGATCCGCCGGGCCCGGGTCCTGGAGGCGAAGCGCCTGCTGACCCGCACCGACCTCACCGTGGCCGCGATCGCCGACCGGCTCGGCTTCGCCGACCCCGCCTACTTCTGCCGCTTCTTCCGCCGGGAGGCCGGCGACTCCCCCGGCGCGTTCCGCCGGCACGGCGGAAAACACCACGATCCCGCCGGCTGACACATCGACGCACCCCGACGTCCGTCAATAGCGTCGGGTCGCCGGCCCGGCCGGCCCGGGTGTGCCAGGGACCTCCCGGGCCGGCCGGGCCCCGATACCCGCCCCCACCAGGAGGAACGCTCATGAACGGTGCAGCCAGCGGCGCACGGGAGCCAGACGGTGCCCGCCCCCACAGCGGCGTGACACGCAAGAGCGTGCTGCGGGCGGCGGCGCTCGCCCTGCCCGCCCCGTTCCTCGTCGCCGGCGCCGCGCGGGCGGTGGGCGCGAGGACGGCCGACCCCGTGTCGGCGCCGCCCCTCACCCCGTACTGCGACGACGGCGACGACCCGACGCCGCCGCAGATGGAGGGTCCCTACTTCAAGCCGAACTCACCACGCCGCTCCTCGCTCGTCGAGGCCGGTACGGTCGGCACCCGACTCACCGTCACCGGGCACGTCTTCGGGCTGGACTGCCGGCCGCTGCCCGACGTGCTGCTGGACTTCTGGCAGGCCGACGCCAACGGCGGCTACGACAACGTCGGCTACCGGCTACGTGGCCACCAGTTCACCGACGCGTCGGGCGCGTACCGGCTCAGCACGATCGTGCCGGGCCTCTATCCCGGACGGACACGGCACATCCACGTCAAGGCGCAGGCGCCGAACCAGCCGGTGCTCACCACCCAGCTGTACTTCCCCGGCGAACCCCGCAACAGCACGGACACGCTCTTCGACCCCGCGCTGCTGATGACGGTGCGCACGGTGAACGGCGTCCGGGAGGCGAGTTTCGACTTCGTCCTCAGCGTGACCCCGGGTCCCACCCCCACCCCGACCGGCACCGCCCCCGGTGGCACCTGGGCGGCCGGCACCGCGTACCCGGTCGGGGCCCGGGTCACCTACGGCGGTGTCGGTTACCGCTGTCGGCAGGCGCACACCGCCCAGCCCGGCTGGGAACCGCCGAACGCGCCCGCGCTCTGGGCCCGGGACTGACGCCACGGGTACGCACCGGTCGCCCGCCCCGCCGAGGTATGGCCGACGGGTGACCGGTCCACGGGCGGGCCGGCCCGACGGCCCGGCCGAGGGCCCCCGGCGGCGTACCCGTCGCCGGGGGCTCAGGCCGTGGCGCGCGGCACTTCGACCCGCTCGCCGAGCTGCTCCACCTGGTGCAGCCCCTCGCGGAGCAGATCGAGCGCGTCGTCGGGGCGGTCCCACCCCCGCATCAGGTCGGCCAGCAGCAGGACGACCGCTGCCAGCTCCCGGCGCCGCCCGGCAGCCCGGTAGCCGGCGAGCGCCGCCCGCAGGTGCCGCTCGGCACCGGCCCGGTCGCCGTCGTCGTCGCGCAGCAGGCCACGCACCCGCTCGGCGCGGGCCGCCACCACCGGATCGCCGCCGAGGTCGACGGCGTCGCGCAACAGTGCGTCGGCCCGCCCCGGCTGGCCCAGCGCGTGGTACACCTCCGCCAGCTCCACCCCCACCTCGCGGGCCAGCGCCGGCTGCCCGGCGTCCATCAGCACCGCGTGGGCCCCCGCCAGGTCGGCCAGCGCGCCGGCCAGGTCGCCGGCTCCCCGGCGCCCCTGCCCCCGGGCCCGGTGACAGCACGCCAGCAGCCACCGCAGGGCGACCTGCCGGGCCGCCTGGCGAGCCTGCTCGGCGGCGACGGCGGCCTCCGTCGTCCGCCCCGACGCGAGCAGCGAGGCCGCAACGCTCAGGTGCAGGCCGGCGACCCGGGCCGGCGCGGGGAGCACCGCCAGGGCCAGGGCCTGCGTGGCGGCCCCCGCCGCCGCTTCCTCGTCGCCGAGGGCGACGTGGCAGCGCACCAGCTCGGCGTGCAGGATCAGCAGGACCGACGGATCCGGGTACCCGTCGCGCAGCAGCGCGTCGCGGGCCTCGGTGAGCAGGTAGCGGGCGTAGCGCGGGTCACCGTCGTGGTACGCCAGCCCGGCGCGGCCGGCCGCCGCCTCGGCGCGTACGTGCGGCGCCGCCCCCGCCAGGAGGGCCTCCGCCCGGTCGAGCTGGGCCGACGCGGTACCGGGTTCGTCGCGGCGCAGCGCCACGCCCGCGAGGCCGAGCCGGGCCCGGGCTTCCAGCACCGGCTCCGCCAGGTCGGCGGCGGCCCCGGCCACCTCGCGGCAGATGGCGGCCGTCTCGTCGACGGAGCCGGCCAGGTCGGCCTCGGCCAGGCGCAGCCCCAGGCGCACCACCTCGGCCGGCGAGCGGCCGGTGGTCAGGTCCGAGGGCGTGACACCGAGCCGCTCGGCGAAGTGGGCGACGGCGTCGCCCGAGGGCACCCGGCGACCGCTCTCCACGGCGGAGACGTACGCCGCGGTGTAGCGGGGCTCGGCCAGGGCGCGCTGCGTGAGCCCCCGTTGCGCGCGCAGCCGCTGCACCCGCGCGCCCAGCCCGCTCGTCGCCGTGTCCGCCCCGTCCGGCTCCGGCTGGCTCACGACAGCCGCTCCGCCGCACGCAGGCCGCGGCGCAGCACCGCCGCCGCCTCGTCCCGCTCCGCCCGGGCCAGCAACAGCTCCGCCAGGTGGCGGCAGGTGATCACCACGTCGCCCATCAGGCCGGCCCGCTCGTACCGGTCGACCGCCCGCAGCAGCAGCCGCCGCGCCCGCTCGCCGTCGCCCTGGGCGGCCCGCACCAGCCCGCGTACCCGGTCGGCCTCGGCCATGATCTCGCGGTGGTCGCTGGCGGTCGCCGCCCCGGCCGCCTCCTCGGCCAGCTCGGCCGCCTCGTCCAGCGCGCCCTCGCGCCGGCGGGCCTCGGCCAGCTCCAGCGTCGCCCCGGCGTGGTCGAGCACCGCGCCGACGTCGCCCAGCGTCTCCCGGGCGCGCCGCAGCGGCGTCCCCGCCTCCCCCGGCCGCCCGGCCCGCAGCAGCACGTAGCCCCGGGCCCAGTGGCACAGGCCGATCTCCCGGGTGAGCCCCAGCTCGGTGTAGCGACGGACGGCCTCCCGCAGGTGCCGGTCCGCCTCGTCCAGCTCGCCGTCGCGCCGCAACTGCCCGGCGACGGCGTGGAACTGCGCCACCCACTCCCGGTTGGTCGCCCGGGTGAGCAGGGGCGTCACCTCCCGCTCCAACCGCCGGGCCCGCTCCCGCCAGCTCAGCTCGAGGAACGTGTACATCAACGCGTTGGTCAGCCGCAGCTCGGCGTCGGCGTCCACCGGCGGCGCCGCCCGCAGGGCCCGCAGGCCGCCCTCCAGGATCGCCACCGCCCGCGGCGCGTCCCCGGCGACCAGCAGGCAGTACGCCTGCCGGGCCAGCACCGCCGCGCGCAGCGCCGGGCAGTCGTCGGGCAGGTCCCCTGCCAGCTCGTCGTACCGGGCGGCCGCGTCCTCGGTGCGCCCACGGTGCAGTTGGGCCTCCGCCAGGTGGTATCCGGCCCAACCGGCCAGCTCGGACAGTCGGTAGCGCTCCGCGCGGCGGCGTATCCCGGTCAACGCCCGCTCGGCGGCGTCCAACCGACCGGCGGAGAGGTCCCGGCGGGCCGCCGCCTGCTCGGCGGCGAGCTGGGCGGCGGCGTTCGCCGGCCGGCCGTGGCGCAGGTCGTCCACCGCCAGCCCGAGGCGGTCGGCGAAGTGGGCCAGCGCCTCGGGGCTCGGCATCCGGGCACCCGACTCCACGGCACCCAGGTAGGCGCGGGTGTAACGGGAGCCGACGACCTGCTGCTGGGTCAGGCCCCGGGCCAGGCGCAGCCGTCGGATCCGGTCACCCAGGCTCTCCCCGACCGCATCGTCGTGGGAGTCGACGACCCCGACCACGGCGACGTCGGCCGCCGCCGTCTCCGCCATCCTGGCTCCCTCCCCGACCGTCGCGCCCAGCCTAGTGCGCCGGGTCAGGACGGGGCGGGATCGCGCACCAGGATCCGGACCGCCCGGGCCGCCGCGACCGCGCCGACGAGCACGGCGTGGCGGGGCTCGGGCACGTCCAGCAGCCGCTCCGCGCGCAACGCCGCCAGCGGGGCGAGCCGCCGGTCGGCCAGCACGGTGTCCACCGCCCGCCGGTCGCCGCCGCAGACCACCGCACGCAGGGACGACGCCTCCGGCAGCAGCAGCCGTACGGCCAGCTCGGCGGCGTCGCCCAGCGCCGCCTTCGCCTGGTTGTCGCGCCGCCGGGCGAAGCGCTGCTGCGACCAGCCCCCGGCGGCGGTGCGCCCCTGCACGTAGCGGGTGTCCACCTTGGAGACGACCAGCTTCTCCCCCGCCGCCACGCCGAGGGCCACCGCGCCCTTCCGGGCGAGCAGCAGGCCGATCCGGCGGGGCGCGGCCGCGGCGGCCACGAAGCCGGGCAGGTCGGAGGCGGCGGGCGCGCCGGGCGGGGTGTGCAGCTCGGCGGTCGCGCCGTCCGCGGCGGCGAGCAGCAGCCCGTACGCCTCGACGGTGGCGGTGGGCGGGCCGTGCCGGTCGGCGAAGCCCTCCACCCAGCGGGCCACCCGGGCCGGGTCCACCTCGACCCACCGGCCGCCTCCGGCTGCGGGTCGGCTGCTCATACGCCGAACCTACGCCACGGGTGGGTGGACGCGCGGCGGCGGGCCGCCGCCCAGCCGGGCAGCGGCGGCCGGCCCGGGCTCAGCCGGGCAGCGGCGGCCGGCCCGGGCTCAGCCGGGCAGCGGCGACCGGCCCGGGCTCAACCGCGCAGCAGCATCGCCACGGCCAGGGCGACGATGATCGCGCTGGAGAGCAGTGCGGTCACCAGCCGGCCGCGCGGGCCGGTCAGCACCCGGCCGACCAGGCTGCCTCCGCCGGCGATCACCAGCTGCCAGCTCGCCGAGGCGACGAACGCGCCGAGCACGAAGAGGCCGGCGGCGAGCGGATCCGGCTCGGCGCGGTCCGCGCGGCCCAGCACGAGCGCGGCGAAGTAGACCACGGTCGCGGGGTTCAGCAGGGTCAGCGCGAGCACGCCGGCGAAGGCACGGGCCGGGGTGTCCAGGGCCCCGCGACCGGCGGCGGCCCGGGTCGCGGGGCGGGGACGCAGCGCACGCCAGGCGCCGTGGCCGGCGATGACGAGCAGCACCAGCGCGGCGGCCAGCCGCAGCGGCCCGGCGACCGGGGCGACGAGCCCGGCGACGGCGGCCCCGCCGAGGGCCGCCACGGCGGCGTAGAGCCCGTCGGCGGTGGCCACCCCGAACGCGGCGGCGGCGCCGACCCGGAACGAGGTGCGGGCGCTGAGCCCGAGGATGAGCACCGCGATCGCGCCGACCGGGATGGCGACGCCGTAGCCGGCGACCAGGCCGGCCAGGAACGCGCCGGTCACGACGGTCGGCTGCGGACCGGGACGCGACCGGACGACGTCCACTGTCGGCGCGCGGCGGTGGCCGCGGCGACGGGGACGGTCTTCGTCGGGTACGTCTCGATCACCCGCTCATCCTCGGTCCCGCCCGGCCACCCCGCCAGCGAATTCCGCAGTACGGGTCGAGCGCGCCGCCCCGTGGGGGCGACGCGCTCGACGGGGACCGGCGCCGGGCCGGTCAGACGTTGAAGCCGAGGGAGCGGAGCTGGTCGCGCCCCTCGTCGGTGATCTTGTCGGGCCCCCACGGCGGCAGCCACACCCAGTTGATCCGGATGTCGTCGACCAGACCGCCACCCGGGCCGGTGGTCAACGCCTGCCGGGTCTGGTCCTCGATCACGTCGGTCAGCGGGCACGCCGCCGAGGTCAGCGTCATGTCCAGGGTGGCGACGTTGTCGTCGCCGACGTGCACGCCGTACAACAGGCCGAGGTCGACCACGTTGATGCCCAGCTCGGGGTCGACGACGTCCTTCATCGCCTCCTCGATGTCGGCGACGGCGGCCCTGCCCCCGGCGGCCGACGCGCCGTTCGTCGCCGGTGCGGCGGCGTCCGCGGCCGGGGCGGTGGCGCCCCCGGTCGCCGGGGTCGCCGCGGTGGCGGTGTCCTCGCTGCTCATGCCTCAACCTCCGTCGGGCTCACGCCCACACCGGCGCGTGCCGCGGCGTCCTTGAACGCCATCCACGGCAACAGCGCGCACTTGACCCGGGCGGGGTAGCGGGCGACGCCCGCGAACGCGACCCCGTCACCGAGCACGTCCTCGTCCGGCGTGACCTGGCCACGGCCGGACATCAACTCGACGAACGCCTCGTGCACCCGGAACGCGTCGCCCGTGCCCCGGCCCACCAGCAGTTCGTGCAGCACGCTCGCCGACGCCTGGCTGATCGAGCAGCCCATGCCGTCGTACGAGACGTCGTGCAGCACGTCGCCGTCGGTGGCCACCCGTACGGTGACCTCGTCACCGCAGGTCGGGTTGACATGGTGCGCCTCGGCGACCCGGGCGCCCGAGGCGTCCGGGTCGCGCAGGCCGCGACCGTGCGGGTGCTTGTAGTGGTCCAGGATGATCTCCTGGTAAAGAGATTCAAGCTGCATCAGGCTGAACTCCCGTCGATCCGCGGGCTCCTGCGTCGCCGCTTCACTCGAACACCTTCCGCACCTGCTCCAGGCCCGCCACCAGGGCGTCGATCTCCGCGGTGGTGGTGTAGAGGTAGAACGAGGCCCGCGTCATCGCCGGCACGCCGAACCGGGTGCACACCGGCTTGGCGCAGTGGTGGCCGACGCGCACCTGCACGCCGAGCGAGTCGAGCACCTGCCCGACGTCGTGCGGGTGGATGTCGCCGAGGGCGAACGAGATCGTGCCGCCCCGGCCCACCGGCACGGTCGGCCCGAAGATCCGCAGGCCGGGCACCGTGGCGAGGGCGTCCAGCGCGTACGCCGTCAGCTCCTTCTCGTGCCACTGGATGGCCTGCATCCCGATGCCGGTGAGGTAGTCGACGGCCGCGCCGAGCGCGACCGCCTCGGCGATCGGCGGGGTGCCCGCCTCGAACCGGGCCGGCGGCGCGGCGAACGTCGAGCGGGCCATGGTGACCGTCTCGATCATCGATCCGCCGCCCAGCACCGGTGGCATCGCCGCCAGCAGCTCGCCCCGACCCCAGAGCACCCCGATGCCGGTCGGGCCGCACATCTTGTGCCCCGTGAAGACGATGAAGTCGGCGTCGTAGTCGACCACGTCCATCGGCATGTGCGGCACCGACTGAGAGCAGTCGAGCAGCAGCAGCGCCCCCACCTCGCGGACCCGCTCGGTGATCCGCGAGGTGGCGTTGACCGTGCCGAGGATGTTGGACATGTGCACCAGCGAGACGATCTTCGTCCGCTCGGTGACCAGGTCCTGAAGCCCCGACTCGTCCAGGCGCCCCTGGTCGGTGACCGGGAACCAGCGCAGGGTCGCGCCGGTACGCTCACAGAGCAGCTGCCACGGCACGATGTTCGAGTGGTGCTCCATCTCGGAGATCACCACCTCGTCGCCGGGGCCGAGCCGGAAGCGCGGGTCGGCGTCGGGCCGCAGCGAGGCGTTGGAGAAGGCGTACGCCACGATGTTGATCGCCTCGGTGGAGTTCTTCGTGAACACCACCTCGTCCACGCTCGGCGCGTTGATGAACGCGGCGATCTTCGCCCGCGCGCCCTCGTACGCCTCGGTGGCCTCGGTGCCCAGGGTGTGCACCGAGCGGGACACGTTGGCGTTGTGCATCGCGTAGTGCTCGCCGAGCACGTCGAGCACCTGCCGCGGCTTGTGCGAGGTGTTGGCGCTGTCGAGGTAGACCAGCCGGTGCCCGTTGACCTCCCGGTCGAGGATCGGGAAGTCGGCGCGCACCGCCGCCACGTCGTAACGCGGCACGTCGTCGTACTGCGGCATCCCCGACGGGATCGCGATGGAAGTCATGTCGACCGGCCCACCCATTCTTCCGAGAGGACTCAGGCCCGCGCCGCGCCGGCCCCGGCGGCGTACCGCTCGTAGCCCTCTTCCTCGAGCTTGTCGGCCAGCTCCGGGCCGCCCTGCTCGACGATCCGGCCGGCGACGAAGACGTGCACGAAGTCCGGCTTGATGTAGCGCAGGATCCGCGTGTAGTGGGTGATCAGCAGCATGCCGGTGTCGCCGTTGTCGCGGACCCGGTTCACGCCCTCGCTGACCACGCGCAGCGCGTCCACGTCGAGGCCGGAGTCGGTCTCGTCGAGGATCGCGATCTTCGGCTTGAGCAGCTCCAGCTGCACGATCTCGTGCCGCTTCTTCTCACCGCCGGAGAAGCCCTCGTTGACGTTGCGCTGGGCGAACGCCGGGTCCATCTGGAGGCGCTCCATGGCCCCGCGCAGCTCGCCACCCCAGGTGCGCAGCTTGGGCGCCTGGCCGTCGATGGCGGTCTTGGCGGTACGCAGGAAGTTCGCCACCGAGACGCCGGGGACCTCGACCGGGTATTGCATGGCCAGGAAGAGGCCGGCGCGGGCCCGCTCGTCCACGGACAGGGCCAGCACGTCCTCGCCGTCGAGGGTCACCGAGCCGCCGGTGATCTCGTACTTCGGGTGGCCGGCGATCGAGTAGGCCAGGGTGGACTTGCCGGAGCCGTTCGGGCCCATGATCGCGTGGGTCTCGCCCGAGCGGACGGTCAGGTCGACACCGGCCAGGATCGGCTTGAGCTCACCCTCGGGCAGCTTGACCGACACCTTCAGGTCGCGGATCTCCAGGGTGCTCATTATCGGGTCACTCCATTGCTCGGCGTGAGACTGACGTAGATGTCGCCGTCTCGGACTTCGACGGGATAGACGGGAACGGGTTCGGTGGCGGGCAGCCCGGTCGGCTCGCCGGTCCTCAGGTCGAAACGGGATCCGTGCAGCCAGCATTCCAGCGTGCAGCCGGAGACCTCCCCCTCGGAGAGGGCGACCGAGGCGTGCGAGCACTCGTCGTAGGCGGCGTAGAAGACGCCGTCCTCGCCGTGCACCAGCGCGATCGGGGTGCCGTCGACGTCCGCGCTGATCACGGTGCCCTTCGGCACGTCCTCGGTGGAGCAGAGGCGGATCATCAGGCGCCGACCTTGGTCAGCCGGGCCTCGATGGCGTCGCCCAGCCGCTCGCGCAGCTCCTCGACCGGGATCTTGTTGATCAGCTCCGCGAAGAAGCCGCGGACCACCAGGCGCCGCGCCTCGGCCTCCGGGATGCCCCGGGCCATCAGGTAGAACAGCTGCTCGTCGTCGAAGCGCCCGGTCGCGCTCGCGTGCCCGGCGCCGGCGATCTCGCCGGTCTCGATCTCCAGATTGGGTACGGAGTCCGCCCGCGCGCCGTCGGTCAGCAGCAGGTTCCGGTTGATCTCGTACGTGTCGGTGCCGGTCGCCTCGGCGCGGATCAGCACGTCGCCCACCCAGACGGTGCGCGCGCTCTCACCCTGCAGGGCGCCCCGGTAGCCGACGTAGCTGCGGCAGTCCGGCACGGTGTGGTCGACCAGCTGGCGGTGCTCCAGGTGCTGGCCCGAGTCGGCGAAGTAGAGGCCGTACAGCTCGGCCTCGCCGCCCCGCTCGGTGTACTCCACCGAGGTGTACTGCCGCACCAGGTCGCCGCCGAGGGAGACCTGGACGTGCACCACCTTGGCGTCGCGGCCCAGTCGGACCCTCAGGTGCTGGGCCTGCACGGCGTCGCCGGCCCAGTCGGCGACGGTGACCAGGGTCAGCTTCGCCCCGTCGGCCACCGCCACCTCGACGTTGTCGGCCAGCGTGGCCGAGCCGACGTGCTCCAGCACCAGGGTCACCTCGGCGAAGCGGCCCACCTCGACGAAGGTGTGCCCGAAGGCGATGCCCTCGGCGCCCTCGCCGACCACCCGCAGGCTCACCGGCTCGGCCACCACGGCGTCGCGGGCGACCTGCACCAGCAGCGCCTGCCCGGCCCCGCCGTAGGCCAGCGCGCTGACCCGGTCGACCGGGGTGAGCACGCTGCCCACCCGCGGGTCGTCGGAGCCGATCCGCTCGACGGTGACGCCCTCGGGCAGGTCGCCGTACTCGTGACGGACCGTGCCGGTGGCGGTCTGCGCCTCGCCGGTAAGCCCGCGCAGCCGCTTGAGCGGGGTGAAGCGCCACTCCTCCTCCAGGCCCGTGAGGGCCGGGAAGTCGGCGACGTCGTACGAGCGGAGCGCCTGCGACTTGGTGCTGGGCGGCGCGGAAGCCTGGGTAGTCATCTCTTCCTTGGTCTGTTCTACGACGACGGTGTCATTAACTGGAGGGTCGGTCGGTGTTCGCGCGGCCCGGCCAGAGGGGTCGGCGTCCGGCGGCCCCGCAACGGGTCGGCGTTCGCGCGGCCCGCCGGCGGGCCGGCGTCAGCCGACCGCGCCCTCCATCTGGAGCTCGATCAGGCGGTTGAGTTCCAGGGCGTACTCCATCGGGAGTTCCTTGGCGATCGGCTCGATGAAGCCGCGCACGATCATCGCCATCGCCTCGTCCTCGCTCAGACCACGGCTCATCAGGTAGAAGAGCTGGTCGTCGCTGATCTTGGAGACGGTCGCCTCGTGCCCCATCGACACGTCGTCCTCGCGGATGTCGACGTACGGGTAGGTGTCCGAGCGGGAGATGGTGTCGACCAGCAGCGCGTCGCACTTGACCGTGCTCCGGCTGCTGTGCGAGCCCTCCAGCACCTGGACCAGGCCCCGGTACGACGTGCGGCCGCCGCCCCGGGCGATCGACTTGGAGATGATGGTGGAGGAGGTGTGCGGCGCGGCGTGCACCATCTTGGCGCCCGCGTCCTGGTGCTGCCCCTCGCCCGCCATGGCCACCGAGAGCACCTCGCCCTTGGCGTGCTCGCCGGTCATGTAGACCGCCGGGTACTTCATGGTGACCTTGGAGCCGATGTTGCCGTCGACCCACTCCATGGTCGCGCCCTCGTGGCACACGGCCCGCTTGGTGACCAGGTTGTAGACGTTGTTCGACCAGTTCTGGATGGTCGTGTAGCGGCACCGGGCGTTCTTCTTGACGATGATCTCCACGACGGCGCTGTGCAGCGAGTCGGAGGAGTACAGCGGCGCGGTGCAGCCCTCGACGTAGTGCACGTACGCGCCCTCGTCGACGATGATCAGCGTGCGCTCGAACTGGCCCATGTTCTCCGTGTTGATCCGGAAGTAGGCCTGCAACGGGATCTCCACGTGCACGCCCTTCGGCACGTAGATGAACGAGCCGCCGGACCACACGGACGTGTTCAGCGCGGCGAACTTGTTGTCGCCGACCGGGATCACCGTGCCGAAGTACTCCTTGAAGACGTCCTCGTGCTCGCGCAGCGCGGTGTCGGTGTCCAGGAAGATGACACCCTGCTCCTCGAGGTCCTCACGGATCTTGTGGTAGACGACCTCGGACTCGTACTGCGCCGCGACGCCCGCGACCAGGCGCTGCTTCTCCGCCTCGGGGATGCCCAGCCGGTCGTAGGTGTTCTTGATGTCCTCCGGCAGGTCCTCCCAGCTGGTGGCCTGCTTCTCGGTGGACCGCACGAAGTACTTGATGTTGTCGAAGTCGATCCCCGTGAGGTCGGCGCCCCAGGCGGGCATCGGCTTGCGGCCGAACAGCCGCAGGCCCTTCAGTCGCAGGTCGAGCATCCAGGCCGGCTCGTTCTTCTTGGCCGAGATGTCCCGCACCACCGCCTCGTCGAGGCCGCGCTGGGCGACCGCCCCGGCGACGTCGGGGTCGGCCCAGCCGTACTCGTAGCGACCCAGGGCGGCGAGCTGCTCTTCCTGCGTCAGGGGCTGGACGATCTGCTCGGTCATCTATCTGTCCTCACAGTGGTGACGGTCTTACCGGAACGGGCACGCCCCGGCTGGGTGGGGATGTGCGTGGTGCACACCCCGTCGCCGTGGGCGATGGTGGCCAGGCGCTGCACGTGGGTGCCGACCAGGCGGGAGATGACCGCGGTCTCGGCCTCGCACAGCTGGGGGAACTCGGCGGCCACGTGCGCCACCGGGCAGTGGTGCTGACAGAGCTGGCCGCCGGAGGCGATCGTGGACGCGTTCGCAGCGTAGCCCTCGGCGGTCAGCGCTCCGGCGAGTGCCTCGGCCCGCGCGAGCGGGTCGTCGCCGGCGTCCTCCATGGCGGCCCGGCAGCGGGCCTCCAGCGCGGCGACCTGGTCGGCCGCGAACGCCTCGACCGCCTCGGCGCCGCCGTTGCGGGAGATCCAGCGCAGCGCGGCGGTGGCCATGTTGTCGTAGTGGTGGGTGCCGCAGCGGACCCGGGCCGCGTCGGTCAGCAGGAAGACCTTCGCCGGCCGGCCGCGGCCGCGGTGACCCCGGACGGTCTGCTCGCGGGCGAGCACGTCGCCGTCGGCGAGCATCGCGTCGAGGTGCCGGCGGATCGCGGCCGGGCTGAGCCCGAGCGCCGAGCCGAGCTGCGCGGCGGTGGTCGCGCCGCGCTCCAGCAGCAGCTGGGTGACCCGGTCGCGGGTGGAGAGGTCCGCGACGGACGCGGACCGGCCGGCGGCCGGGGTGGTGGCCGTCGGCCGGTCCCCGGAGAGCCCCGCCACGTATTTCACAACGCCAACGTTACGTAATTCGGCCGAGGCCCGCAAACCGGGTCCCGGTGATCCGAACCACCGCACGGGCGGAGTCACCCGATCGTGCTCCACTACGGTGCGTAGGATTTGCGCCGTGAAGCGATCCGTCCGGTTCCCGGTCTCCACCGCCCTGCTGCGCCGTCTCGCGCTCGCCTCGATCATCGCGAACGTGGGCATCGTCGTCACCGGCGGGGCCGTCCGGCTCACCGCGTCGGGCCTCGGCTGCCCGACCTGGCCCCGGTGCACCGACGACTCGTACGTCACGACCTCCGAGATGGGCGTGCACGGGGTGATCGAGTTCGGCAACCGCCTGCTCACCTTCGCGGTCGGCATCATCGCGCTGGCGGTGCTGGTGGCCGTGCTGCTGCACCGCCCCCGTCGGCGGGAGCTGATCCCGCTCGCGGTCGCGGTGCTCTTCGGCATCCCGGCCCAGGCGGTCGTCGGCGGGATCACCGTGCTCACCAACCTCAACCCGTGGGTGGTCGGCCTGCACTTCCTCGCCTCGATGCTGGTGATCGCGGCCGCGTACGCCCTGTGGCGGCGGATCAAGGACCCGGCGGGCCCGCCGGTGGCCGTCGTGCCGGCCCCGCTGCGGACCCTCACCGCGCTCACCACCGTGGTCAGCGCGGCGGTGCTGGTGATCGGCACCTGGGTGACGGGCAGCGGCCCGCACGCGGGCGACCAGGGCGCCGCCCGCAACGGGCTCGACCCCGAGACGATCTCCCAGGTGCACGCCGACAGCGTCTTCCTGCTCATCGGCCTGTCCGTGGCGCTGGTCTTCGCCTTCCGCGCGGTCGGCGCGCAGCGGGCCGCGCGGGCCGCGCTGGTGCTCGTCGCCGTCGAGCTGGGTCAGGGCCTGATCGGCTTCGTGCAGTACTTCACCAACCTGCCGGCGCTGCTGGTGGGCGCGCACATGCTGGGCTCCTGCCTGGTCCTGCTGGCCACCCTGTCGGTGCAGTGGTCCACCCGCGAGCGCCGCCCGGTCGCGCCGTCGCCGGCCCCGGACGCCGTCGACCGGGCCGTCCCGGTCGCCGCCTGAGCGCTCCCCGGCCCGTCCGGCCGCGCACCTGGCGGGCCGGTCAGCCGGCGGCGCGACCCAGGTGGAGCAGGATCGCGTCGGCCAGCCGGTCGGCGGCCCCGTCGGCGTGGCCGAGGAACAGCGACGGCTCGGTCAGCTCCAGTTCCACCAGGACCGGCGCGCCGTCCGGGCCCGGGATGAGGTCCACCCGGGCGTAGAGCAGGCGCCCCGACCCGCCGGGCACCGCCGCGAGGGCCCGGTCGGCCACCGCCAACTGCGCGGCGGTCGCGGTGCGGGCGGTGATCTCCTCGGGCCGGTGCAGCCCGTCGACCCCGAGGTCCGGGCCGGTCAGCATCGGCCCCTTGCGGATCGCGTGGCTGAACGTCGGGCCGTCCGGGCCGGCCAGGAAGAGCAGGGCCGTCTCGCCGGCCGTGTCGACGGCGTCGAGGTACGGCTGCACCATGGCCAGCCGCCCGGCGTCCGACAGCCGCCGCACGTGCGCCACGGCCAGTTCCCGGTGGTACGGATCGGCCAGGTCGTAGCGGCCGGTGTCCTGGCTGCCCGCGCTGACGGCCGGCTTGACGACGTACTCGCCGTGGGCGGCGGGCGGCTGCCAGTCCTCCCCCGGCGCGACCCAGGACGTCGGCACGGTCGGCACCCCCGCCGCGGACAGCTCGGCCAGGTACCGCTTGTCGGTGTTCCAGCGCACGACGTCCGCCGGGTTGGCCAGGGCGGGAACCCGCGACGCCCAGGCGACGAACTCGTCGCGCCGCAGCGCGTAGTCCCACGGCGAGCGGAGCACCGCCAGGTCGTACGCGGGCCAGTCGGCGCCCGGGTCGGCCCAGTCCAGCACGTCGGCGGTCACCCCGCGGCGGACCAGCGGGTCGAGCAGCAGCCGGTCGTCGGGGTCGAGGTCCGGCAGATCGGCACAGGTTATGAGAGCGACCCGGGGTTTCCCCCGGGTCGACTGGTGGTGGTCGGTCAATTTATGTCAACGGGCCATCGTGCGCCGGGCCATCGACCGCCAGAGGTCGTTGCTCGGACGCATCTGGTCCATCAGTTCACGCTCCCAGGCGTTCTCGACGGTGACTCCCGCCGTCGCGCAGGCCTGCCGCGCCACGACGGTGTCGTCGGCGAACTGGTCGCCCCACACCCCGTCCTCACCCACGAGGACGATGCGCGCGCCACGCTTGCCGACGTACTCGATGACCGCCTTCGCCCCGCCGTGACCGGCGGCGAACGACTTGATGCCCGCGACCAGGCCCTGCGGGGCGTGCCCGGGGGTCTGCTCGGCCGTCAGCGTCGTATCGGAACCATCTGCCATGACGCGAAGCGTAAGCAGACTTCCACCCGGGCGGGCGAGAACCATGAACCTTTTGTGATGCCAATTACCCGCAGGTTTAAGGAGAACCACAGACGATATGCCCTGATCATCCCTACTTATCATGCCAAAACGTCGTCCCGAACCGGCCCGGCCCGGGGCATCCGAAGCGGTTCAGGACCGATGCGAACGGTGTCACCGATGTGACGGGAAACCCGGACAAGGCATACACAACAATGACTTTGCGGTACGGCAGCGGCGGCCGGACCCGACCCACGATCCGCAAGCGGACCCGGCGCGGCGCGGCGCGGCCCCGTCAGGGGGCCGGCGCGGCCCGGTCGGGGCGGCGCGCCGCGGTCGGGGCGGCGCGCCGCGGTCGGGGCGGCGCGCCGCGGTCCGGTCAGATAAGGGCGTCGAGCGCGACGGCGGCGAAGAGGATGGTCAGGTAGGTGGTCGACCAGTGGAACAGCCGCATCGGCTTGACGGCCTGCCCCCGCGCGACCCGGCGGGCCAGCTTGTGCGCCTCCACCACGAAGATCGCGCCCACCACCACGGCGGGAACGCCGTAGATCAGGCTCATCCCCAGCGGCCACACGGCCAGCGAGGACGCCACGGTCAGCCAGGCGAAGCCGATGATCTCGGCGTTCACCCGCCGGGTGGAGGCCACCACCGGCAGCATCGGGATGCCGGCCCGGGCGTAGTCGTCCTTGTACTTCATCGCCAGCGGGTAGAAGTGCGGCATCTGCCAGAAGAAGACCACCGCGAACAGCGCCCACGCGGCCGGGGCGAGCGTCCCGGTCACCGCCGCCCAGCCGATCAGCACCGGCGCCGCCCCGCAGGCCCCGCCCCAGA
Source organism: Micromonospora sp. ZG13 (assembly GCF_059359355.1). Classification (NCBI taxonomy): domain Bacteria; kingdom Bacillati; phylum Actinomycetota; class Actinomycetes; order Micromonosporales; family Micromonosporaceae; genus Micromonospora; species Micromonospora sp. ZG13. The sequence continues at coordinate 45,784 of NZ_JCADBQ010000005.1, forward strand.
ACGTGTTCGCCGTCGTGGTGCGCTTGAGCCAGAGGGTGTAGACGACGTCGTAGTAGACGATCGCGGCCAGCGTGAGCCCGGCGGCCAGCAGGTTGGTGAACGCCGCCATCATCGCGACCGACACCGCCGCCAGCACCAGCCCGAAGATCAGCGCGTTGCGCGGCGTCACGGTGTGCGCCGGCAGCGGGCGACGCTTGGTGCGCCGCATCAGCTGGTCGATGTCGCGGTCGATGTAGCAGTTGATGACGCTGGCCGCGCCGGCCGCGAGCGAGCCGCCGACCAGCACCACGGCCACCAGCCAGAGCGACGGCATCCCGCCGTCCGCGAGCATCATCGCCGGAACCGTGGTGACGAGGAGCAGCTCCACGATCCGCGGCTTGGTCAGCGTCACGTAGGCCGAGACCACCGCGCGGACGTCCCGGCGGGCCACCGCCGACGTCTCCACCGTGGTCCGCACCGGCGGCTGCCCGGCAGAGTTGCTGACGGGGCGCTCGGTGATCATGCTCACGGATTGCCACCTTCCGGCGTCGGCAGGGGAGGTCGGATCGGCCGGACCCGGGTGGGGCCACACACCGCACCACAGACTACGCGTCGTCGTTTTGGCTGCCCGGGCGACCCGACAACGGTGCGGGCCGTCACACCGTCGGGCCGGTACCGGTCAGCGGTGCCGACCAGTACAGACCGGCATGCAGAGATCCCTGGGCGGACGTTTAGGACCGCTCGATAGGGTCATCACTGAGGGTTCCGCCCATCTGCCGAGGAGCACAACCATCGTGGCTGCCAACCGATCTGAGCACCCCGCACTCAACTGGTCCGACCTCGACCGCCGGGCCGTCGACACCGTCCGCGTACTGGCCATGGACGCCGTGGAGAAATCCGGCAACGGCCACCCGGGCACCGCGATGAGCCTCGCGCCCGCGGCCTACCTGCTCTTCAACCGGGTCATGCGCCATAACCCGGCCGACCCGAACTGGCCCGGCCGGGACCGCTTCGTGCTCTCCGCGGGCCACTCCAGCCTCACCCTCTACATCCAGCTCTTCCTCTCCGGCTACCCGCTGGCCCTGCAGGACCTGGAGTCGCTGCGGCAGTGGGGCTCGCTGACCCCGGGCCACCCCGAGCACGGGCACACCCCCGGCGTGGAGACCACCACCGGGCCGCTCGGGCAGGGCCTCGGCAACGCGGTCGGCATGGCGATGGCCGCTCGCCGCGAGCGCGGCCTGTTCGACCCGGAGGCCGAGCCGGGCCGGTCGGTCTTCGACCACGACATCTGGTGCATCGTCTCCGACGGCGACATCGAGGAGGGCATCAGCCACGAGGCGAGCGCGCTCGCCGGGCACCAGCAGCTCGGCAACCTCACGGTGATCTACGACGACAACGAGATCTCGATCGAGGACGACACCCGGATCGCCAAGAGCGAGGACGTCGCGGCCCGTTACGAGGCGTACGGCTGGCACGTGCAGACCGTCGACTGGCGCGCCGGCGACGCCGACCAGGGCGACTACCACGAGGACGTCGAGGCCCTGCACCGGGCGCTGCTGGCGGCGAAGGCCGAGACCGGCCGCCCCTCCTTCATCGCGCTGCGCACCATCATCGGCTGGCCCGCGCCCAACAAGAAGAACACCGGCAAGATCCACGGTTCGGCGCTGGGCGGCGACGAGGTGGCCGCCACCAAGAAGCTCCTCGGCTTCGACCCGGCGCGGACCTTCGAGGTCGACGAGGAGATGCTCGGCCACGCCCGCACGGTGATGGAGCGCGGCGCCCGGGCCCAGCAGGAGTGGACCACGGCGTTCGACGGCTGGGCGAAGGCCAACCCGGAGCGTCACGCGCTCTACGACCGGATGGCCGGGCGGATCCTGCCGAGCGGCTGGACCGAGGCGCTGCCGGAGTTCCCGGCCGACGCCAAGGGCGTCGCCACCCGGGCCGCCTCCGGCAAGGTCCTGGAGGCGCTCGCCGGAGTGCTGCCGGAGCTGTGGGGTGGCTCGGCCGACCTGGCGGAGAGCAACAACACCACCATGAAGGGCGAGCCGTCCTTCGTCCCCGCCGTCCACGCCACCAAGGGCTTCCCCGGCCACGAGTACGGCCGCACGCTGCACTTCGGCATCCGTGAGCACGCCATGGGTGCGATCCTCAACGGCATCGCGCTGCACGGCGGCACCCGCCCGTACGGCGGCACCTTCCTGGTGTTCAGCGACTACATGCGCCCGGCGGTGCGCCTCGCCGCGCTGATGAAGCTGCCGGTGGTCTACGTCTGGACGCACGACTCGATCGGCCTCGGCGAGGACGGCCCCACGCACCAGCCGGTGGAGCACCTGACCGCGCTGCGCGCCATCCCCGGCCTGGACGTGGTCCGGCCGGCCGACGCCAACGAGACGGTCTGGGCCTGGCGGCAGGCCCTGGAGCACACCGACCGGCCGACGGCGCTGGCGCTGAGCCGGCAGGCGCTGCCGACGATGGACCGCTCGGCCCTGGCCGGCGCGGAGGGCGTGACCAAGGGCGGCTACGTGCTGGCGGAGGCGTCCAACGGCAAGCCGCAGGTGATCCTCATCGGCACCGGCTCCGAGGTGCAGCTCTGCCTCACCGCCCGCGAGCGGCTGGAGGCCGACGGCACCCCCACCCGGGTCGTCTCGATGCCCTGCCAGGAGTGGTTCTTCGAGCAGGACGAGGCGTACCGGGAGTCGGTACTGCCGCGCGGGGTAAAGGCACGGGTGAGCGTGGAGGCGGGCATCGCCATGTCCTGGCACGGCATCGTCGGCGACTGCGGCGAGAGCGTGAGCCTGGAGCACTACGGCGCGAGCGCCCCGCACTCCGTGCTCTTCGAGCAGTTCGGCTTCACCCCCGACCGGATCGTGGCCGCCGCGCACGCGGCGCTGACCCGGATGGGCGACATCACCGGTTTCACGACCGGCAACTGAGGGGAGCGTGGACGGCATGACGGACAGGCTTAGTGAACTCACCGCCGCAGGCGTGGCGGTCTGGCTCGACGACCTTTCCCGGGTACGGCTGTCCTCCGGCGGGCTGGACCAGCTCCGCCGGGAGAAGCACGTGGCCGGGGTGACCACCAACCCGACGATCTTCGCCAAGGCGCTGAGCGACGCCGACGAGTACGACTGGCAACTGCGCGACCTCGCCGCCCGTGGCGTGGAGGTCGAGGAGGCCGTACGCATGCTCACCACGTACGACGTGCGGTGGGCGTGCGACGTGATGCGCCCGTCGTACGAGGGCAGCGGCGGCGTCGACGGCCGGGTCTCCATCGAGGTGGACCCGCGGCTGGCCCACGAGACCGACAGGACGGTCGCCGAGGCCAAGGCGCTGTGGTGGCTGGTCGACCGGCCCAATCTCTTCATCAAGATCCCGGCCACCGAGGCCGGCCTGCCGGCCATCACCGCCACCCTGGCCGAGGGGATCAGCGTCAACGTCACGCTGATCTTCGGGCTGGAGCGCTACTCGCAGGTGATGGAGGCGTTCCTGGCCGGTCTCGAGAAGGCCAAGGCCAACGGCCACGACCTGTCGAAGATCGGCTCGGTCGCCTCGTTCTTCGTCTCCCGCGTCGACAGCGAGATCGACAAGCGCCTGGAGAAGCTCGGCTCCGACGAGGCCAAGGCGCTGCGCGGCAAGGCCGCCGTCGCCAACGCCAAGCTGGCGTACGAGCGCTACGGCGAGGTGTTCTCCTCCGACCGGTGGCAGGCGCTCGCCGACGCCGGCGCCCACCCGCAGCGGCCGCTGTGGGCCTCCACCTCGACCAAGAACCCGGACTACCGGGACGTCATCTACGTCGAGGAGCTGATCGCCCCCGGCACGGTCAACACCATGCCGGAGCCGGTCGTGCACGCGTACGCCGACCACGGCGAGACCCGCGGCGACACCATCACCGGCTCGTACGACGAGGCCCGCAAGGTCTTCGCGGACCTGGAGTCGGTCGGGATCGACGTGGCCGACGTGATCGAGACCCTGGAGCGCGAGGGCGTGGAGAAGTTCGAGACGAGCTGGCAGGAACTGCTCGACGGCGTCCGCAAGTCGCTGTCGGCCGCGGGCCGGGGCGCCGGGCACCCGGGCGACGCCGCGAAGGGCAACGCGCAGGCCGCGCAGCAGGCGGGAGGTAACGCGTGAGTGACCTGCTGGCCGGGGCGGTCGAGGCCGCCGCCGGGCTCTCCGTGCACGGGGCCGACACCGTCGACAAGTCGGCGCCCGCCTCCACCCGGGAGGCGCTGGTCGGTGCCGGCGTGCCGGGCAAGCTGGCCGCGAAGGACCCGACCCTGTGGGGCCCGGACGCCGAGGCCGAGGCGAAGATCCGCCTCGGCTGGGTGGACACCCACCTGCGCAGCCGGGAGCTGCTCCCCCAGCTCGCCGAGCTGAAGGCGGAGCTGGCCGACCTGGACCACGTGGTGCTCGCCGGGATGGGCGGCTCGTCGCTGGCCCCCGAGGTCATCGCCCGCACCCTCGGCAAGCAGCTGACGGTGCTCGACACCACCGACCCGGGACAGGTCCGGGCGGCGCTGGCCGACCGGCTGGAGCGCACCGTGGTGGTGGTGGCCAGCAAGTCCGGCTCGACGGTCGAGACCGACAGCCACCGCCGGGCCTACTGGCAGGCGTTCCTCGACGCGGGGATGACCGAGGCGGAGGCCGGCCGGCACTTCGTGGTCGTCACCGACCCGGGTTCGCCCCTGGAGCAGACCGCCGCCGAGATGGGTGCCTTCACGGTGCTCGCCGACCCGAACGTCGGCGGCCGCTACTCCGCGCTGACCGCGTTCGGGCTGGTCCCGTCGGCGCTGGCCGGCGTCGAGGTGGGCGAGCTGCTCGACCAGGCCGACGCGCTGGCGCGGTCGCTGGGCGGGGACCGCGACAACCCGGGCCTGGCGCTCGGCGCGGCGCTCGGGGCCGCGGCCACCATGGGCCGGGACAAGGTCGCCCTGATCTCCGACGGCACCGGCATCGAGGGCCTCGGCGACTGGGCGGAGCAGCTCATCGCCGAGTCCACCGGCAAGGCCGGCGTCGGCATCCTGCCGGTCGTCGTGGAGTCGCCGCAGAGCCCCGGCGCCGCCGGCGACGACGTGCTCACCGTGACCTACGGCGGCGCGCTGCCCGCCGGCGCCGTCCCGGCCGGCGGCGTCGACGCCGACGTGGCGGTCAACGGCCCGCTCGGCGCGCAGTTCCTGGCCTGGGAGTACGCCACCGCGATCGCCGGCGTGGTGCTGGGCATCGACCCGTTCAACCAGCCCAACGTCACCGAGAGCAAGGAGAACACCAACCGGATCCTCGCCTCGGGTCCGCCGGCGGAGACGCCGTCGTTCACCGAGGGCGCGATCGAGGTGTACGCGCCGCAGGGCGCCCCGGGCGACCTGGCCGGCGTGCTGCGCCTGCTGATCGACGGGGCGGGCGACGACGGCTACCTCGCGGTGATGGCGTACCTCGACCGGTTCGCCGACGCCGACGCGGCCCGGCTGCGGCCGCTGCTGGCCGGCGCCGCCGGCCGTCCCGTCACCTTCGGTTGGGGCCCGCGGTTCCTGCACTCCACCGGCCAGTACCACAAGGGCGGTCCGCAGGTCGGCAGCTACCTCCAGCTCACCGGCGCGGTCGTCGACGACCTGCCGGTGCCGGGGCGGCCGTACACCTTCGGCGAGTTGCAGGCGGCGCAGGCCGCCGGCGACCGGCAGGCCCTGGCCGAGCGGGAGCGCCCGGTGGTCCGGCTGCACCTGACCGACCGGTCGGCGGGCGTGGCCCAGCTGCTCGATGCGGCCGGGGCGTTGCGGGCGTGACGATGAGGACCATGGACGACGCGGAGCGAGGAGGCGGTGTGAACCCGCTGCGCGACCCGCAGGACCGCCGGCTGCCGAGGATCCCGGAGTCGTGCGCTCTGGTGATCTTCGGCGTCACCGGTGACCTGGCCCGCAAGAAGCTCCTCCCGGCCGTGTACGACCTGGCGAACCGGGGGCTGCTGCCCCCGGGCTTCGCCGTGCTCGGCTTCGCCCGCCGGGACTGGGGCGACGGGGACTTCGAGTCGCTCGCCCACGAGGCGGCAAAGAAGCACGCCCGCACCCCCTGGCGGGAGGAGGTGTGGGCGCGCCTGGCGGGCAACATCAAGTTCGTCGGCGGCTCGTTCGACGACGACGCCGCGTTCGACCACCTCTCCGAGATGCTGGACGAGCTGCGCCAGACGCACGGCATCCCGGGCAACGCCGCCTTCTACTTCTCCATCCCCCCGGCGGCGTTCCCCGTGGTCCTCAAGCAGCTGGCCCGCACCGGGATGGCCGACAACGCCAAGTCCGGCGGCTGGCGCCGGGTGGTGGTGGAGAAGCCCTTCGGGCACGACCTGCCGTCGGCGAAGGCGCTCAACGACCTGGTCGACGACGTCTTCACCCGCAAGGACGTCTTCCGCATCGACCACTACCTGGGCAAGGAGACCGTCCAGAACATCCTCGCCCTGCGGTTCGCCAACAACCTGTTCGAGCCGCTGTGGAACTCCAAGTACGTCGACTCGGTGCAGATCACCATGGCCGAGGACGTCGGCATCGGCACCCGCGCCGGCTTCTACGACTCGGCCGGCGCGGCCCGCGACGTGTTCCAGAACCACCTGCTCCAGCTGCTGGCGCTGGTGGCGATGGAGGAGCCGACGAGCTTCGACGCCGACGAGATCCGCACGGAGAAGCTCAAGGTGCTCCGGGCGATCACCCTGCCCAAGGACGTCGCCGAGGGCACCGTACGCGGCCAGTACCTGCCCGGCTGGGTGGGCGGCGAGCGCGCCGTCGGGTACCTGGAGGAGGAGGGCGTCCCGGAGGACTCCACCACGGAGACCTACGTGGCCGTCCGGCTCGGCATCCAGAACCGCCGCTGGGCGGAGGTGCCGTTCTACATCCGGGCCGGCAAGCGGCTACCGCGGCGCGTCACCGAGGTCGCCATCATGTTCAAGCGGGCGCCGCACCTGCCATTCAACGAGGCCGACATGGAGTCGCTGGGCAACAACCAGCTCGTCATCCGGGTGCAGCCGGATGAGGGCGTGGTGCTCAAGTTCGGCTCCAAGGTGCCCGGCACCACGATGGAGGTCCGCGACATCGCCATGGACTTCCAGTACGGCGAGGCGTTCACCGAGGCCAGCCCCGAGGCGTACGAGCGGCTCGTGCTGGACGTGCTGATCGGCGACCGCACGCTCTTCCCCGACGCCGCCGAGGTCGAGCAGAGCTGGCAGGTGGTGGACCCGCTGGAGCACGCGTGGGCGGGCACCACCCCGGAGCCGTACCGGGCCGGCGAGTGGGGCCCCCGGGCCGCCGACGAGATGCTGGCCCGTGAGGGCCGCGCCTGGCGGCGCGCGTGAGCGCGAGGAGTGAGCCGGTTCTGCGAGCCTCGCGGTCGCGAACGAAGGCAGGTGCCGTGAGCAGGCGCAGCGAGCAAACCAGGAGGCTCCAGTGATCGGCCTGTGGGACACCACCGGGAACGAGGTGGTCAAGGCGCTCGCCGCCGAGCGGCGCAGCGCCGGCGGGGTGGCCAGCGGCATGGCGCTCACCCTGATCGTCGTGGTGGACGAGAAGCGGGTCCGCGAGGCGGAGGCGGCGGCGACGATAGCCGCCGCCGCCCACCCCTGCCGGCTGCTGGTGGTGGTCCGCACCGACGTGGAGCGCGAACGCAACCGGCTGGACGCGGAGATCGTCGTCGGCGGCCGGCTCGGCCCGTGCGAGGCGGTGGTCACCCGGATGTACGGACGGCTGGCCCTGCACGCCGAGTCGGTGGTGATGCCGCTGCTGGTGCCGGACGTACCGGTGGTGACGTGGTGGCACGGCGAGCCGCCGACCGAGATCTCCACGGACTTCCTCGGCGTGGTGGCCGACCGGCGGATCACCGACAGCGCGCAGGCCGCCGACCCGATCGAGGCGCTGCGCCAGCGGGCCCGGGACTACGCGCCCGGCGACACCGACCTGGCCTGGACCCGGATCACCCCGTGGCGCACCCTCGTGGCGGGGGCCTTCGACACCACCCAGGCCAGGGTCACCGAGGCGACCGTGGTGGCACCGCCGAGCGACCCGACCGCCGCGCTGATGCAGGGATGGCTGGCCGCGCGGCTCGGCATCCGGCCGACGTGGGAGCACAGCGACGCGTCCCCCCGGATGCGCGAGGTGCAGCTGCGCTGCGCCAACGGCGACACGCTGACGCTCACCCGCGACGACAGCGTGGCGACGTTCCGCCGTACCGGCCAGGAGGACCGGCAGCTGCCGCTCGTCCGGCGGCCGCTCGGCGACGAACTGGCCGAGGAGTTGCGCCGGCTCGACGCCGACCAGGTGTACGCGGAGGCGCTGGGTACGGCGGCCGGGCTGACCGACCTCGACCAGCGCCCGCCGCAGCGGGTGCACGTCTGGAAGGACCCGGCCACCGCCCAGCGGGCCGAGGCGGGGGTCACGGCGCACGTGGGTACGAGCGCCCAGCACTGAGCGCCCGACTGTCGGGGGCACCACGGAAGACCGGCCGCGCGGCGGCCGGAGAAACGAAGGCACACAGATGAGTGAGGCGAGTGTCGCCGTCCACGCCGACGCCGACCTGCTGGCCCAGGCGGTGGCCGCCCGGTTGCTGGTCAAGCTGCTCGACGCACAGGCCGAGCGGGGTCACGCGTCGGTGGTGCTGACCGGCGGGCGGATAGCCGCGGCGGTGCACCGGGCGGTGGCGGCGCTGCCGGCCCGCGACGCCGTCGACTGGTCGCGGGTGGACGTCTGGTGGGGCGACGAGCGGTTCCTGCCCGCCGGCGACCCCGAGCGCAACGAGACCCAGGCGCGCGCCACGCTGCTGGACGCGGTGCCGCTGGACCCGGCCCGGGTGCACCCCATGCCGGCCTCCGACGGCCCGGCCGGGCCGGACCCGGAGGAGGCGGCGGCCCGCTACGCCCAGGAGCTGGCCCGCGCGGCGCGTCCGGGCCACGCCGCGCTCCCCCACTTCGACGTGCTGATGCTGGGCGTCGGCGAGGACGGGCACGTCGCCTCGGTCTTCCCCGAGCATCCGGTGCACCACGACAGCCGGCCGGTCAGCGCGGTGCGGGGCAGCCCGAAGCCCCCACCGGTGCGGACCACGCTGACCCTCCCGGCGATCAACACCGCCGAGGAGGTCTGGCTCGTGGCCAGCGGGTCCGACAAGGCCCGGGCGGTCGGCATGGCGCTGGCCGGGGCGGGGCCGGTGCAACTGCCGGCGGCCGGCGTGCAGGGCACCGGCCGTACCCTCTGGCTGCTGGACCGGGCGGCGGCGGCCGACGTGCCGGCCCGCCTGCGCAGCCTGCGCTGAACAACGGAGGACCCCTCGTCCGCGCCCTGGCGGCGACGAGGGGTCCTTCGCTGTCCGCCGTGGGCGGGGAAAGTCGTCTAGCCGGCGGGACGGCCCCGCCGGCGGCGCAGGGCGGCGAGGGCCTCGGCCAGGATGGCCTCGCCCTCCTCGGCGGTGCGCCGCTCCTTCACGTACGCCAGGTGGGTCTTGTAGGGCTCGGGACGGGCGCGGCCCGGCGGGTTCTGCGCGTCCCGGCCGGCCGGCAGGCCGCAGCGCGGGCAGTCCCACACCTGCGGCACCTCGACCTCGGCGGCGAGCCGGATCTCGGTGCGGTGGGCGTTGCGGCACCAGTAGGTCACCGTCCGGCACGGGGCCGGCTGGTGGCGTTGGGCGCGGTGGTCCGGCGCGGACCCGACCCGGGTGCCCCGGATGACGTTGCCAATGGGCACGGCTGCTCGCTCCTGTCGTCGGAGGGGAACCGCCGCCGGAGGGGCGGCGGGCGACGCGGTGCAGCGGGTGGAACGAACTGCGCGCGGCCCGTCGGTGACGGACCGCGCGCAGATTCTACGACTCGGCGGGCTCAGACCGTGCCGCTGGCCATCTGGAGGCGGAGCCAGAGCCCCAGCCCGACGATGCAGGCGAACCAGACGATGCCCACCAGGACGGTGTAGCGGTCGAGGTTCTTCTCCGCCACCGAGGACCCGGCGAGGCTGGAGCTGACGCCACCGCCGAACATGCTCGACAACCCGCCGCCCTTACCGCGGTGCAGCAGGATCAGCATGGTCAACAGAACGCTCGTGATGACCAGCAACACGATCAACGTGTATGCGAACCAGATCGGCATGGCTGGGGTCAGTCCTCTCGTTACGATCCTCGCCCGGGCAGATCGGGCACGGTGGCACCGACCGACGGACGGGCGGAGTCAAGGATAGCGAGCGATCAGCGGGAGATGTGCTCCGGGAACCGGCAGATCTTCGCGAACTCCTCGGCGTCCAGGCTCGCGCCGCCCACCAACGCCCCGTCGACGTCCGGCTGGGCCATGATCGCCGCGACGTTGGAGGACTTGACCGACCCGCCGTAGAGGACCCGGACCGTGTCGGCGGTGTCCTGACCGAAGGACTCGGCCAGGCGCTGACGGACCGCGCCGCACACCTCCTGGGCGTCGTCGGGGGTGGCCGTCTTGCCCGTGCCGATCGCCCAGACCGGCTCGTAGGCCACCACGACCTTCGCCACCTGCTCGGCGGTCAGCCCCTTCAGGGCGCCGTCGAGCTGGTCGCTGCAGTGCGCCACGTGGGTGCCCTGGTCGCGCACGTCGAGCCCCTCCCCCACGCAGAGGATCGGGGTGAGCCCGTGGGTCAGCGCCGCCTGCACCTTGGCGTTGACGACCGCGTCGTCCTCGTGGTGGTAGGCCCGCCGCTCGGAGTGCCCGATCACCACGTACGTGCAGCCGAGCTTCGCCAGCATGGAGCCGGAGATGTCGCCGGTGTAGGCCCCCGACGCGTGCGGCGAGAGGTCCTGCGCGCCGTAGCCGATGAGCAGCTTGTCGCCGTCGACGGCGGTCTGGACCGTACGCAGGTCGGTGAACGGCGGCAGGACCACCGTCTCGACGTCGGTGAGCTGCTTCTCGGTGAGGCTGGCCGCCAGCTTCTGCACCAGCAGGTTGGCCTCGAGGTGGTTGCAGTTCATCTTCCAGTTGCCGGCCATCAGGGGCCGGCGGGTGACGCTCGCCATCAGTTCTCCAGGGCCGCGATGCCGGGGAGGGTCTTGCCCTCCAGGTATTCCAGGGAGGCGCCACCGCCGGTGGAGATGTGCCCGAAGGACGACTCGTCCAGCCCGAGCGCCCGGACCGCGGCGGCGGAGTCACCGCCACCGACGACCGTGAACGCGTCGGCCTTGGCGATCGTCTCGGCGATCCCCCGGGTGCCGTGGGCGAACGCCGGCATCTCGAACACGCCCATCGGGCCGTTCCAGAAGATCGTCCGCGCGCCCTTGAGGGCGGCGGCGAAGCCGGCGACCGTCTCCGGCCCGATGTCGAGCCCGACCCGCTTGCTCGGGATGCCGTCGGCCGGCACGGTGTCGTGCGCGGCGTCCGGGGCGAACGCGTCCGCGGCCACCACGTCGACCGGGAGCATGATCTTGCCCTCGGAGCGCTCCAGCAGGTTGCGGCAGGTCTCGACCATCTCCTCCTCCAGCAGCGAGGAGCCCACCTCGTGGCCCTGGGCCTTGAGGAAGGTGAAGCACATGCCGCCGCCGATCAGCAGCCGGTCGACCGTCGGCAGCAGCGCCTCGATCACCGCCAGCTTGTCGGAGACCTTCGAGCCACCGAGCACCACCACGTACGGGCGCTCCGGCTCGCCGGTCAGCCGGGACAGGACCTCCACCTCGCGCAGCACCAGCCGGCCGGCGACGTGCGGCAGCCGGGCCGGCACGTCGTGCACGCTGGCGTGCTTGCGGTGCACCGCGCCGAACGCGTCGTCGACGTAGGCGTCGCCGAACGCGGCGAGCTGGTCGGCGAAGGCGCCCCGCTCGGCGTCGTCCTTGCTGGTCTCACCGGCGTTGAAGCGCAGGTTCTCCAGCAGCGCGACCTCGCCGTCGGCGAGCGCGTCCACGGTGGAGCGGGCGGCATCGCCGACGGTGTCGGTGGCGAAGTGCACCCGCGTGCCGAGCAGCTCACCGAGCCGCCCGGCGACCGGGCCCAGGCTGAACTGCGGGTCCGGCGCGCCCTTCGGGCGGCCCAGGTGCGAGCAGACGACCACCTTGGCGCCGGCTCCGGTGAGGGCGCTGAGGGTCGGCAGCACGGCCCGGATGCGGCCGTCGTCGGTGATGTCGCCGGTCTGCTTGTCGAGCGGGACGTTCAGGTCGGCGCGCACCAGCACGCGCCGACCCGACACCCCCTCGGCGAGCAGGTCGTCGAGGGTACGGATGCTCACAGCGACTGACCGACCAGCTTGACCAGGTCGACCAGGCGGTTCGAGTAGCCCCACTCGTTGTCGTACCAGCCGACGACCTTGACCTGGTTACCGACAACCTTGGTCAGCGGCGCGTCGAAGATGCACGACGCCGGGTCGGTGACGATGTCGGCGGAGACGATCGGGTCCTCGTTGTAGACCAGGACGCCCTTGAGCGGCCCCTCGGCGGCGGCCTTCAGCGCGGCGTTGACCTCGTCCACCGTGGTCTCCCGGGCGACGTCGACCGTGAGGTCGGTGGCCGAGCCGGTCGGGATCGGCACGCGCAGCGCGTAGCCGTCCAGCTTGCCCTTGAGCTCCGGCAGCACCAGGCCGATCGCCTTCGCCGCGCCGGTCGAGGTCGGCACGATGTTCAGCGCGGCGGCGCGGGCCCGACGCAGGTCCTTGTGCGGCGCGTCCTGGAGGTTCTGGTCCTGGGTGTACGCGTGGATCGTCGTCATCAGGCCGTGCTGGATGCCGAACGTGTCGTGCAGGACCTTCGCCATCGGCGCCAGGCAGTTGGTGGTGCAGGAGGCGTTCGAGATGATGGTGTGCTTGGCCGGGTCGTACTGGTCGTGGTTGACGCCCATGACAACCGTGACGTCCTCGTTCTTCGCCGGAGCGGAGATGATGACCTTCTTGGCCCCGCCGTCGACGTGCGCCTTCGCCTTGGTGGCGTCGGTGAAGAAGCCGGTGGACTCGATGACGACGTCCGCGCCGACCTCGCCCCACGGCAGCTTCGACGGGTCCTTCTCGGCGTACGCCTTGATGGTCTTGCCACCCACGGTGATCTCGTCGGCGGTGGCCTTCACCTCGTGCGGGAGGCGGCCCAGGATGCTGTCGTACTTGAGCAGGTGGGCGAGCGTCGCGTTGTCGGTCAGGTCGTTGACCGCCACGACCTCGATGTCAGCGCCGGACGCCAGCACTGCCCGGAAGAAGTTGCGGCCGATCCGGCCGAAGCCGTTGATGCCAACCCGGATGGTCACAGGTCCCATCTCCTTGCGTTCTGGTCCGCCGGCGTCAGACCCGGGCCGGCGGAGGTGTGTGCGCCGACCGTTGGAGCCGGCCGTTGACGATTCATCTCGGCCACCCCGCCGCGGTCTCGAAGGACCTGACCGCCCGAGGCGGTGTGCACGGCGAGGAATGCCTGTGCCGGCCTCCTTGCCGTACGCAGCGACCCTATCCGAGCGTGCGGCGCAGTGCAGCGCCGGGTGGTGGCCCCACCGGCACCGCCGACCCGCTCCGTCCTATCAGACCACGAGCATGTCGGGCGTGACGGCCGCTTCCGTATCCGGGATGCCCAGGTCCCGGGCCCGCTTGTCGGCCAGCGCGAGCAACCGGCGGATCCGGCCGGCGATGGCGTCCTTGGTCAGCGGCGGGTCGGCCAGCGCGCCCAGCTCCTCCAACGAGGCCTGCCGGTGCTCCAGGCGCAGCCGGCCGGCCGAGGTGAGGTGGTTGGGCGCGTCCTCGGCGAGGATCTCCAGCGCCCGGGTCACCCGGGCGGCGGCGGCGACCGCGGCCCGCGCCGAGCGGCGCAGGTTGGCGTCGTCGAAGTTGGCCAGCCGGTTGGCCGTGGCCCGCACCTCGCGGCGTACCCGGCGCTCCTCCCAGGCCAGCACGCTGGAGTGGGCGCCGATCCGGGTGAGCAGCGCGGCGATCGCGTCGCCGTCCTTGACCACCACCCGGTCCACGCCGCGCACCTCGCGGTTCTTGGCGGTGATGCCGATGCGCCGGGCCGCGCCCACCAGGGCCAGCGCCGACTCCGGGCCGGGGCAGGTGATCTCCAGCGCGCTGGAGCGACCCGGCTCCGTCAGCGAGCCGTGCGCCATGAACGCGCCACGCCACGCCGACACCGCGCAGCAGACGTTCGCGGCCACGACGTGCGGCGGCAGGCCCCGCACGGGGCGTCCCCGCACGTCGAGCAGCCCCGTCTGCCGCGCGAGGGCCTCACCGTCCTTGACCACCCGCACGATGAAGTGGCTGCCCTTGCGCAGGCCACCGGACGCGAGCACGTGGATCTCGCTCGGATAGCCGTAGACCTCCGCGATCTCCCGTCGCAGCCGCCGGGCCACCGCCCCCGTGTCGAGTTCGGCCTCCACCACGACCCGACCGGAGACGATGTGCAGCCCGCCGGCGAAGCGCAGCAGCGCCGCCATCTCCGCCCGCCGGCAGCAGGGCTTGGGCACGTCGACCCGACTCAGCTCGTCCTTGACCGCAGCCGTCATCGCCATTGTGCGTCCCCTCACGGACCTGTTCCGGCGTGTCGCCGGAGATTACGTACGTGTCTAACGATCGGCGCCCAGGACAGGCACCAGTGCGGCGCCCAGGGCGGCCGGATCATGACGGGGAGTGCCGTCGGTGACCGCGACGGGAGCGAGGACCAGGCGGGCACCCAGCGATTCTGCCGCACGTTCGACCGGTTCGGGGTCACCCGCCGCCTTGGAATCGGCGACCACACGGTCGACCCTCAGCTCCGGCAGGTACGCGCGCAGCGCGGCCAGATGGTCGGCCTGGGAGAGCCCGGAGGTCTCCTTCTCGGCGGCGAGGTTCAACGTGACGAGCCGCCGCGCCGGGCTGGCGACGATCGCGGCGGCGAGCTGCGGCACCAGCAGGTGCGGCAGCACGCTCGTGTACCAGCTGCCCGGCCCGAAGATCAGCCAGTCGGCCGCGCCGATCGCGGCGACCGCCTGCGGGCAGGCCTCCGGCGCGGCCGGGGTGAGCCGCAACGACTCCACCCGACCGGTGGTCACCGCGACCTGGTGCTGGCCGGTGACCGTACGCACCTCGTCCGGCCGGCGCGGATCGGCGCCGCGCACCCGCGCCTCGATCCCCACCGGCTCGCACGACATCGGCAGCACCCGGCCCACCGCGCCGAGCATCGCGCCCGCGTGCTCCAGGGCGGCCACCGGGTCGCCGAGCAGCTCCATCAGCCCACACAGCACCAGGTTGCCCACCGCGTGCCCGGCCAGCCCGACACCGTCGGCACCCGGCCGTCCACCGGCGCTCCCGGCCCGGGCGGGAACGGCCGCGCCGGGGACGTGCGGCAGGGCCGCCCCCGACCCGCCTGCGGGCGAAGCCGGGTCGGCGACGCGCGGCGCCGGCACCTCGGCGAAGCGGTGCTGGAAGAGCCCCGCGCTGCGGCGGGTGGCCGGGTGGTCCCCGGCCAGCGCCACGAGCGCCTGCCGCAGGTCGCCCGGGGGCAGGCCGCCCCGCTCCGCGCGCAGCCGGCCGCTGGAGCCGCCGTCGTCGCCGACGGTGACCACCGCCGTGATGTCCAGGTCCAGCTCGGGGGCGCAGCGGCGCAGGGCACGCAGCGAGGCGGACAGGCCGTGCCCGCCGCCGAACGCGACCACGCGCGTCGCCGTCACTCGCGCCCCAGGTCGCGGTGCTGGGCGTTGGCGGCCAGACCGGAGTGGCGCAGCCGGGCCGCCAGCTCCTCGGCGATGGCGACGCTGCGGTGCTTGCCGCCCGTGCAGCCGACCGCCACGGTCAGGTAGCGCTTGCCCTCGCGCTCGAAGCCGACGGTGGTGGCGTTGACCAGGTCCGCGTACGAGCCGACGAAGGCGTCCGCGCCCTCCTGCCCGAGCACGTACGAGCTGACCGCCTCCTCGCGGCCGGTGTGCTCGCGCAGCTCCGGCACCCAGTACGGATTGGGCAGGAACCGGGCGTCGAGCACGAAGTCGGCGTCGGGCGGCAGGCCGTACTTGAAGCCGAAGGAGAGCACGGTGACACGCAGCCGGCGGGCGTCCTCGCCGCCGAAGAGCTCCTCGACGCGCCGGCGCAGCTGGTTGACGTTCAGGTGGCTGGTGTCGATGATCACGTCCGCCTGGTCGCGGGCCTCCTCCAGCAGGCCGCGCTCGACCGCGATGCCGTCGGCGAGGCGCCCGTCGCCCTGCAACGGGTGCGAGCGCCGGACGCTCTCGAACCGGCGGATCAGCACCTCGTCGTCGGCGTCGACGAAGACGACCCGGGGCGAGAAGCCGCGCTCCTTCAGCTCCCGGATCGCCCCCGCCAGGTCGGTGGAGAAGGCGCGCGAGCGCACGTCCAGCACCATCGCCGTACGCCGGGCCGCCCCGCCCGCCTTGAACGCCAGCTCGGCCATGTCGAGCATGAGCGCCTGGGGCAGGTTGTCCACCACGTAGAACCCGACGTTCTCCAACGCCCTCGCCACCGTGCTGCGACCGCCGCCGGAGAGACCGGTGACCACCACCAGGGTGGTGTCCGACTCCGCCGGTGTGTGCTGCCCGGTCACCGTCACGCTCCGTTCCTCGGCCGTACGCGCCTCGCTCACCCGCTACCCCCAAGCCCTGGCGCCGCGGCCGGCACCCCCGGCCGCGCGTGGTCAATCAGCGACTCTATCCCGCCGCGCCGGGCCAGCCGTCGTACGCCCGCGGTGCCGGCCGCCCGGCGCGCCCGGGCCGCTCACCCGCACCGGCTGTCGGGGGAGGTTCGTAGAATCCCCGGATGGCTTCCCCCACCGACCTGCGCTCCTCCGCCGCCCTGGAGGTGCTGCGCCGGGTCTTCGGCTACGACGCCTTCCGCGGCTTCCAGCAGGAGGTCATCGACCACGTGGTGGCCGGCGGCGACGCGCTGGTCCTGATGCCCACCGGCGGCGGCAAGTCGCTGTGCTACCAGATCCCGGCGCTGGTCCGCGACGGCGTGGCGGTGGTGGTCTCCCCCCTGATCGCGCTGATGCAGGACCAGGTCGACGCGCTGACGGCGGTCGGCGTGCGGGCCGGCTTCCTCAACTCCACCCAGGATCTCGACGCCCGCCGCACCGTGGAGCGGGCGTTCGTCGCCGGCGAGCTGGACCTGCTCTACCTCGCCCCCGAGGCGCTGGGCACCCGAGGCGTGCAGCAGCTGCTCGACCGGGGCCGCATCGCCCTGTTCGCCATCGACGAGGCGCACTGCGTGTCGCAGTGGGGGCACGACTTCCGCCCCGACTACCTCGCCCTGTCGATGCTGCACGAGCGCTGGCCGGACGTGCCCCGCATCGCGCTCACCGCCACCGCGACCAGTGCGACCCGCGACGAGATCGCCACCCGGCTCAAGCTCACCGACGCCCGGCACTTCGTGGCCAGCTTCGACCGGCCCAACATCCAGTACCGGATCGTGCCCAAGCGCGAGCCGCGCAAGCAGCTGCTGAGCCTGCTGCGCGACGAGCACCCCGGCGACGCGGGCATCGTCTACTGCCTCTCGCGCGCCTCCGTGGAGAAGACGGCGGACTTCCTGGCCGCCAACGGCGTCACCGCGCTGCCCTACCACGCCGGGCTCGACGCGGCGACCCGCGCGCGCAACCAGCAGCGGTTCCTGCGCGAGGACGGCCTGGTGATGGTGGCGACCATCGCGTTCGGCATGGGCATCGACAAGCCCGACGTCCGTTTCGTCGCCCACCTCGACCTGCCCAAGTCGGTCGAGGGCTACTACCAGGAGACCGGTCGCGCCGGGCGTGACGGGCTGCCGTCGACCGCCTGGCTGGCGTACGGGCTCCAGGACGTGGTGCAGCAGCGCAAGATGATCGAGACCTCCGACGGTGACCTCGCGCACCGGCGCAACCTCGCGGCCCACCTCGACGCGATGCTCGCCCTCTGCGAGACGGTCCGTTGCCGGCGCGGCCAGCTGCTCGACTACTTCGGCGAGAAGGCGACGGCCGCCTGCGGCAACTGCGACACCTGCCTCACCCCGCCGGAGTCCTGGGACGGCACCGTCGCGGCACAGAAGCTGCTCTCCACGGTCTACCGGCTCGACCGGGAACGCAACCAGCGCTTCGGCGCGGGGCACTGCGTCGACATCCTGCTCGGCCGCACGACGGACAAGGTCACCCAGTACGGCCACGACTCCCTGACCGTGTTCGGCATCGGCGGCGAGCTGCGCGAGGCCGAGTGGCGCGGCGTGGTGCGGCAACTGCTGGCCGAGGGCCTGTTGGCCGTCGAGGGCGACTACGGCACGCTGGCCCTGACCGAGGCCAGCGCCGAGGTGCTGGGCCGCCGCCGCACGGTGATGATGCGCCGCGAGCCGGAGAAGGTCGCGTCGTCGCGGTCGAGCAAGCCGCGCGGGGCGGCCACCGTCGTCGCCGAGCTCTCCCCGGCGGCGGCCGGGGTCTTCGAGCGGCTGCGCGCCTGGCGGGGAGCCGCCGCGAAGGAACAGGGCGTCCCGGCGTACGTGATCTTCCACGACGCCACGCTGCGGCAGATCGCCACCGACGCGCCGACGTCGCTGGCCGAGCTGTCCGCGGTCAGCGGCGTCGGCGAGAACAAGCTCGCGAAGTACGGCGAGCAGATCCTGGCGGTCCTGGCGGAGTGACCACCGGCCGGCGGAGTGACCGCCGACGGCGGAGCCACCCGGCCGGGTTGGTGGGCGTCCGCCCGGCGGAGCCACCCGGCCGGGTTGGTGCCCGGCGGACCCATCCGGCCGGCCCTCGGCGCGCGTGGGCCGGGGGCGGCGCGGTCAGTCCGCCGCCGGGGCCTTCGCCTCGCCACCGAGCGCGGCGAGGATCGCCTCGGCGGTGCGCCGGCCGACGCCGGGCACCTCGGTGATCTCCTCCACCGTGGCGGCGGAGAGGCGCTTGAGTGAGCCGAAGTGCCGCAGCAGCGCCTTGCGCCGCACCTCCCCCAGGCCGGGCACCCTGTCCAGCGCCGACTCGGTCATCCGCTTGGAGCGCCGCTGCCGGTGGAAGGTGATGGCGAAGCGGTGCGCCTCGTCGCGTACCCGTTGCAGCAGGTAGAGCCCCTCCGAGGTACGCGGCAGGATGACCGGGAACTCGTCGTCGGGCAGCCAGACCTCCTCCAGCCGCTTGGCCAGGCCGCACAGCGCCACGTCGTCGATGCCCAGCTCCGCCAGGGCCTGGGCCGCCGCCGCGACCTGCGGCGCACCGCCGTCGACCACCACCAGCTGCGGCGGGTACGCGAACCTGCGCGGCCGGCCGGTGGTCGGGTCGATCAGGGCGCCGACGGTGCGCTCGTCGGACCCGTCGGGCTGGTGGGGCTCGCTCGGCGCGGGCTGCCCCGCCGGGGCGACCGGGTCGTCGGCCGGCTCGACGCCCGCCTCGCCGGTCTCGGCGCGGGCGTCGAGGTAGCGGGCGAAGCGGCGGCGCAGCACCTCGGACATCGCGGAGAGGTCGTCGGTGGCGCCACGGATGATGAAGCGCCGGTATTCGCTCTTGCGCGGCAGCCCGTCCTCGAAGACGACCATGCTCGCCACCACGTCGGTGCCCTGTATCTGCGAGATGTCGAAACACTCGATGCGCAGCGGCGAGGTGCGCATGTCGAGCGCCTCGGTGATCTCGTCGAGCGCCTTGCTCCGGGTGGTCAGGTCGCCGGCCCGGCGCAGCTTGTGCCGGGCGAGGGCGTCCTTGGCGTTGCGCTCGACCGTCTCCAGCAGGGACCGCTTGTCGCCGCGCTGCGGCACCCGCAGGCTCACCCGGCTGCCCCGGTGACCGGAGAGCCAGTCGGCCAGGGCGTCGGCGTCGGCGGGCAGCGCCGGCACGAGCAGCTCGCGGGGCACGTCGGCCTCGCCCTGCTCGCCGCCGTAGACCTGGGTGCAGAAGTGGTGCACCAGGTCGCCGGTGCTCAACTCCTCGGTCTTCTCCACCACCCAGCCACGCTGGCCACGGACCCGGCCGTCGCGGACGTGGAAGACCTGCACCGCCGCCTCGAGGGGATCGTCGGCGAACGCGACCACGTCGGCGTCGGTGCCGTCGCCGAGCACGACGGTCTGCTTCTCCATGGCCCGGCGCAGCGCGGCCACGTCGTCGCGCAACCGGGCCGCCCGCTCGAACTCCAACTGCTCGCTGGCGTCGGTCATCTCCCGCTCCAGCCGGCGCACCATCGTGTCGGTGCGCCCGGCCATGAAGTCGCAGAAGCCGTCGACGATCTCCCGGTGCCGCTCGGGCGTGACGCTGCCGACGCAGGGGGCCGAGCACTTGCCGATGTAGCCGAGCAGGCAGGGGCGGCCGACCTGGCTGGCCCGCTTGAACACCCCGGCGGAGCAGGTGCGCGCCGGGAAGACCCGCAGCAGCAGGTCGAGCGTCTCGCGGATCGCCCAGGCGTGCGAGTAGGGCCCG
The DNA here is from genome assembly GCF_059359355.1 of Micromonospora sp. ZG13. Taxonomy (NCBI): domain Bacteria; kingdom Bacillati; phylum Actinomycetota; class Actinomycetes; order Micromonosporales; family Micromonosporaceae; genus Micromonospora; species Micromonospora sp. ZG13. Next base: position 66,022 of record NZ_JCADBQ010000005.1, read on the forward strand.
AAGTAGCGCACCCCCTTGCGCTTGGCGCCCCGCATCACCTGCAACCGGGGGAACTCCTCGTCGAGGGTGACCGCGAGGTAGGGGTAGGACTTGTCGTCGCGGTAGCGGACGTTGAAGCGCGGGTCGTACTGCTTGATCCAGGTGTATTCGAGCTGGAGCGCCTCGACCTCGGTGCCCACCGTGACCCAGTCCACCGACTCGGCGGTGGTGACCATCTGCTGCGTGCGCTGGTGCAGGCCCCACAGGTCGGCGAAGTAGGAGTTGAGCCGGCTGCGCAGGTTCTTCGCCTTGCCGACGTAGATCACCCGGCCGGTGCCGTCGCGGAACCGGTAGACCCCCGGCGACTCCGGGATGGTGCCGGGCGCGGGACGGTAGGTCGAGGGGTCAGCCACGCCAGCAAGCGTAGTCCGAGCCCCCGACAGCCCCCGGGGACGCCGGTTCCGCCCCGACGCCGGAAGCCGGGGTGGTTGCGGCGCCGGAGCCCGGTGCCGTTGCGGCGCCGGAGGTCCGGGTTATTGCGGTGCCGCCGGAGCCGCTCCCGGCTAGCATCCGCCCCTGGCCGGGCAGACGCGAGGGGGGCACGGGGGACATGGGCGCACACCCCGGGGGACGCAGCCGAGGGGGCGCGGTCCTCGTGGCGGCGCTCACCGTCGACTCCATCGGCAACGGGCTCTTCCTGCCCCTGTCGCTGGTGTACTTCCTGCGGCTGACCGACGTGCCCCTGGCGCTGCTCGGTGTGCTGCTCAGCGCGGCCACGGTACTCACCCTCCCGGTACCGCTGTGGGCAGGGTCGCTGGCGGACCGGGTGGGGGCGCTGCCGGTGGTCGTCGCCTCGCAACTGCTCCAGGCGGCCGGCTATCTGGCGTACGCCTGGGTGCGGGGCCCGGTCGGCGTCTTCGTGGCGGCGGCGCTGGTCGCCGTCGGCGTGCGGTTCTTCTGGTCCACCGTCTTCACGGCGGTCGCCGACCACGCCGACGGCAGCCCGGGCGGCTGGACCCGCGACACCTGGTACGCGATCAGCAACGGCGCCCGTACCGCCGGGCTGGCGGTCGGGGGCCTGACCACCGGGATGGTGGTGGCCGACGGGCGGGCGGCGACCTACCGCGCGGTCGCCTACGCGGCGGCGGCCTGCTTCGCCCTCGCCGCGGTGCTGATCGCCGTGTGCGTACGCATCCCGCCGCCCGCCGGTGGGCCGGCGGGATCCGGCCGGGGCGGGTACGCGACGCTGGTCCGGGACCGCCCGTTCCTCGCCCTCATCGGCCTGAACACCGTCTTCGCGCTGAGCAGCATGATGCTCGGCCTGGCCCTGCCGACGGTGATGCTCACGGACCTGCGGGGTCCCGCGTGGCTGACCTCCGCCGTCCTGGCCGGCAACGCCTTCCTCGTCGCCCTGCTGTCCGCGCCCGTCGGCACCCGCCTGCCGCGCCACCGCCGCACCCGCGCGCTCGCGCTGGCGGCGGCCCTGTGGACGGTGTGGGGAGTCGCCATGGCCACCCTCGGCCCGGGACGCCTCGGCGTGGTGGCCGCGCTGCTGGTCGCGGCGACGCTGCTGTTCACCGTCGCGGAGGTGGTGCACGCGCCGGCGTCCGCCGCGCTCGCCGCCGCCGCCGCACCGGTCGCCGCCCGGGGCCGCTACCTGGCGGCCTTCCAGTACTCGTTCGCCCTCGCCTCGATGGTCGCGCCGGCCTTCTTCGGCGCCCTGTACGAGGCCGGCACCGCCGCGCCCTGGCTGGCGCTGGCGCTGCTCAACGCCCTCGGCGTCGTCGGCGTCCTGCTGCTGGAGCGGCGCCTGCCGCCCGCCGCCCTGCGCGACCCGCCGCGGGCGGCTGGCGAGCGGCCGAGGGCCGGCGCGAACGCTGCGACAGAGTGACCGGGGCCGGCGGCCGTGGGGCCGGGGCCGGCGGCCCCGCTCCCTCGGTCAGGCCAGCGAGATCTGGTCGCCGGTGACCTTCACGTTCTTCGGCGGGAGCGGCTTGGTGGCCGGGCCGCCCTTCACCGAGCCGTCCTCGATCGAGAACTTGCTGAAGTGGCAGGTGCAGTTGATGGTGCCGCCGTCGACGTTCGTCACCGGGCAGCCCTGGTGGGTGCAGATGGAGTCGAACCCCTTGAACTCGCCCTCGCGGGGCTGGGTGATCACCACGCCCTGCGCGGGATAGACGGTGCCGCCGCCGACCGGGATGTCGGCCGTACGGGCCAGCGACTGGGCGCCCTCCCGGTCGCCGCCGCCGGCGTCACCGGTGCTGGGCACCGCCGGGCCGCCGCTGGTCGGGGCCGCCCCGTCGCCGGAGTCGTCGCTGCCGCAGGCGGCCAGGACCACCGCCGCGCCGACGGCGCCCGCGCCCGTGAGGAGGGCGCGTCGCGTCCGCGTCGCCGGTCCGGTCAGCCCCTGATCGTCACTCATGCCTCGCCCTTCTCTCGGCTGCCGCCGCCTGGTCATGATCCGCGGCCACACTCGGGTACACGGATCACTCTGCCCGACGGTTCACCCGATCGGCGACCGCGGGGCCACCCGGGTGGGCCGACGGCCCGCCGGGTGACCCCGTCAGCGATCCGCCCCCGCGGGCGGGCCGCGTGGCCGGGGCCGACCGGGCGGAGCACGCCGTCAGCGCGCCCCGGCCGGCACCTTACGGGCGCGGGACTTCGTGCCGTTGGCCTTGGCCGCCCGGGAGGTGGCCGCCGCCGCGCCCTTCGCCTCGCCGTCGAGCTTGAGCACCTGACGCAGGAACTGGCCGGTGTGGCTGCCGGGCACCTCGGCGACCTCCTCGGGGGTGCCGGTGGCGAGCACCGTGCCGCCCCGGTGGCCGCCCTCGGGACCCATGTCGATCAACCAGTCGGCGGTCTTGATCACGTCGAGGTTGTGCTCGATGGTGATCACCGTGTTGCCCTTGTCGACCAGCCCTTCGAGCACCATCAGCAGCTTGCGGATGTCCTCGAAGTGCAGGCCGGTCGTCGGCTCGTCGAGGACGTAGACCGTCCGCCCCGTCGAGCGCTTCTGCAACTCGGAGGCGAGCTTGACCCGCTGTGCCTCGCCGCCGGAGAGCGTGGGCGCGGGCTGGCCGAGCCGTACGTAGCCGAGGCCGACGTCGACCAGCGTCTTGAGGTGCCGGTGGATGGCCGGGATGGCGGAGAAGAACTCGGCCGCCTCCTCGATCGGCATCTCCAGCACGTCGGAGACGGTCTTGCCCTTGTAGTGCACCTCCAGGGTCTCCCGGTTGTAGCGGGCGCCCTTGCAGACCTCGCAGGGGACGTACACGTCGGGCAGGAAGTTCATCTCGATCTTGATCGTGCCGTCGCCGGAGCAGGCCTCGCAGCGACCGCCCTTGACGTTGAACGAGAACCGGCCGGGGCCGTACCCCCGGACCTTGGCCTCGGTGGTCTCGGCGAAGAGCTTGCGGACGTGGTCCCAGACCCCCGTGTAGGTGGCCGGGTTGGACCGCGGCGTGCGGCCGATCGGCGACTGGTCGACGCCGACCACCTTGTCGACGTGCTCCAGCCCCGAGACCCGGGTGTGCCGGCCGGGGACCAGCCGGGCGCCGTTGATCTGGTTGGCCAGCACCGCGTAGAGGATGTCGTTGACCAGCGTCGACTTGCCGGAGCCGCTGACCCCGGTGACGGCGATGAGCTGGCCCAGCGGGAACGACACGGTCAGGTTGCGCAGGTTGTGCTCGCGCGCGCCGTGCACCACCAACTCCCGCTCCGGGGTCTGCGGGCGGCGCCCCTGGGGGGTCGGGATCGACCGGCGCCCCGACAGGTAGGCCCCGGTCACCGACTCCGGGTTCTCCAGCAGCGCCGGCACGGAGCCGCTGTGCACGATCTTGCCGCCGTGCTCACCCGCGCCCGGGCCGATGTCGACGATCCAGTCCGCCGTGCGGATCGTGTCCTCGTCGTGCTCGACCACGATCAGCGTGTTGCCCAGGCCCCGCAGCCGGACCAGGGTCTCGATCAGCCGGTGGTTGTCGCGCTGGTGCAGCCCGATCGACGGCTCGTCGAGGACGTAGAGCACCCCGACCAGGCCGGAGCCGATCTGGGTGGCCAGCCGGATGCGCTGCGCCTCGCCGCCGGAGAGGGTGCCGGCCGGGCGGTCCAGGGAGAGGTAGTCGAGACCGACGTCGAGCAGGAACTTCAGCCGGGCGTTGATCTCCTTGAGCACCCGCTCGGCGATCATCTTCTGCCGGTCGGTCAGCTCGATGCCGGCGAGCAGGTCGGCGGCCTCCCCGACGGAGAGGTTGCAGACCTCGGCGATGCTCCGGCCGGCCAGGGTGACCGCGAGCACCTCGGGCTTGAGCCGGGCCCCACCGCAGGCCGCGCAGGGCACGTCGCGCATGTAGCCCTCGTACTTCTCCCGCGACCACTCCGACTCGGTGTCGGTGTGCCGGCGCTCGATCCACTGCACCACGCCCTCGAAGCCGGTGTAGTAGGAGCGCTCGCGGCCGAACTTGTTGCGGTAGCGCACGTGCACCTGGTCGTCGGAGCCGTGCAGGATCGTCTTCTGCGCCCGCGACGGCAGGGCCCGCCACGGCGTGTCGACGTCGAAGTGCTCGGCCGCGCCGAGGGCCTCCAGCAGGCGCAGGAAGTATTCCAGGTTGTGCCCGGTCGACCAGGGCTGGACCGCGCCCTCGCGCAGGGTGCGCTCCGGGTCGGGGACGACCAGCTCCGGGTCGACCTCCTTCTTGGTGCCGAGGCCGGTGCACTCGGGACACGCGCCGTAGGGCGCGTTGAAGGAGAAGACCCGGGGCTCCAGGTCCTCGATCGCGAGCGGGTGGTCGTTGGGGCAGGCCAGGTGCTCGGAGTAGCGCCGCTCGCGCTCCGGGTCGTCCTCCGGCAGGTCGACGAAGTCGAGCAGGACCAGGCCGTTGGACAGGCCCAGGGCGGCCTCGACCGAGTCGGTCAGCCGCTGCTTGGCGCTCGGCTTGACCGTGAGCCGGTCGATCACCACCTCGATGGTGTGCTTCTCCTGCTTCTTGAGCTTCGGCGGCTCGGTGAGCGGGTGCACCACGCCGTCGACCCGGGCCCGGGCGTAGCCCTTGGCCTGGAGCTCGGCGAACAGGTCGACGTATTCGCCCTTGCGGCCGCGCACCACGGGCGAGAGCACCATGAACTTGGTGCCCTCGGCCATGGCGAGGACCCGGTCGACGATCTGCTGCGGGGTCTGCCGGGAGATCCGCTCGCCGCAGACCGGGCAGTGCGGCTCGCCGATGCGGGCGAAGAGCAGCCGGAGGTAGTCGTAGACCTCGGTGATGGTGCCCACCGTCGAGCGCGGGTTGCGCGAGGTGGACTTCTGGTCGATGGAGACCGCCGGGCTCAGACCCTCGATGAAGTCGACGTCCGGCTTGTCCATCTGGCCGAGGAACTGCCGCGCGTACGACGACAGCGATTCTACGTAGCGGCGCTGCCCCTCGGCGAAGATCGTGTCGAAGGCCAGGCTCGACTTGCCCGACCCGGAGAGCCCCGTGAACACGATCAGGGCGTCCCGGGGCAGGTCGAGACTGACGTCACGCAGGTTGTGCTCGCGCGCGCCACGGATGATCAGTCGGTCGGCCACTGTCCGTGTACTCCCGGGAGAAGAAGATGAGGAGGAAATGTCCGCTCCAAGGCTGGTCTGAGCGGTTGTCTGAGTGGTTGTGGGCGCGCAGAAAGGCGCCTCGGCAACTCTAGCCCCGAGGTACGACAACTTCCCTCGCCGGCACATTCCCCCAGCTCAGCCCGGTCCGCCGCGCCCCGAGGAAGCCGGCCCGCAGCGCCCGAGGAAGCCGGCCCGCAGCGCCCGAGGAAGCCGGCCCGCAGCGCCCGAGGAAGCCGGTCCGTCGCGCGCGAGGAAGCCGGTCCGTCGCGCGCGAGGGAACGGGCGGGACCGGTGGTCGACCGGTCCCGCCCGTGCGTACCTCCGTCAGGGGCGGGCCGCCCGCCGCCGGCCCGCGCGCCAGCCGCCACGCCGCTGCGCGGCCAGCCGGACCTCCCGCCGCCGGCTCTCGAAGGCCAGCTCCCGCTGGAGCTTGCGCCAGCTCTCCCAGCGCCGCGTCGGCAGCTCGCCGCTCTCCAGCGCCTCGCGCACCGCGCAGGCGGGCTCCCCGTCGTGCCCGCAGTCGGCGTAGCGGCAGCCGGTGGCCAGCTCGGCGATGTCGGCGAACGCCCGGTCCAGCCCCGCCGAGCCGTCCAGCAGGCCGACCGCCCGTACGCCCGGGGTGTCCAGCACGGCGCCCCCGCCCGGCACCGGCAGCAGCGCCCGCCAGGTGGTGGTGTGCCGGCCCTTGCCGTCGACGCGCCGGATCGCCTGGGTGGGCATCAGCGCCGCCCCCGCCAGCGCGTTGACCAGGCTCGACTTGCCGGCCCCGGACGGCCCGAGCAGGCCGAGCGTGCGGCCGGGGGCCACCTCGGCGCGCAGCGGGCCGAGCCCGGTGCCGTGCTCGGCGCTGACGGCCAGCACCGGCACCCCGGGGGCGACCCCGGCGAGCTGACGTGCGACGGCCCCCGGGTCGGCCGCCAGGTCGGCCTTGGTGAGCACGACCAGCGGCCGGGCGCCGGATTCGTGCGCCAGCGAGAGCAGCCGCTCGATCCGGCCGACGTCCGGCTCGGGGTGCACGGGCTCCACCACGGCGGCGGCGTCGAGGTTGGCGGCCAGCACCTGCCCGCTGGCGTCCTTGCCGGCGGTCCGCCGGACGAGGGCGGTGCGCCTGGGCAGCACCGCCTCCACGGTGACGTTGCGGTCCGGCCAGGTGCCCAGCAGCACCCAGTCGCCCGCGCAGGGCAGCCGGGTCAGGTCGCGGGCGGCGGCGGCCAGGACGGCCCCGCCCAGGGTGGCGCGGACCGGGCCGTCCGCGCACAGCACGGTGCAGACGCCGCGGTCCACCCGGGCCACCCGGCCCGGTCGGTGGCCGCCGCGTCGTGGTACGTGTGCCGCCCGGTCGGCGTCCCAGCCGAGGGCGGTCAGATCGATGGTCATGGCATCCTCATCGGTGTCGGAGCGGTTGACGCACGCGTACTGCTACCGGCATGGTCACCACCTCCCCCGCCGTTCCGGTGCCGCGTTCGACGCCGACGGTAGGACGTGCCGCGACGCGCCGAAAGCGATTTCCCCGGCGACGCGGGGCGGCCCGGCGGATAGGGTCGGTGGGTGACCATGGATCCGCTTCTGCTGACGGGCGAGGTGGACGGGGCCACGGACCGTCTGCTGCGGACCGCGGCCGCCTTCGACGGCGCCGACCTCGCCGCCGCGTCGCTGCTACCGGGCTGGAGCCGGGGGCACGTCCTGGCCCATCTGGCCCGCAACGCCGACGGCTTCGTCAACCTGCTCACCGCGGCGCGCACCGGCGAGCCGATCCCGATGTACGCGTCCGCGACGGCCCGGGACGCCGACATCGAGGCCGGCGCGCCCCGCCCGCCGGAGGCCCACCTGGACGACCTGCGCCGCTCGGCCGACCGGTTCACCGAGGCTGTCGCCGCGATGCCGGTCGAGGCGTGGGCGGCCACCGTCCAGACGCGGCGCGGCCCGTGGCCGGCGGCCATGCTGGTCTGGGGCCGGCTGCGCGAAATCGAGGTGCACCACGTGGACCTCGACGCCGGCTACCGGCCGGCCGACTGGCCCGAGGCGTTCGGCCACCGGCTGCTGCACGAGGTGGCCGGCGACCTCGCGGGCCGGACGGACGTACCGCCGATGGTGCTGCGCTTCGACGGCAGCCGGCACGAACTCGTCGTCGGCGACCGGGCCACCGCGCCCACGGTCACCGGTGCCGCCCCCGAAATCGCCGCCTGGCTGATCGGCCGCAGCCCCGGCACCGTGCTGGCCGTCACCCCCGACGGACCCCTGCCGCAACCACCGGAATGGATATAGACGACCTCATGACCTACAGCGGAGACGTCACGCCCGGCGGCACGCCGGCCGTACGCGAGCTCGACCGGCTCACCATCACGAAGGTGTCGGTGGGCCCGATGGACAACAACGCCTACCTGCTGCGCTGCCGGGCGACCGGCGAGCAGGTGCTGATCGACGCCGCCAACGAGGCGCCCCGGCTGCTCGAGCTGGTGGGCGACGCGGGGCTGGCCACCGTGGTCACCACCCACCAGCACATGGACCACTGGGTGGCGTTGGAGGAGGTCGTCGCCAAGACGGGCGCCCGGGCGCTGGTGCACGCCGACGACGCGGCCGGGCTGCCGATCGAGGCCGCGACGCTCGCCGAGGGCGACAGCGTGGCGGTGGGCGACTGCGCGCTGGAGGTGATCCACGTCAAGGGTCACACCCCCGGCTCGATCGTGCTGCTCTACCGGGATCCGGCCGGGACGCCGCACCTGTTCACCGGCGACAGCCTTTTCCCGGGCGGGGTGGGCAACACCGACAAGGACCCGGAGCGCTTCGGCGCGCTCATCGACGACGTCGAGCACAAGCTGTTCGACCGGCTGCCCGACGAGACCTGGTTCTACCCGGGTCACGGCAAGGACGGCACGCTCGGCGCGGAACGCCCCGCGCTGCCCCAGTGGCGCGCCCGGGGCTGGTGAACCGCAGCGGGGCCGGGCGCTGATCGCGCCCGGCCCCGCTCCCCCCGTCGGTCCCCCGCTCCCCCCGCCGGCCCCCGGCTTCCGTCGCCGGCCGGCCCCCCGCCGGTCCGCGCCGGGCGGCGGCTCAGGCGCCGGTGACGGCGCGCAGCCGCCGCCGCGTACCCATCAGCACCACGCCCGCCAGCAGCAGGCCGACCGCCATGGTGACCAGCATCGGGCTGGACTCCCCCGGCAGCAGCCCGGCCACCGACCGTGAGGCGGTGCCCAGCACCAGGTAGAGACCGGCCCAGGCCGCCGCGCCGAGCGTCGCGCAGCCGAGGAATCGCGGGTACGACATCCGCAGCCCGCCGGCCGCCAGCGGCAGCAGCGCGTTGAACACCGGCAGGAAGGGCGCGACCAGGACCATCCGGCCGCCCCCGCGCTGGAGGATCCCCTCCGCCGCCGCCCAGCGCGCCTCGCCGATCCAGCCGCCGAGGCGGCTGCGCCGCAGCTGCTCGCCGTACCGCCGGCCGGCGAGGAAGCTCAGCGACCAGCCGGCCAGACAGCCGGCCACCACCACGGCGAAGGTGGCGGCCCCGGTGGTCGGTCCGCCGACCCCCGTCGCGGCGAGGATCGCCACGTCGCCGGGGACCAGCACCCCGAGCAGCGGTACGGCGTCGAAGAGCATCACCACCCCGAGCACCCCCATGAGCAGGGTGGTGGGGAGTTCTCCGAGCTGGGTCAGCCAATCCGCCATGCCCGTACGCTATGGCCGCCCGGCCACCCGGAGCATCGGGTCCGATCCCCCAGCGCCCCCTGGTATCGGGCTCGGGGTCGACCCTGAGGGCCGGGGTCACCGGGGACGCAGCACCTGCACCCGGCGCACGGACGAGTCGACCGAGGGCTCGGTGGTCGGCACGGGGTAGCTCGCCACCGCCGCCAGCAGGCCCGGTGGCAGGTGGCCCCGCCCGGGGTCGCCGACCAGCACCTCGGCGCCGGTGGCGGCGGCCCGCCGCAGGAAGGGCAGTACCCGCGCCGCCATCGTCGCGTCGTAGAGCACGTCGCCGGCAACCAGCAGGTCCGTCCCGTCGGGTTCGGAGTCGAGCAGGTCGCCGCCGGCGGCCGCGACCGTCACGTGGTTGGCCCGGGCGTTGACGGTGACCGCCGCCACGGCGTAGGGATCGATGTCGTTGGCGACGACCCGCTCGGCGCCGGCGAGCGCGGCGGCGATCGCGACCAGGCCGGAGCCGGCGGCGAGATCGAGCACCCGGCGGCCGGCGGCGAGGCCGGGGTGGTCCAGCAGGTGGCGGGCGAGGGCCTGCCCGCCGGCCCAGACCGAGGCCCAGTACGGCGGGGGCAGGGCGTGCCCGGCCTGCGCCTCCATCCGGGCCCACCAGACGATGGCGTCCTCGGCGAGGTGCAGCCGCACCTCGGGGACGAACGGGATCCGCACCAGCCGCAGCCGGTCCAGCCCGGTGCCCGGAGCGTCGATCTCCCGCTCCAGCTCGGTCAGCGCGTCGACTGTGGCACTCCCCATCGGGGCAAGCATGCCCCAGTCGGCCGGCCGCCGCCCGGCTTTCGCGTCCCCCGCGCCGAGAGTTTGCCGCAACGCCTGCGGCACTTCGGCCAGCAAATCCGGGTTCGGCCAGCTACTCTCGGGGTGGCACCGGGCGATCATCGGTCGAAGACCGGGGTCACCCGCTTTGGAACAGGGAGAGATGCATGGCAACCGGCACGGTTAAGTGGTTCAACTCGGAAAAGGGCTTCGGCTTCATCGAGCAGGATGGCGGAGGGCCGGACGTGTTCGTCCACTACTCGGCCATCGCGTCGAGCGGTTACCGGGAGCTGAACGAGGGCCAGAAGGTCGAGTTCGAGGTGACCCAGGGTCAGAAGGGTCCGCAGGCGGACAACGTCCGTTCGCTGTAGATCCCGTGCCGGTGGCGGCGGCCGGACGCCGGCCGCCGCCGCAGCGCGTTCTCAGGGCCGCTTCGGCGCGACGGGCAGGTCCCGTCGCCGCCGCAGCGGCCCCATCAGCAGGATCGCCGGGGTGAGCGCCAGCCAGCCCGTCATCACCGCGATCGCGGTGCCGGCCCCGTAGGCTGCGCCGATCACCCCGGCCACCACCGCGGCCAGCGGGATCGTGCCGTAGTTGAGCATGTGCATGCTCACAGTGACTCGGCCCAGCAGGTGGTGCGGCGTGTAGGTCTGCCGGAAGCTGCCCTTGAGCACGTTGCCCACCGCCACCCCGAGGCTGACCAGCATCCCGCCGATCGCCGGCAGGGCGAGTCGGCCACCGGGCCCGGCGAGCGGGATCAGCAACGCCGGCGGCCCGGTGAACGCCGCCGCCAGGAGCAGGGTGCGGGCGGTGCCGAACCGACGGCCGAGCGTGGTGGCCGCCAGCGCACCGACGATGCCGCCGAGGCTCATCGCCGCGACCAGCATGCCCACGGGAGCCGGGGCGAGCCGCGCCTCCCGCACCAGGAAGACCACCAGGACGGCCTGGTAGCCGACCAGCCCGATGTTGCTGGCCGCCCCGAATGCGGTGAGCACCCGCAGGTACGGGTCCCGGACGACGAACCGGATCCCCTCGCCGATCTCCCGCCGCAGCGACCGCACGGGTCCGGCGCGTACGGGACGCGGCTCGACGGTGCGGATGCGCAGCAGGCACACGGCGGAGAACAGGAAGCTCAGCGCGTCCAGCAGCAACGCGATGACCGCGCCGGCGGCCTGCGCGACCGCGCCGGCGAGCCCGGGGCCGAGCACGTAGCTCGCGGTCCGGGTGGCCTGGAGCTTGGCGTTGCCCTCCGGCACCTGCTCGGGGCGCAGCAGCACGGGCAGGTAGACCTGGTCGGCGGTCTCGAAGAAGACCCGGGCGAGGCCGGCGCCCAACGCCACCACCAGCAACTGCGCCACGGTCAGCACGCCGAGCGCGGCGGCGGCGGGAACGCTGAGGAACAGCAGCGCGGAGAGCACGTCGCAGGCGATCATGAGCGGCCGGCGTGGCAGCCGGTCCACCCAGGCACCGGCCGGCAGGCCGACGAGCAGCCACGGCAGCCAGGCGGCGGCGGTGAGCACCGCGACGCCGAAGGTGCTGGCGTCGAGCACCGTCACCGCGACCAGGGGCAGCGCCACGGCGGTGACGTTGCTGCCGACGGCGCTGGCCGTCTGCCCGGCCCAGAGCAGCCGGAAGTCCCGGTGCCGCAGCAGCCCGCCCCGGGGCCGCGTCGCCGCCGGTGGTGGGCCGGCGGCCCGTACCGTCGAATCGGCGGGCGGGTGGCGCCCGGCCGCCGACCCGACGGCCGTGGCCTCGGCGGTACGAGCCGGCGGGGTGGCGCGGGCGGGTGGCGTCACGGCGTGGCCGGGATCCCGTAGGCGAACAGGAAGACCGGCTCGCGCTTCTGCCCGTCGTCGGGCACGTCGCGCTCGCCCCACCGGGCGAGCACGGCGTTGAGCTCCTCGGCCAGTCGGGCGAGTTCCGCGTCGGTCAGGTGCAGCCAGCGGTCGGTGGAGAACGGGCCCTGCGGCCAGGCGGCCTGGTTGGCCTCGTCGGTGGCGTGCCAGGCCCGGGCGAGGGCGACGTGCCGGTCCAGGTTGAGCGAGATGGCGGCGTCGGCGACGGCCCGGGCGGCGGGGTCGGCGTCGAAGTCCGACTGGGACCAGCGCACGCCGCGGGTGACCAGGCGCCACCACCGTTCCCGCCGGTCGCGGGCCCGCTCGGGCGCTTCCTCGACCAGTTCGGCGCCGGCCAGCACCTTGAGGTGGTGGCTGACGTTCGCTGGCGCCTGGCTGGTCCGCTCGGCGAGCAGGCCGACGGTGGCCGGGCCGTGCACCTTGAGCACGTCCATCAACCGTCGGCGCAGCGGATGGGACAACGCGGCGAGGACCCGCGAGTCGGTCACGCGGCGCACGTCGGGGTTCGTCATGCCGCCAGCCTGACATTCGCAACGGCAGTTGCGCAACAGCTATTGCGCAACTGCCGTTGCCGGATCGCGAGCGCCGGGGGCGCGACGGCACGCGGACGCGGGAGGTCAGGCCGCCAGGCGGCGGGCCAGTTCGTCGGTGACCTGCTGGGCGATGGTGGGCGGGATGGCCTCCGCGATCTGCTCCGGCGACAGGCCGGCGAGCACGCCGGCGATGATCGCCTGCTCGTCGCTGAAGTCGCCGTCGGTCAGGGCCTTGACCTGGGTGGCCAGGGCCGGGTAGCCGCGCGCCATCGCAAGCAGGAGTGTCAACGGCGACTGATCCATCGGCGGGCTCACCAGGCCCGTCGTTCCGACGGGCGAGATCAGCCAGTTGCGCAGGTTCTCCAGGTCGGCGAGGACCTGACCGACGGTACGGGTGGGCACGTCGGTCTTGTAGGCGAGTTGGTCGGTCTGCTCCATGGTGGACTCCTCTGCGGGTGGGGCGATCAGTCCGATGGCGGTCAGGTAGCGGCGGAACAGCGGCGTCTGGTCCCGGTTGGCCTTGGTCGAGTCGCGGAAGAAGCTGAAGTGGGTGTGCCACAGGTGGGAGTTGTCGCCGCTGGTCCGCCTGCGCAGGCGGTCCCACCGTCGGACGACCTTGCCGTCCGGGGAGTAAATGATCTCCCGGATGTCGCGGCTGTCCGCGCTGTTCGCGGCGCACTGCTCGACGCACCAGGTGGAGAAGCTCCGCAGATCGTGGGTCCGCCCACCGACGCTGACCCGGAAGGGCCCGACGTCGAGCGCGGACGCGTCGAGGGTGAGGCCGGACGAGTCCCGGGAGGACTCGACGACGGAGTAGTCCCGCGTCACGACCCGGTCGGAGCCGCAGTGGTAGCCGCCCCGGTGGGCGGGGTCGCCGACGATGCCGACCTCGGCGGGTTCGAGGTCCTGGTCGCGGGATCTGTCGGGATCGATGTCGAGGTGGTCGAGTAGCAGGCGGCGGACGGCCAACAGGTTTTGCGGTGCCCGCGTCATGGGATTCCCCCTTGCGGATGGTCGGGGCCGGGCACGACAGTGACACCGCGTAGGCGGCGTGAGGGCCTCACAGGCAGGCCCGACCGAGTGGTGCACAGCGTCGGGCATTGGCCCAACCATAGCCCCATCGATTGATGAACGCCCAGCTCAGGCGGGGTTTTTTCGATTGGGAGAAAGCTGTGGTGCCGCCGGCATGATCGGCAGGACCACTGCGGACGGACACTGTGGGTCGTGCAGGATCTCCCGCCATCCGGCACGCAGGGTGACTGCCGAGCCGAGGGCTTCGCCGGTGCCGGGGTTGCGCGCGTAGCGGGGGTGGGCGCCGCCGGAGACCTGCACCCGCAGCCGGTGCCCCGGCGCGAAGCGGTGCGCGGTGGGCCAGAGTTCCACGGGTACGCGCACCACGCCCGCCCCGTCGGCGGCGAACCGGTCGGGGGCGACCCGGACCAGCCCGTCGCAGACGTTCCACGACCGGCCGCGCCGGTCCACGTCGCACAGTCGCACGAAGACGTCCAGGTGAGACAGCTCGCTGCGCAGGTGGATCTCGGCGCGTACCGGGCCGATCACCTCGACGGGCGCGTCGAGCGGGGCGCTGGTGTAGGTGAGCACGTCGGGCCGGGCCTCGACCGGCCGGTTGTCCACGGGGCCGGCCCGCTGGGCGACGAGCAGCGGGCCGCCGAGCGAGGGCGTCGGGTCGGCCGGGTCGTAGTGGAAGCCGTCGGGCGCCGACGGCACCGGTGCGGCGGTGTCGAGTCCGCCCGCCGGGTGCAGGTGCCACGGGGTGGGCACCGCCGGGGGCGGCCAGTCGGGCAGGTCCCGCCAGCCCCCGCCGGCACCGCCGACGTGCCCCCGTACGGGGGCGGCGGCGCCCGCGCGCGGGCGCCGCCCGGCGAGCTGCGCGTCGAGGTGGTCCAGCCCGTCGCGCAGCGCCGCGACGAAGAGCCCCGGGCTGCCGTGGGTCCACGGCCCGACCGTCAACCGGGGACTCCTGCCGGCCGCCCGCAACGCGGCGAAGTCACGCAGCTGGGCCGGCAGGAAGATGTCGTGCCAGCCACTGACCATCGCCACCGGCGCGCGGACCTCGGCGATCCGGTCGCCGAAGACCCGCGCCCGCCAGTAGTCGGCGTCCGGGGTGTGATGGCGCAGCCACTCCTGGAAGAACGGCACGGTGACGCCGGTGGCCACCCGGTCCGCCTCGGCCAGCGGCAGGTGGGCCAGGGCCGCGACCAGCCGGGGCTGGCCGCGCTTGAGTTCCCACTGCCGGGCCAGCCACGGCACGGTCTGCGCCTGGAGCAGCTCGGCCCAGGTGAGCACCGTGTCCAGGGCGAAGGACTCCCCGGCGTACGTCGAGTCGCGGGTGCCCGACGCGGTCACCACCGCGACCATCGCGCGCAGTTCCCCGCCGGCGTCGGCGGCGAGGGCCCACTGCACGAAGCCCTGGTAGCTGGCGCCGAACATGCCGAACGCGCCGGACCACCAGGGCTGGCGGCGCAGCCAGTCGAGGGTGTCGAGCCCGTCCTCGCGTTCGTGCACCAGCGGGTCGAAGACGCCGCCCGAGCCGAACGTGCCGCGGCAGGACTGGATCACCACGTGGAAGCCGCGCTCGGCGGCGAGCCGGCCGAGCAGCCGCATGGGTCCACCCCGCCCGTACGGGGTGCGGATCAGCACGGTGGGCGCGCCGGGCAGGTCCGGGGCGTAGTGGTCGGTGCGCAGCGGCACGCCGTCGCGCACCCGCACCGGGATGCCCCGGGTGAGGGTGACCCGCCGGGTGCGCGCGGGCGGCAACCGCAGGGCGGCGGTGGCGAGGCGGGTTGCCAGCCGGTCGAGCACGCCGTCAGCCGTTCGCGCGCCGGGCCGGCTCGTCGCGGGCGGCGCGTATCGCGTCGCGGTGCTCCGCCATGGAGGTGGTCATCGCGGTCATGAACCGGTGCACCACCTCCAGCTCGTCGTCGCTGAAGCCGGCCATCACGTCGTCGGTACGCCGGCCGAGGGGGCGGAAGAAGTCCATGGCGAGGGCGGCGCCCCGCTCGGCGTAGTGCAGGAAGACCTTGCGGCGGTCGGCGGTGTCGCGGTCGCGGCGGATGTGCCCCGCGCGCTCCAGGCGGTCGATCAGCGCGGTGACCGAGCCGGATGACAGGTTCAGCTGCTCGCCGAGGCGGCCGGGGGTGATCGGCTGACCGATCAGCTCGGCGTCCATCACCGCGATGAGCGCCTGGAGGTCGGTGGCGTTGAGCCCGTGCAGGCCGGCGAAGGCGTGCCCGATGTGCTGCGCGTCGACCGAGTAGCGCCGCAGCTCGGCCCCGATCTCGGCGATGAGGCGTTCGCGGCGCGTGTCGCGCCGCCGGTACATGCCGTGACCTGCCACGTCGGTCGCCGCCTCCTGCCGTCCGTTCCGGTTGCAGCATAACTCAGCAGTCGATAATCTCGTTTATCAAGATACTCGACTGTCGGCACTTTGCGTCGTTCGCGAGGTCTTGAGCGTCGTACGAAATCCATCGAGAGACCGTGAAGGGCATCCGATGTCAGTGTTCACCCGCGTGGCGCGCGGACGGCTCACCGCGTGGCTCACCGTGGTCGCCGCGATCGTCTTCGGGGCGGTCGTCTTCGGGCTGCCCAAGCCCGAGAACCCGGCGCCCGTCTCGTCCACCGGCCTCTCCGTCGAGTGGCAGTCGACCCAGGTGGAGCGCCTCCAGGATCGACTGCCCTCCCGCGACGTCCAGCCGGCGATCGTCGTCGTCAGCCGCGCCGACCGGGCAGCCCTCACCGAGGCCGACCGCGCCGCCCTCACCGGCCAGTCCGGTGACCTCGGCCAGTTCGCCGTCGGCGGGCAGGTCAGCCCGCCACAGGTCTCCCCCGACGGCACCGTCGCACTCGTCGCCGTACCGCTGTCGACCGCCGGCGGGCAGGAGGAGGTCGCCGGCCGGATCGACCAGCTACGCGCGTCCCTGGACGACGTGCCGGACGGGCTGAACGTGGAGGTCACCGGCGGACCCGCGTTCGCCACCGACCTGACCAAGGTCTTCGACGGCGCCGACACCACGCTGCTCGCCGTCACCGCCGGCGTCGTGGCGCTGCTGCTGCTCATCACCTACCGCAGCCCGTTCCTGTGGATCGTGCCGCTCGTCGTCGTCGCCGCGACCGAGCAGCTCACGCTGCGCGCCCTCGACACGGTCGTCCCGGCCGTCGGCATCAACCTGCCCGGCGGCGCCGTCACCGGCATCGCCAGCGTCCTCGTCTTCGGCGCGGCCACCAACTACGCCCTGCTGCTCATCGCCCGTTACCGGGAGGAACTGCGCCGCGAGGAGGACCGCTTCGTGGCGATGCGCGCGGCGCTGCGTCGGGTCGCCGAACCCATCCTCGCCAGCGGCTCCACCGTCGTCCTCGGCGTGCTCACCCTGCTGCTGTCGGAGCAGGAACTCAACCGCGCCCTCGCCGTGGCCTGCGCGACGGGCGTCGTCCTCGCCATGCTCTCGGCGCTGTTCGTCCTCCCGGCCGCCCTGGTGATCTTCGGACGCGGCCTGTTCTGGCCGTTCGTGCCCCGGGTCGGCGGAGAGGTCCGCGAGGGCCGGCTGTGGGGCCGGCTCGGTGCCGCCGTCGAGCGCCGTCCCGCACCGGTCGCGCTGCTCGCGACGCTGCTGCTCGCCGGGCTCGCCCTCGGCGGGCTCGGCATCAACACCGGCCTGTCGGAGACCGAGCAGTTCCGGGTCAAGCCGGAAGCCGTCGCCGGTGCGGAGACCCTCGCGCGGTCCTTCCCCGCGGGCACGACCCAGCCGGTCGCCGTGCTCACCACCCCCGCGGCGGTACGGGCCGTCACGGACACCGCCGCCGGGGTCCCCGGCGTGGCCTCCGCGCGTCCCGGCGAGGCGGGCGCCCAGGTCGCCCAGGTCGACGTCGTGTTGGAGGCCGAGCCCGGCACCGACGCCGCGAGCCGGGCCGTCGAGGCCCTGCGGGACGCGGTCGCGGCGGTGCCCGACTCCGCCCCGCCCGCGGTCGAGGGCGCGCCCGCGTTCGACGGCGCGGTGGTAGGTGGCGCCGTCGCCGCCACCTACGACGAGAACGAGGCCAACGGCAGGGACCTGCGGCTGATCCTGCCGATCATCCTGCTGCTCGTCGGCGCGGTGCTGGTGCTGCTCCTGCGCGGCCTGGTCGCCCCGGTGCTGCTCGTACTCACGGTGATCGCCTCGTTCTTCGCCAGCATCGGCGCGTCGTGGCTGCTCTTCGACCACGTGCTCGACATGCCGGCGCTCGACAGCGGCGTGCTGCTGCTGGCCTTCGTGTTCCTGGTGGCGCTCGGCGTGGACTACAACATCTTCCTCGTCACCCGGGCCCGCGAGGACGCCCGGCGCAGCGGCACCCGCGCCGGCATGCTCTCGGCCCTGCGGGTGACCGGCGGCGTCATCACCAGCGCCGGCATCCTGCTCGCGGCGGTCTTCGCCGTCCTCGGCGTCCTGCCGCTGCTCCTGCTGACCCAGATCGGGGTCATCGTCTGCATCGGCGTCCTGCTGGACACCCTGCTCGTCCGGACGGTCCTGGTGCCGGCGCTGGCGTTCACGCTCGGCGACCGCTTCTGGTGGCCGGGGCGGATCAGGCGCGAACCCGCCGGGGACGAGGACGAGGCCTCGCCGGGACGCGAGTCGGTCACCACCCGGGACTGACCGGCCCCTGGGAGGCGGCGGGGGCCGTGGCGGCGACGCCACGGCCCCCGCTTGCCGTCGGTGCCGGCAGGCCGGTCGGCCCGGGTCGGCTCAGGTGGTGCGGGCACGCCGGCGCTCCGGGTCGGCTCAGACGTCCGCGCGCAGCGCCACCGGCGCCGACTCCGCCGGGTCGTCGCCCACCGCCTTGTCGCGGGTCGCCCAGGCGACCATGAACAGCGCCGTCCAGGCCACCCCGAGCAGCACCGTGGTTGCGCTGCCGCTGGCGGTGCTCAGCCCCAGGTAGAGGCGGGCGCCGACGATGCCGACCACGCCGGCAGCCGCGGCGGTCCAGGCCGCCACCGCCACGGGCCAGCGCGCCCCCCGCGACGACAGCCAGGCCAGCGTGCAGAGGCTGGCCGCCACCACGGCGTTCTGCGTCGGGAACAGGGCGCCGCCGCGGCCGTCCGGCCCGCCCGCCGCCGGCCCGGCCAGGTCGACCACCACGGCCAGCACCACCAGCGGTACGAACGCCCCGACCGTGCCGACCACGCTGAGCAGGTCCGCCCGCCAGGGCCGGTTGCGCCAGGCCAGCACCGCGGCGACGACGGCCACCAGCACGATCAGCGACGAGCCGCGCAGCGCCGAGACCACCGCGAGCGTCACGTCGACCGCCCCGGGCGTACGCCGGTCGGCGAACCAGTCGGCGATCGCGCCGTCGAGCACCGCCAGGCCGCTGTGCCGCACGACCGCCCCGAGCACCCACGCGATGGCGAACCCGGCCACGAAGAGCAGCAGCAGGCCGGCGACCAGGTTGATCAGCAACGTCCAGGCCGGCCCGACGTGCATGGCGAGCAGGAAGAACAGCACCCCGTAGCGGCCACTGAGCCAGCGCACCGGCCGCAGCCCCGCCGCCCGCGACGCCAGCGCCCGGATCGGGTCCGGGTTGCGGCCCAGCCACCGCCCCGCCAGCACCACGGCGACCAGCGCGGCCACCAGCACCAGCACCGCGCCCGTGGCCCGCCCGAGCAGCCGGGACACCGTCTCGTACGACTCCCCCGCCAGGTTGCCCGCGAGCACCGAACCGCCCACCCAGGTCACCACGCCGGCGAGGTTCCACGGCGCGAACCGCCGGTACGGCATCCCGGCCGCCCCGGCCAGCCGAGGCACCAGCGTGCGGGCGAAGGCCACCCAGCGGGCGGTGAGCACCCCGCGACCGCCCAGCCGGCCGAGCATCGCGTCCGCCCGGCTCCACCGCTCGTGCCCCACCCGGGCGCCCAGCCGGCCGGCCCGCAGCCGGGGCCCGTGCCGCCGGCCCGCCCGGTACGCCAGTGTGTCGCCGATCACTGCTGCAAGGATCATCACCAGCAGCGCCGGTACGAGCCGCAGCGTCCCCGCGTACGCTAGGAAGCCGATCAGCAACAGGGTCGCCTCGCCCGGCACCAGCAGACCGAAGATCACGGCGGTCTCCCCCGCGACGACAATCGCGGCGATCACATAGATCAGCAGGGGCGGCAGGCCCTGCAGCGAGGTCAGCAGGTCGTGCATCGGGCCCCCATTCCCACGGGGGTCAGCATGCCAGGCGCTGAAACGGTCGGAACATCAGTTTCGGCAGAGATCCGGGTCATTCGCGGGTAGACCCCGACGCGTGCCCCGGCAACCGCAGACAGGAGTATGGAGGGTATGCAGCTTCGCACCGACCTCCGCAACGTCGCCATCATCGCCCACGTCGACCACGGCAAGACGACCCTGGTCGACGCCATGTTGCGGCAGGCCGGCGCCTACGGCGCCCGCGGCGAGGTAACCGAACGGGTCATGGACTCGATGGACCTCGAACGGGAAAAGGGCATCACCATCCTGGCCAAGAACACCGGCGTGCGGTACCTGCCGGCCGACGGCTCCGACCCGGTGACCATCAACATCATCGACACCCCCGGCCACGCCGACTTCGGTGGCGAGGTGGAGCGCGGCCTGACCATGGTCGACGGTGTGGTGCTGCTGGTGGACGCCAGCGAGGGCCCCCTGCCGCAGACCCGGTTCGTGCTCCGCAAGGCGCTCAAGGCCCGCATGCCGATCATCCTGGTGATCAACAAGGTGGACCGTCCCGACGCCCGGATCAAGGAGGTCGTGGACGACACCTACGAGCTCTTCCTCGACCTGGACGCCGACGAGGAGCAGATCGACTTCCCGATCGTCTACGCCTGCGCCCGCGACGGCATCGCCTCGCTGACCCAGCCGGCCGACGGCGCGGTCCCCGACGACAGCACCAGCCTGGAGCCGCTGTTCCGCACTCTGCTGGACACCATCCCGCCGCCCGCGTACGAGGAGGACGCGCCGCTGCAGGCGCACGTCACCAACCTCGACGCCTCCCCGTTCCTCGGCCGGCTGGCGCTGTGCCGGGTGCGGCAGGGCACCATCAGCAAGGGTCAGACCGTGGCCTGGTGCCGCACCGACGGCAACACCCAGCGGGTCCGCATCTCCGAGCTGCTGATGACCGAGGGCCTGGAGCGCAAGCCGGCCGACTCGGCGGGCCCGGGCGACATCATCGCCGTCGCCGGCATCCCCGAGATCATGATCGGTGAGACCCTGGCCGACGCGGAGGACCCGCGCCCGCTGCCGCTGATCACCGTCGACGAGCCGGCCATCTCGATGACCATCGGCACCAACACCTCGCCGCTGGTCGGCCGGGTCAAGGGCGCCAAGGTCACCGCCCGGATGGTCAAGGACCGGCTCGACAAGGAGCTGGTCGGCAACGTGTCGCTGCGGGTGCTGCCCACCGAGCGCCCCGACGCGTGGGAGGTGCAGGGCCGCGGCGAGCTGGCGCTGGCCATCCTGGTCGAGCAGATGCGCCGTGAGTCCTTCGAGCTGACCGTCGGCAAGCCGCAGGTCGTCACCAAGGAGATCGACGGCAAGACCTGCGAGCCGGTCGAGCGGCTCACCATCGACGCCCCCGAGGAGTACCTGGGCGCGATCACCCAGCTGCTGGCGACCCGCAAGGGCCGGATGGAGCAGTTGGTCAACCACGGCACCGGCTGGATCCGGATGGAGTGGCTGGTCCCGGCCCGGGGCCTGATCGGCTTCCGCACCGAGTTCCTCACCGACACCCGGGGCACCGGCATCCTGCACCACGTCTTCGAGTCGTACGAGCCGTGGTTCGGCGAGCTGCGCACCCGCAACAACGGCTCCCTGGTCGCCGACCGGGCCGGCGCCGTGACGTCGTTCGCGATGATCAACCTCCAGGAGCGCGGCCAGCTCTTCGTCGAGCCGACCACCGAGGTGTACGAGGGCATGATCGTCGGGGAGAACTCCCGCTCCGACGACATGGACGTCAACATCACCAAGGAGAAGAAGCTCACCAACATGCGCGCGTCGACCTCCGACGAGACCGAGAAGCTGATCCCGCCGCGCAAGCTGTCGCTGGAGCAGGCCCTCGAGTTCTGCCGCGAGGACGAGTGCGTCGAGGTCACCCCGGCCGCGATCCGGATCCGCAAGGTGGTGCTCGACCAGACCGCCCGTGGCCGGGCCGCCGCCCGCCGCAAGCACGCCGGCTGACGTACGACCGCAGCCGCCCCCGGAGCCCGGACCGCCCCGCGCGGTCCGGGCTCCGGCCGTTTCCGGCGGTAGCGGTCAGGCGGGGCGGGTGGCGAGGAAGGCGAACAGGTCGGGCACCGGACCGGAACCGGCCTCGGCCGTGCGGACCAGGGTCAGGCCGGCCTCGGTGACCGCGTTGAGCAGGTCGGCCAGCGGCACGTGCCACGCGCCGACGCGCACCCGCACCCCGTGGGGCGCCCACGCCCGGAAGCTGCGCTCCCGCTCGGCGTAGCCGCCGTCGATCACGATCCGCTGCGGGTCGGAGCGGTCGGCGAACGCCCCGATGAAGCACGGGTGTACTCCCACGTGGACGAACCGCCCGCCCGGCGCGAGCACCCGCGCGGCCTCGGCGATCACCGCCGCGTAGTCGGGCACGTCGGTGTGGGCCAGTACGCACGCCACCGCCGGCACCGAGGCGTCGGCCACCGGCAGCACCGCCGCGTCGGCGCGGGCCACCGGCAGGCGCGGCCGGGCGTGCCGCAGCTGTCCGGCGGACAGGTCGACCCCCACCGGGTCCCAGCCCAGCCGGCGCAGCTCCGCCGCCTGGAGCCCGGTGCCGCAGCACAGGTCGAGGCAGCGGCCGGGGCCGGGGCCGAGCAGATCGCCGAGCAGATCGCGGACCCGCGTCATGTAGTCACTGGACGTGTCGGTGGCGAACGCCTCGTACCAGTCGGCGTGCGCGTCGTAGGCGGCAACCGTCATCCCCGCACGGTACGACCGATCGCCCCGGCCCGCCGCCCCGTCGCCGATCCGCTACGGTCAGCCGCATGACCTGGGACGAACTCGACGCCCGCCTTGACGGGGTGCCCGGCACCGTGTCGGCGTACGTGGCACGGGTCGGCGCCGCCCCCGCCTGGACCCGGCACGCCGACGCGACCCACTACGCGGCCAGCACCATGAAGGCCGCGGTGCTCGTCGCGCTGCACCGCGCCGCCGAGGCCGGCACCCTCGACCTCGACGCGCCGGTGCCGGTGCGCAACGAGTTCGACTCGGCGCTGCCCGGCGCGCCCCGGTTCTCCTGCGCCCGGCACTACGACAACGACGAGGCCGTCTGGGAGCGCGTCGGCGCCGACGCGACGCTGCGCTGGCTCGCCCACCGGATGATCGTCCGCTCCAGCAACCTCGCCACCAACCTGGTCATCGACCACGTCGGACTGCCGGCCGTGGCACGGGTGTGGGACCTCGCCGGGGCCCGGCACAGCGTCACCGGCCGGGGCATCGAGGACTTCGCGGCCCGCGAGGCGGGCGTCACCAACCTGGTCACCGCCGCCGACCTGGCCGCGCTGCTCGGTGCGCTGGCCGCCGGCGCCGACCGCCCGGGCCCGCTCGCCTCACCGGCCGGCTGCGCCGCCATGCTCGACGTGCTGTTCGCCCAGGAACACCGCGAGGACCTGGCCGCCGGCCTGCCCGAGGGCACCCGCATCGCGCACAAGAACGGCTGGGTGCGCGGCGTGCGGCACGGCGCCGGGGTGGTCTTCCCCGACGACGCGCCGCCGTACGCCGTCGTCGTCTGCACCACCACGGACCTCGCCGACGGCGGCCCCAGCGGCGAGGAGGACGACGACGCCTGCCGGCTGATCGCGCGGGTCTCCGCCGCGGCCTGGGACGCCCGGCGCGACCTGTGACCTGACGCTCAGTCCAGCAGCTGCGCCCGCAGCGCCACCACCACGTCGTCGGTCACCCCGAGCCCGTCACGCAGGTACGCCCCGAACGACCCGTGCACCCGACGCACCTCCGCGTACGCGGCGTCCAGGTACTCCTCGCGCACCTCCAGCACCGGGCGCACCGCCTCGACGTCCAGCCCCGGCATCCGCCGGCGCATCGCCTCCAGCAGGACCTCCCGCAGGCTCTCGGTCAGCCGGTTGTTCGCCAGGTAGTCCGCCCGGATCGTCGCCTCGTCCACGCCGAGCGCGTTGAGCAGCAGCACCGTCAGCCAGCCGGTCCGGTCCTTGCCCGCCGAGCAGTGGTAGACCAGCGGCAGGTTCTCCGCCTGGGCCGCCAGCCGCACCGCCGCGCCGAAGTTCGCCCGCGCCGACTCCCCGCTGACGAACCAGCGGTAGATCGCCGCCATCGCCGCCGGCGTGCCCTGCTCCGCCAGGGCCTCGTACGCGCCCAGGTCGTGCCCGAGCAGCACCGCCGAGACGTACGTGAAGACGGGGTGCTCGGCGTCGTGCACCGGCAGGTGCACCACCCGCGGCTGACCGGTCAGCCGGTCCGGCGGAGCCACCGCCGTCTCCGAGTGGTCCCGCAGATCGACCACGCAGGACGGGCCGAGCTTGGCCAGCACCGGCAGGTCCTCGTCGGTCAGCCGGCCCAGCGCCGGGGTACGGATCAGCACCCCGGGACGCACCCTGCGGCCGTCGGCGCCGACCAGACCGCCGAGGTCACGGGCGTTCGGCGCCCCCACCAACTCCCATTCCCGCTCGCTCATGACCGCACTCCGCTGCGTTCCGTGCCGCCATGAGGCACCACCGCCCTGCACCTGATGATTCGCTCGCTCCGCTCGCTCATGACGGCCTCCCCTTCGCCTGCCCGTGTCCGTATAGGGTGCCGCACATGACGATCGCCGCGGTACGCACCCATCGGCTCTCCGCCCCCTTACACACGCCGTTCGTCACCGCGCTGCGCCGTACCACCACCGTGGAGACCCTGGTGGTGGAGGTCGTCGACGCCGACGGCCGGTCCGGCTACGGCGAGGCGCCGCAGGTGTGGCAGGTGACCGGCGCGTCGGTCGCCGGTTCCGAGGCGTGCGTCCGCGAGCTGATCGGCCCGACGCTCACCGGTCGCGACGCCGACGACCTGGTGGCCCGCTGCACCGAGGTGCAACGGGCGGTCGTCGGCAACGAGGCGGCCAAGGCGGCCGTCGACGTCGCGCTGCACGACCTGGCGGCGCGGCGGCTCGGCGTACCGCTGGTGCGGCTGCTCGGGGGCACCGCCCTGCGGGTGCCCACGGACGTCACGCTCGCCGCGGGCGACGCGGTGGACCTGGCGGCGGCGGCCCGGCAGCGGCGCGCGGAGGGCTTCGACGTGCTCAAGCTGAAGGTGGGCACCGACGCGGCCGGCGACCTGGAGCGGGTCCGCGCGGTGCGCTCCGCCGTCGGCGACGGCGTCCGCATCCGGCTCGACGCCAACCAGGGCTGGACCCCGCGCGAGGCGGTCCGGGTCATCCGTGGCGTCGAGGACGCCGGGCTGAACGTGGAGCTGGTCGAGCAGCCGGTCGCCCGTTGGGACCTGGACGGGCTGGCCTGGGTCAGCGACCGGGTGGACGTGCCGATCCTCGCCGACGAGTCGGTCTTCGGCGTCCGCGACCTGGTCGAGGTGATCCGCCGGCGGGCCGCCGACATGGTCAACGTCAAGCTCGCCAAGTGCGGCGGCCTGCACCCGGCCCGGACCCTGCTCGACCTGGCCGCCGCGCACGGCCTCGGCACCGTCGTCGGGTCGATGATGGAGAGCCAGGTCGGCATCGGCGCCGCCGCGAGCCTGGTCGGCGCCTACGGCACGACCGCCGTCGCCGACCTGGACGCCGCCTGGTGGCTGGCCTGGTCGCCGGTGCGCGGTGGCCTGCGGTACGACGGCGCGACCGTCGTCCTGCCGGACGCGCCGGGCCTCGGCATCAGCTCCGTGACTGAAGTAAAGATGCAGACTCGTAGTTGATGCCCGTCGAAAACTTTCATATGGTCGCGGGAACATTCGGCGCGAGCTGGGGGTGGACGTGGAGCTGCAACCGGGCCGGGAGGCCGTGGTCCGGGTCGCGGTCGCGACCCTCTGGAGCTGCCCCGAGGCGGTACGCGCGGTCGACGCCCCCGCCCTGGCCGCGCGTACCGACATCGCGGCCTGGATCTCCGGCATGGACACCGACCAGCAGGTCGGCGACTGCGTACTGAGCCAGCTGCTGCTCGGCGAGCGGGTGCTGGTCACCGAGCTGCGCGACGACGGCTGGGCCCACGTGGTGGCGGTCGAGCAGCCGGCCCCCCGGCTGCACCCGCGCGGCTACCCCGGCTGGCTGCCCACCGAGCAGCTCGCCCCGGCCACCGGCACCGTCGACGCCGACCCGCTCGTCGTCGACGCCACCGTCACCGCGCTACGCGACGCGCCCGGCGGCGCCGAGGTGCTTTCCGGAGTCGTCCTGGGCACCCGGCTGACCCCGGCCGGACCGGCGGTCGACGGCTGGCAACCGGTGCACGCGCCGGGCCACGCCGCGCCGCTCTGGCTGCCCGGCGGCGACGCGGTGCCGGTGCCCACCACGCCCCCGTCGGCCGAGGAGGTGCTGGCCGTCGCCCAGCGCCTGCTCGACGTCGTCTACATCTGGGGCGGGGTGTCGGCGCACGGCATCGACTGCTCCGGCCTGGTCCACCTGGCCTGGCGGCGGCTCGGCGTGCTGCTGCCCCGCGACGCCAGCGACCAGGCAACGGCGACCAGGCCGGTGCCGCTGGGCGAGGAACGCCCCGGCGACCTCTACTTCTTCGCCCGGCCGGGACGCCGCATCCACCACATCGGGATCGTCACCGCCGAGCCGCGCCCGGGCGACGACCGGCGGATGCTGCACGCCTGCTACCTGCGGCGCCGGGTGCTGGAGGAGCGGCTGCCCGACGAGCGCACCGCCACCCTGGTCGGCGCGCACCGGGTCTGACCCGGGCCCGTCCGACGACGACCCCGTACGACACGAAGCGGGGCGCCCCGTTCGGGGGCGCCCCGCTTCGTCGTCCGCGTACGCCTCAGGGGCGGGCGTCGACCAGCACCCGCCGCCGGTCGCGGGAGGACTTGACCAGGCTGGCCGCCGTGGCTACGGCCAGGGTGCCGAGGATGATCGTCAGCGACAACCAGATCGGGATGTGCGGGGCCCACGAGACGTGCTCGCCGCCGTTGATGAACGGCAGCTTGTTGTCGGCGAGGGCCTCCAGCACCAGCTTGACGCCGATGAAGCCGAGCACCACCGCCAGGCCGTAGCTGAGGTAGATCAGTCGGTTGAGCAGGCCACCGAGCAGGAAGTAGAGCTGCCGCAGGCCCATCAGCGCGAAGACGTTGGCGGTGAAGACCAGGTACGGCTCCTGCGTGATGCCGAAGATCGCCGGAATGGAGTCGAGCGCGAAGATCAGATCCGTGGTGCCGATGGCGATCATGACGATCAGCATCGGGGTGAAGATCCGCTTGCCCTTCACCGTGTGGGTGGTCATCCTGGCGCCGTCGTAGTCCCGGGAGATCGGCAGCGCCTTGCGGCTCCACCGGATCAGCGCGTTCTCGGAGAACTCCTCCCCGTCGGGCTCCCCCTGCCGGGCGAGGTTGATCGCGGTGTAGATCAGGAACGCGCCGAAGATGTAGAACACGAAGGAGAACTGCGAGATGAGCGCCGCGCCGGCCGCGATGAAGCCGCCGCGCATGACCAGCGCCAGCACGATGCCGATGAGCAGCACCTTCTGCTGGTACTGCCGGGGCACCCCGAACCGGGCCATGATGATCACGAAGACGAACAGGTTGTCGACCGAGAGGCTGTACTCGGTCAGCCAGCCGGTGTAGAACTGCCCGGCCGCGCTGGCCCCGGAGGTCAGCCACAGGCCGGCGCCGAAGACCAGGGCCAGGGCGACGTAGAAGCCGACCCAGAGGCTCGACTCCCGCACGCTGGGCTCGTGCGGTCGCCGACCGATGATCAGCAGATCCACGAGCAGGATCCCGGTGAGGGCGACGAGCGTCCCCGCCCAGACCAGTCCGGACACGTCCAAGGTTCATTCCTCCGGCAGACAGGCAGCGACGGGCACACCGTACGCCCCCGTTGGGCGCGGTGTGCCGGCGACGCTGACACTGGTGACTGTCGGAGGTCTCTTCCGTCGCCGCCTGCGGGGCGGCGACCGACGGGGCCGGGTCGGGCATCCAGATCGGCGCTCGACCGTGCTGACGACCCCGTCGCGGGGGAATACTCCCCTCCTCGCCCGCCATTGTTGCCCATCGTGGCGAGCGGCCGCAGCCCGGGCGGCCGGTGTCCTTCCCCACTCGCGAGCATCTATCAGAAGGCGCGTGGCGGGGTACGCCACCTGTACGCATCCTAGGAGGCTAGGTGTTCGGATGAGAGGCATGCGCCTCCCTTTTCCGCGCGCCCGCCCTGGATCCGCCCGGGCCGCGGGAACAGGCCCCCGCGACGCGCGGCCCGGGCGGCGGCGTGAAAGGCTGCCGGCATGGTGCTTGAGGTCGCGCTCATCGACGTACTGCCGGGCCACGAGGACGAGTTCGCCGCCGCGTACGCCGAGGGGCATCCGGTGCTCGCGGGCACGCCCGGCTGCCGGTCGGTGCGGATGACCCGGGGCGTCGAGTCCCCGAGCCGCTTCGTGCTGCTGGTCGAGTGGGACTCGGTCGAGGCGCACAACGACAACTTCCGCGGCACCGAGCGCTTCGCGCGGTGGCGGGCGCTCATCGGCCCGCACTTCGCCAACCCGCCGCTGGTCGAGCACTTCGTGGACGTGCCGGCCTGAATTGTCGTACCCCTGGCCTAGGGTGCGCCGTGCACGCGTCGGCCGCCGGTCCCGACGGGCTCGGGGGCGCCGGGCCCGGTTGCCGCGCGGCGATAACCGCTGGCCCCCGGGCACCAGGCCCCGGTTGACTGGTCCCCATGACGCAACGGGTAGCCCTCGTGACGGGCGTGAGTCGACGCATCGGGATCGGCGCGGCGGTCGCCCGCACCCTCGCCGCGGACGGCTGGCGGCTGCTGCTCACCGGCCTGCCGGAGTTCGACGACGCCCAGCCCTACGGCGGTGATCCCGAGGGCGTGCCGGCCCTGCTGGGCGAGTTGGACGACGCCGCACACGTCCGCGCCGACCTGCTCGACCCGGCGGCGCCCGCCGACCTGGTCGGCGAGGCGCTGCGCCGGCACGGCCGGCTCGACGCGGTGGTCGCCGTGCACGCGTACTGCACCGACACCCCGTTCGGCGCACTGGACGCGGCCGAGATCGACCGGCACCTGCTGGTCAACGTGCGGGCCACGCTGCTGCTCGCCGAGGCGTTCGCCGCGGCCTTCACCGCCGGCGAGGGCGGCCGGTTGGTGCTCTTCTCCAGCGGCCAGCGCCTCGGCCCGATGCCGCAGACCCTCGCCTACGCGATCAGCAAGGCGGCGGTGGAGAACGCGACCTTCCAGCTCTCGCCGCTGCTGATGCCTCGCGGCATCACCGTCAACTGCGTCCACCCCGGCCCGACGGACACCGGGTACGCCTCCCCCGAGGCGTACGCCGAGGTCGCGAAGCTCTTCCCGGGCGGGCGCTGGGGCACCCCGCAGGACGCCGCCCGGCTGGTGCGGTTCCTCTGCTCGCCCGACGCCGACTGGATTACCGGCCAGGTGATCGACTCGGAGGGCGGCTTCCGCCGCCACGCGTGAGCGGGCTCAGTCGACGGCGAGGCGGTTCAGGGCCGCGACCGTCTCCTCCGGGCCGAGGGCCGCGTCCAGCAGCCAGCCCGTGAGCCGCTCGTAGCGGTCGACGTCGACCGCCGTCACGAGGCGTACGTCGGTGGTCAGCGCCTCCAGCATCACCGTGCGCGGGTCGGCCGGGTCGGGGAACGAGTAGCAGGAGTAGGGCGTGAGCGGCTGCGCCCCGCCCCGCGCGGCGACGCCCCGGGGCAGCAGCCGGATCGTCACGTGCGGCAGGCCGGCCAGGTCGACCAGGTGCCGCAACTGCTCCCGCCACACCTGCGGCGGGGTGTCACCGGCGTCGCAGGCCGCCTCGGCGAGCAGCGCCGTGTAGCGGGGCGGGTCGGCCCGCCGCAGCACCTCGTGCCGCAGCGCCCGGGCGCGCACGTCGGCGTCCACGTCGAGGGCCGGGTCGAGCAGCCGGCCGGCGGCGATCCGCAGCCGCGCGTACGCCGGGGTCTGGAGCAGCCCCGGCACGACGGCGGGCTGCCAGTCCACGATGCTCGCCGCCCCCGCCTCCAGCTCGGCGTACGTGCGCTGCCGCTCCCCCATCTCCCCCAGCGCCTTCCACCAGCCCCGGCTGGTGGCGGCGTCGCGGGCGATGACGATGAGCGCGTCGCGCTGCGGCGGCGGCACCTCGTAGACGTCGAGCAGGTCGAGCACGTCGGCCAGGTCGGGCCGGCTCTGCCCCAGCTCGATGCGGGACAGCTTCGAGGTGGAGGCCCACCCCAGCCGGTCGCAGACCTGCTCCAGGGTCAGCGCCTCCCGCCGCCGCAGCTGACGCAGCTCGGCGCCCAGCCGGGCGCGACGAATGACCGGACTCGTTGGCAACGGCATCCCCTGCCTCCCCACCGAGGGAGAGTACGCAGGACGATCACTGAGCGCAATAGCCCGCTCGCGTACCGCAATCAGAGACCACGCCGCGCGCTCCGGGCCCGCCTCCGTCAGCCGGACGGGTGCGGGCCCGGACAGCTCACTTCACGCCTGCGGCGTCCATGCCGCGCAGCTCCTTCTTCAGGTCCGCGACCTCGTCTCGGATCCGCGCGGCCAACTCGAACTGGAGCTCCCGGGCGGCGGCCAGCATCTGGTCGTTGAGTTCCTGGATGAGCTGGGCCAGCTCGGCCCGGGCCATGCCCTCCCGCGCCGGGCCCGCGCCGCCGGTCCGGCTGCGGCTGCGGGTCTCCTTGACCGGCGCCTTGCCCCGGGAGAGCTGCCGTACGGCGCCGCCGACGCGGCTGTTCTCGGTGTCCTCCGCCTCGCGGTAGATGTCGTCGAGGATGTCGTGGATCTTCTTGCGCAGCGGCTCGGGGTTGATGCCGTGGGCCTCGTTGTGCGCGATCTGCTTGTCGCGCCGCCGGTTGGTCTCCCCGATCGCCTCGGCCATCGACGGGGTGATCTTGTCGGCGTACATGTGCACCTGGCCGGAGACGTTGCGGGCCGCCCGGCCGATGGTCTGGATCAGCGACCGGCCGCTGCGCAGGAAGCCCTCCTTGTCGGCGTCGAGGATCGCCACCAGCGACACCTCGGGCAGGTCGAGACCCTCCCGGAGCAGGTTGATGCCGACGAGCACGTCGTAGTCGCCCTTGCGCAGCTCGCGCAGCAGCTCCACCCGGCGCAGCGTGTCGACCTCGGAGTGCAGGTAGCGCACCCGGATGCCGTTCTCCAGGAGGTAGTCGGACAGGTCCTCGGCCATCTTCTTGGTCAGCGTGGTGACCAGCACCCGCTCGTCGCGCTCGGTGCGCAGCTTGATCTCGTGCATCAGGTCGTCGATCTGGCCCTTGGTCGGCTTGACGACGACCTCCGGGTCGATCAGGCCGGTCGGCCGGATCACCTGCTCGACGAACTCGCCCTGGGCCTGCTCCAGCTCCCACGGGCCGGGCGTGGCGGAGAGGAAGACCATCTGGCCCACCCGCTCCAGGAACTCGTCGAAGCGCAGCGGCCGGTTGTCGGCGGCGCTGGGCAGCCGGAAGCCGTGGTCGATCAGCATCCGCTTGCGGGACGCGTCGCCCTCGTACATGCCGCCGATCTGCGGGATGGTCACGTGCGACTCGTCGACGACCGTGAGGAAGTCGTCGGGGAAGTAGTCGAGCAGACAGTGCGGCGGGCTGCCGGGCAGCCGGCCGTCCATGTGCATCGAGTAGTTCTCGATGCCGGAGCAGAACCCGACCTGGCGCATCATCTCGATGTCGTAGGTGGTGCGCATCCGCAGCCGCTGCGCCTCCAGCAGCTTGCCCTGCCGCTCCAGCTCGGCCAGCCGCTCGGCCAGCTCGGCCTCGATGTCGCGGATCGCCCGCTCCATCCGCTCCGGCCCGGCCGCGTAGTGGGTGGCCGGGAAGATGACCAACCCGTCGACCTCCTTGACCACGTCGCCGGTGAGCGGGTTGAGGTAGTAGAGCTTCTCCACCTCGTCGCCGAAGAGCTCGATCCGCACGGCCAGCTCCTCGTAGGCCGGGATGATCTCCAGCGTGTCGCCGCGGACCCGGAAGGTGCCCCGGTTGAAGGCCATGTCGTTGCGCGTGTACTGGATGTCGACCAGCCGGCGCAGCAACTGGTCACGGTCCAGCTCCTGCCCGACCGCGACCCGCACCGCCCGGTCGAGGTATTCCTCCGGGGTGCCCAGCCCGTAGATCGCCGAGACGGTGGCCACCACGATCACGTCGCGGCGGGTGAGCAGCGACATGGTCGCCGAGTGCCGCAGCCGCTCGACCTCCTCGTTGATCGAGGAGTCCTTCTCGATGTAGGTGTCGGTCTGCGGGATGTAGGCCTCGGGCTGGTAGTAGTCGTAGTAGGAGACGAAGTATTCGACAGCGTTGTGCGGCAGCAGCTCGCTGAACTCCTTGGCCAGCTGCGCGCAGAGGGTCTTGTTGGGCGCCAGCACCAGCGTCGGCCGTTGCACCCGCTCGATCAGCCACGCGGTGGTGGCGCTCTTGCCGGTGCCGGTCGCGCCGAGCAGCACCGTGTTGCGGTCGCCGCGCCGGACCCGGCGCTCCAGATCGTCGATGGCCGCCGGCTGGTCGCCGGCCGGCTGGAACTCGCTGATGACCTGGAAACGGCCGTCGAGCCGGGGAATGTCGAGCGCCATGACCCCAACGGTACGCCGGGGGTCCGACACCGCGACGCGACTACGCCCGGTCCGTGATCGGCT
This sequence comes from Micromonospora sp. ZG13, assembly GCF_059359355.1. Lineage (NCBI taxonomy): Bacteria > Bacillati > Actinomycetota > Actinomycetes > Micromonosporales > Micromonosporaceae > Micromonospora > Micromonospora sp. ZG13. The sequence goes on from NZ_JCADBQ010000005.1 coordinate 98,182, forward strand.
TCAATATTCGCATTGTGTGGCGCATCTCACCGGACTACGCTCTCCGTGTAGGCCGCTCGCGGCGGCCGACCGGGCAGGTGGCCAGGCCGTCAGGGCCGGCCCGCCCCCGGCACAGGGGTCGCAGCACCCGGTAGGCCCGGCGTGCGCACCCGACGTGGTCGCGCGTGAGGCGCTGACCGGCCGCCGCGAGCGCCCCTGCTCGTCACCCCACCGGGGCGAATCGCGTTCAACCTCCCGTGGAGACCTCCGCCGACCGGACCGCCCGTCCCGGCCCGACGCACCCGCCGCCGGGCCCCCCGCCGCACGACGACGCCCACACCGGCGGCGTCCCTCGGGTGGTGACCGGCCGTCGGCGTACCGCCCTGCTGGTGCTCACGGCCGTGGCCGTGCTCTCCGCCGCCGCGCTGGTGGTGGGGCTGCTGACCTGGGCGCCCGAGCGGGCGGAACAGCCGCGGGCGCTGACCGTCGACGAACGCGAGCGGCTGGCCGCGATGCGGGTCACCAACTACCGGGACCTGCGGGCCGGGGTGCGCGTGACGGCGGGCGCCGGCGGGGCGCGTACCGAACTGGTCGGCTGGATCGACTGGTCCCGGCCGATGGTCTACCTCGACGTCGGCGGACCCGGCGCGGGCGCCGAGCGCGGACTGCTCCAGGCCACCCCGACGGTGGCCCTGCTGCGGCCCGACCCGACGGCCGTGCCGACCCCCGCGCCGCCCCCGCTGGTGCCGCCGACGGACCGCTGGCGGCTGCACGACCCGCCCGGCGGGCGGTGGCTGGCCGCCGTGCTCGACCTGGTCTTCCGCCTCGCCACCGACCGCCCGGATCCGCCGGCCGACGCGGCACGCCGCGTCGGTGGCGCCACCGTCGGGGCGGCGCCGGTCGACATCCTCCAGGCGCCGCCGCCCGGTCCCGGCGCGTCGGCCCCGCCCTCGTCGCCGGACGGGCACCCGCGCTACTGGCTCGACCACGACGCCCGGCTGCACCGGCTGGAGACCGTGCTGGCCGGCGCGGGACCGGTGACCGTGCAGCTCAACCGGGCGGACCGGCCGACGCTGCGGCCCGTCGACGCCCTCGGCGGGCGGCCGGGGCAGCCCCGGGCGCTGAGCACCACCGAACGCGGCCGGCTCGACCGGTTGCCCGCCCGGCTGCGCGCCCGCGGCGGCGCCGCCGTGACCCTGACCGCGCCCGTCGCCACCGTCACCAACCTGCGCGGCGCCGGCTGGGTGAGCTGGAGCACGCGGGCCGCGTACGTGGCCGTCGCCGACCTCGGCGTGCCGGAGCGCCGGACGCTGCTGCGCGTGGACCGCACCGGCGTCAGCCGCGCGGACGTGCCGGCCACGACGGTCCCGGGCGGCGTGGAGTCGCCCGGCCGGCCGCCGCTGCCCCCGCCCGCCGAGGGGTGGCGCGCCGACCCGCGCCGCGCGGGCGAGCTGGGGCTGCTGCTCGACGCGGCGCTGCGGGCCGCCGGCCCGGGCGGGCGGGACGCCGCCCGCCGGATCCGCGGCGACGCCGTCGCCGGGAGGACGGTCGACGTGGTCGAGCTGCGCACGGCGCGGGGGCCGCTGCGCTACTGGATCGACCGTTCCGGCGAGCTGCGCCGCCTGGAGCTGCGTACCCGCGTCGGCGCGTGGGCCCAGCTCGACCTGACGCCCGACACGGTGCCCCGGCTCGTGCCGGTGCCCCGGCCCCCGGCCGGGGGCCGCTGACCGGTCAGGGACGCCAGCCCGTCTGCGCCGCCCACTGCTCGGCGCGCAGGTGCTCCTCGTCGAACCACGGGTCCTTCGCGGTGGTCCAGGTGGCGCTGTCGGGGGCGGAGGCCGCCAGCTCCCGCTTCAGCGTCAGGTAGGCCGACCGCTGGTCCGGGTCGGCACGCAGGTGGTCGCGCATCAGCAGCGCGTACCGCCAGCCGGGCGAGTCCACCGGGCGGACGTGCAGGTGCACGGGACGGCCGGGGTCGGCACTGGCGTGCAGCCGCTTCTCCCAGCGGGCGCTGCCGGGCGGGCGGGGGTTGTCCCACCAGTCGCCGGGCAGGCGCGGGAAACCCGCCGCCGCGAGTCGTTCGGCCAGCGGCCCGTCCGCGTCGGCGAGGGTCGGGACGGTGAGCTGGATGTCGATCACGTCCTTGGCGGCGAGTCCCGGGACCGCGGTCGAGCCGATGTGGTCGATGCGCGGGTCGGCGGGGGCGACCGCGTGCCGGATCCGGGCGGCCAGCCGCGCGTACTGCTGCGGCCAGGTCGGGTCGGCCTCCGTCAGGACGACGTGCTCCGAGGTGGCCGCCCGCCGCTCGCGCAGGTTCGCCTCGTAGGGCCGCAGCCGCTCGTGCCACAGCGCGTCGACCGCCGCGTGCAGGTCGGCGAGGCTGCCGTCGTTGGTCAGCAGCACGTCCGCCGCGGCCCGGCGCCGGGCGTCGTCGGCCTGCGCGGCGATCCGCCGCTCGGCCTCCGCCCGGTCCATCCCCCGGTCGCGGGCCAGCCGCGCGAGTCGGGTGGCGACCTCCGTCTGCACCACGACCACCAGGTGGTACGAGGGGGCGAGCCCCACCTCCACCAGCAGCGGCACGTCGTTGACCACGATCGCGTCGGGCCCCGCCGCGGCGGCCAGCTCGGCGGAGCGGGCCCGTACGCGGGGATGGGTGATCGCCTCCAGGCGGCGGCGCGCCGTCTCGTCGGCGAACACCAGCGCGCCCAGTGCCGCCCGGTCGAGGGCGCCCTCGGCGTCGAGGACCCGGTCGGAGAAGGCCGCGACGATCTCGGCCAGCCCTTCCGTGCCCGGCGCGACCACCTCCCGGGCAAGGCGGTCGGAGTCGATCACCACCGCGCCGCGTTCCACCAGGCGCCTCGCCACGGCGCTCTTGCCCGACCCGATGCCTCCGGTCAGTCCCACCTTCAACACGGGCACCAGTCAACCGGATCACCCCCGTGCCGCCGGCACCGGGGCACTCTATTCTAGTATTAGAATACGAGCGTGGAGCTGACCCCCGCCGAGCTGACCGTGCTGGGCCTGATCGTCGAACGCGCCCGGCACGGCTACGACCTGGAGCGGGTCATCGCGCAACGCGGCATCCGGCAGTGGACCGACGTCGGGTTCTCCTCGATCTACTACCTGCTCGGCAAGCTGGAGAAGCGCGGCCTGGTCCACGCTCCCGAGGCTCCCGCCACCGCGAAGTCCCGCCGCGTCTTCCACGCCACCGCCGAGGGCCGGGAGGTCGCGACGCGCACCGCGCTGGCCCTCGTCGCGCAGCCGCAGCCGGCCCGGCACCCGTTGCTCGTCGGCCTCGCCAACCTGCCCCTGCTCTCCGACCGGGAGTACGCGGCGGCGCTGCGTACCCGGCTGGCGGGGGTCGAGGCCCACATCGGGGCGATCCGGGCGGCGCAGCAGGCGCAGGCCCCCCTCCCGCGACCGGCGCGCGAGGTGTTCTCGTACTCACTGAGCCTCCTGGAGGCGGAAAGGCAGTGGCTCGCCGCCCGAGCCCAGGTGCCCGATGACGGACAAGACTGACTTCAAGAAGTCCCTCGACACGTACCGGGCCGAACGGGGCCGGTTCCGGATCGTGGACGTGCCCGACACGCAGTACCTGATGATCGACGGCCACGGCGACCCGAACACCTCGCCGGCGTTCACCGACGCCGTCGAGGCCCTCTACCCCGTGGCCTACAAGCTGAAGTTCACCGGCGGACGCGACCTCGGACGCGACTACGTCGTACCGCCCCTGGAGGGCCTGTGGTGGGCCGAGGAGATGGCGTCCTTCACCACCGCCCGCGACAAGTCACGGTGGAGCTGGACGTTGATGATCATGACTCCGGACTGGATCGGCCGGGACCTGTTCACCGCCGCCGTGGCGCAGGCCGGGGCCCGCAACCGCCCGTCGCGTCTCGACGACGTCCGGCTGGAGACGCTGTCCGAGGGTCGGTGCGTGCAGACGCTGCACGTCGGTTCGTTCGACGACGAGGCCGAGGTGCTGGCGCGCCTGCACGACGAGTTCGTGCCGGGCAACGGGCTGCGGATGGTCGGCCGGCACCACGAGATCTACCTCAGCGACTTCCGCAGGGTCGTCCCCGAGAGGCGACGCACCATCCTGAGGCAGCCGGTCGCCGACGCCGCGCCGCCTGGCGCGTAGGAAACGACGGAGGCCCCGCCCCCGGCGATCTCGCGATCGCGGGGACGGGGCCCGTCGTCGTTCAGCGGGTCACTTGCCGCCGGCGAGCTTCTCCCGCAGAGCGGCGAGCGCCTCGTCGGTGGCCAGGGTGCCGGCCGGCTCCTCGGCCTGGCGGCTCGGGGCCGCGCTGGTCGAGGTGGTGGTGCCACCACCGGTGACGGCCGGAGCCGGGTTGGCAGCGGCCTCGGCGTCGGCGGCCCGGGAGGTCTGCACCTGCTTGGTGTGGGCCTCCCAGCGCTGACGCGCCTCGGCGTACTGGTTCTCCCAGGTCTCGCGCTGCTTGTCGTACCCCTCGAGCCACTCGCCCGTCTCCGGGTCGAAGCCCTCCGGGTAGATGTAGTTGCCCTCGGCGTCGTACGTCGCGGCCATGCCGTAGAGGGTCGGGTCGAAGTGCTCCTCGCCCTCGACGAAGCCCTCGTTGGCCTGCTTGAGCGACAGCGAGATCCGGCGGCGCTCCAGGTCGATGTCGATGACCTTGACCATGACCTCGGAGCCGACCTGGACGACCTGCTCCGGGATCTCCACGTGGCGCTCGGCCAGCTCGGAGATGTGGACCAGACCCTCGATGCCGTCGTCCACCCGGACGAAGGCGCCGAACGGCACCAGCTTGGTGACCTTACCCGGCACGATCTGCTGGATCGCGTGGGTGCGGGCGAACTGACGCCACGGGTCCTCCTGGGTCGCCTTCAGCGACAGCGAGACCCGCTCGCGGTCCAGGTCGACGTCCAGGACCTCGACCTCGACCTCCTGGCCCACCTCGACGACCTCGGACGGGTGGTCGATGTGCTTCCAGGACAGCTCGGAGACGTGCACCAGGCCGTCCACGCCGCCCAGGTCGACGAACGCGCCGAAGTTGACGATCGAGGACACGACGCCCTTGCGGACCTGGCCCTTCTGGAGCTTGTTGAGGAACTCGGTGCGCACCTCGGACTGCGTCTGCTCCAGCCAGGCCCGGCGGGACAGAACCACGTTGTTGCGGTTCTTGTCCAGCTCGATGATCTTGGCTTCGAGCTCGCGGCCGACGTACGGCTGCAGGTCACGCACCCGACGCATCTCGACCAGGGAGGCGGGCAGGAAGCCGCGCAGCCCGATGTCGAGGATGAGGCCACCCTTGACCACCTCGATGACCGAGCCGCGGACGACGCCGTCCTCGTCCTTGATCTTCTCGATGGTGCCCCAGGCCCGCTCGTACTGCGCCCGCTTCTTGGAGAGGATCAGACGACCCTCCTTGTCCTCCTTCTGGAGGACCAGGGCCTCGATGTGGTCACCAACCGAAACGACCTCGGCCGGGTCCACGTCGTGCTTGATCGACAACTCCCGAGAGGGGATGACGCCCTCGGTCTTGTAGCCGATGTCGAGCAGGACCTCGTCCCGATCGACCTTGACGACGGTGCCTTCGACAATGTCGCCGTCGTTGAAGTACTTGATGGTCTCGTCGATCGCGGCGAGGAAAGCCTCCTCGGAACCGAGATCGTCGTGGGTGACCCGGGTGGCGCTCGAGGGGGCCTCGATGCTGCTCGTCATGTGGGCGGTTGCTCCGGTCGGATGGTGTGTCACAGCAGGCTGGTGTGTCGCGGTGACCTGTTCGCGCCAGCGGATCCGTCGCCGGGCACACCGAAAGATCATCGCGTGAGATCATGGATGTGGCTCCGCCAGTGGTCCCGGAGACCGCGCACCTGCTCCCTGCCGAGGCACACGATCCGCGAGCGCATCGTCTAGCCTACCCGCTGTATTACCACAGCGTGCAAGGCCTCCCGCCCTCTCGTCGCCTCGTCAGCTGCGAAAGCGGAGATATCGGTAGGAAGACGTCGCAGATGTAGCGTCCGTCACAGGAGCATCAGGGTGAACGGTAGCGCCGCACGCCACGCCACGCACCGCGGGGGTAGGCCGGCGCGCGGGTCCCCCGGGGCTAGCGTGGGCGCGTGGATGACGACAGCCGGGTGACCCGGCGCCGGGTCGGCGACGCCGAGGCCCGCCGCGCGAACCGCCGCTGGTGGGACGCCGACGCCGACGACTACCAGGCCGAGCACGGCCGGTTCCTCGGCGACCTGGACTTCGTCTGGTGCCCCGAGGGCGTGCGGGAGGCCGACGTACGGCTGCTGGGTGAGCTGGCCGGGCGGCGGGTGCTGGAACTCGGCTGCGGGGCCGCCGCCGCCGCGCGGTGGCTCGCCACCCGCGGCGCCCGGCCGGTCGCCCTCGACCTGTCCGCCGGGATGCTGCGGCACGCCGCGCTCGCGGCCGCCCGCACCGGCGTACGCGTGCCGCTGGTGCAGGCCGACGCGCTGGCGCTGCCCTTCGCCGACGCCGCGTTCGACACCGCCTGCACCGCGTTCGGGGCGATCCCCTTCGTGGCCGACTCGGCGGCGGTCATGCGCGAGGTGTTCCGCGTGCTGCGCCCCGGCGGCCGATGGGTGTTCTCGGTGACCCACCCGATGCGGTGGATCTTCCTCGACGATCCCGGCGAGGGCGGGCTGACCGCCGTGCACTCGTACTTCGACCGCTCTCCCTACGTCGAGCAGGACGAGACCGGCGACGCCACCTACGTCGAGCAGCACCGCACGCTCGGTGACCGGGTCCGCGAGCTCGTGGGTGCCGGATTCCGCCTGGTCGACCTGGTGGAACCGGAGTGGCCCGAGGGGCACGAGGAGATCTGGGGGCAGTGGAGCCCACTGCGCGGCCGGCTGTTCCCCGGCACCGCCATCTTCGTCGCGGAGAAGCCCGCCCGCACGACAGCGCGGAGCTGATCGGGCTGGTCGAACCGTTCGAGATCAAGCTGCCGATCGCCTACATCACGCCGTAGCCCGCGGCTCGTCGTTTCGGCCCGTCGACGCCGGGTACCCGCGCGGCATGGCCGAGCAGAGCGAGTTCCGCAGAGGCGACCACGTCTCCTGGGCCAGCCACAGCGGCCGGGCGTACGGCGTGGTGAAGGAGAAGATCACCGAACGGACGCACGTACGCGGGCACGCCGTGAACGCGTCCCCGGACGACCCGCAGTACCGGATCCGCAACGACGACTCGGGACGCGACGTCGCACACCGACCGGAGGCGCTGCGCCATGAGCAGGGGTGACGAGGGCCGCGACACCTACCGGGAGTTCACCGAGGCGGTGAACATGAAGCCGACCGAGCTGTCGAAGTGGCTGGAGACCGACGAGTCGAAGCAGGTCGGCTGGCACAAGGGCGGGCGCTCCGGCGGCGGCGAATCGGTCGGGCACGAATCCGGGAGGAAGATCATCAGTCTGCTGCGGCGCAAGCGTGCCGAGCTCTCCGAGGGCGACTACCGGCACATGCGCAAGGTCGTCGGCTACGTCCGCCGGCACATGGCGCAGCGCCCCTCCGGCGACGTGCGCGACACGAAGTGGCGCTGGTCGCTGATGAACTGGGGCCACGACCCGCTGAAGCGCTGAGCGGCGCCGCGCTTGACCCTGCCGCTGACGGCAGGGTCCGACGATGCGCGCCATGAGTCGTACGCAGCGCAGGATCGTCGTCGTCACCGGGGCGGGCACCGGAATCGGACGGGCCACCGCCCACGAGTTCCGCGCCCGGGGCGCGCACGTCGTCGCCGTGGGCCGACGGGCCGCGCCCCTGGCGGAGACCGCCGCCGGTGACGCCGGCATCGAGCCGCTGGTCGCCGACGTCACCGCACCCGGCGCCGCCGAGCGGATCGTCGGCGCCGTCACGCGGCGGCACGGCCGCCTCGACGTGCTGGTCAACAACGCGGGCGTGGCCGGCGGCGGTCCGCTCGGTTCGCTCGCCCCCGAGGCCGTCGAGCGCCAACTGGCGACGAACCTGGTGGCGCCGCTCCTACTCACCCAGGCGGCGGTGCCGGCGCTGACCGACAGCCGGGGCGTCGTCGTCAACGTCACCACGTCGGTCGGGTCGCGGGCCTGGCCGGGCAGTTCGCTGTACGCCGCGGGAAAGGCCGCCCTGGACTCGCTGACCCGCAGCTGGGCGGTGGAGCTCGCGCCGTACGGGATCAGGGTGGTGGCGGTCGCGCCCGGCGCCGTCGACACCCCGATCGGCGCGCACCAGGGGTTGACGCCGCAGCAGCAGGCCGAGGTACGCCGGTGGCAGGTGGCCCGCACGCCGCTGGGACGCGTCGGCCGCCCCGAGGAGGTGGCGTGGGTGATCCTGCACCTCGCCGACCCGGCGGCCGGCTTCGTCACCGGCGTCGTGCTGCCGGTCGACGGCGGCGCCGTGATCGCGTGACGGCGCCGCGCGCCGCACTGGTAGAACGGTGCCCGGAGGTGCGGACCATGCTGATCGGCGAGCTGGCGGCGGCCACCGGCGCCACCCCGCGCGCGCTGCGGCACTACGAGCGGCACGGGCTGATCGACTCCCGGCGGGCCCACAACGGCTACCGCGTCTACGACGCGCGGTCGGTCGGCCGGGTGCGCAACATCCGCCACCTGCTGGCCGCCGGCCTGACGCTCGACGACGTACGGACGTTCCTGCCCTGCCTGGACGGCGACGTGGCCGCAGCCGCGCCCGCGCCGGCCGGCGTCCGGGTCGCCCTGGACCGGCTCGCGGTGCTCGACGCCCGCATCGCGGCGCAGACGGCGGTACGCGACCGGCTGGCGGCGGCCCTGCGCGCGGCGGGCACGGCCGTCCCCAACGGCTGACGGCGACGCGGGCCCTGCCCCGATCACATCCGTTCCGCGCGGTTCGACGGGCGACGCCGGCCCTGCCGCCCTCCCCGGGCGGGGCCGGCGCCGACGCGCGGCGGGACGGTGCCCGTCAGTGGTCGGCGCTGTTCCAGTCCCGGCCCTCGCCGACCGAGACCTCCAGCGGCACCGACAGCGGGTGCGCCCCGCCCATCTCCCGCCGCACCAGCGCCTCCAGGGTCTCCCGTTCGCCGGGGGCGACCTCGAAGACCAGCTCGTCGTGCACCTGGAGCAGCATCCGCGAGCGCAGGCCCGCCTCGCGCAGGGCGGTGTCGACGTGCAGCATGGCGACCTTGATGATGTCGGCCGCCGAGCCCTGGATGGGGGCGTTGAGCGCCATCCGCTCGGCCATCTCCCGGCGCTGCCGGTTGTCGCTGACCAGGTCGGGCAGGTAGCGGCGGCGGCCCAGGATGGTCGAGGTGTAGCCGTCGTGGCGGGCGCGGGCGACGACCTCCTGGAGGTAGTCGCGCACCCCGCCGAACCCGGCGAAGTAGTTCTCCATCAGCCCGCGCGCCTCCTCGGCGGTGATCCCGAGCTGCTGGGAGAGGCCGAACGCGCTCAGCCCGTACGCCAGGCCGTAGTTCATCGCCTTGATCTTGCGGCGCTGGTCGGCGGTGACCTCGTCCACCGGCACCCCGAAGACCGACGAGGCGGTGGCGGCGTGGAAGTCGGCGCCGGAGTTGAACGCCTCGATCAGCGCCTCGTCCGACGACAGGTGCGCCATGATCCGCATCTCGATCTGGCTGTAGTCGGCGGTCAGCAGGCAGTCGTAGCCCTCCCCCACCACGAAGGCGCGCCGGATGCGGCGGCCCTCCTCGGTGCGGATCGGGATGTTCTGCAGGTTGGGCTCGGTCGAGGAGAGCCGACCGGTGGCCGCCACCGTCTGGTTGAAGGTGGTGTGGATGCGGCCGTCGTCGGAGACCGACTTGAGCAGCCCGTCGACGGTCGTCTTCAGCTTCGCCACGTCGCGGTGGCGCAGCAGGTGGGCCAGCACCGGGTGCGGGTTCTGCGCGTAGAGCCACTGGAGGGCGTCGGCGTCGGTGGTGTAGCCGGTCTTGATCTTCTTGGTCTTGGGCAGGCCCAGCTCGCCGAAAAGGATCTCCTGCAACTGCTTCGGCGAGCCGAGGTTGAACTCCCGGCCGACAGACTCGTACGCCCCCTGGGCGGCGGCCTTCACCTCGGCGGCGAAGTGCGCCTCCAACTCGGAGAGGTAGTGCGTGTCGGCGGCGATGCCGGTGCGCTCCATGCCGGCGAGCACCCGCATCAGCGGCAGCTCCACCCCGGCCATCAGCCGCGCCGACTGCTCGCCGTCGCGGGACAGCTCGGCGTCGATCGCGTCGGCCAGGTCGAGGGTGGCCCGGGCCTGGAGCATGAGGTTCTGCTCCGCCTCGCCGTCGTTGCCGAGCCCCTCCAGCGTGAGCTGGCCGGTCTCCGGGGCGTCGACCCGCAGCTCGCGGTGCAGGTAGCGCAGGGCCAGGTCGGTCAGGTCGTAGGAGCGCTGGTCGGGGCGGGCCAGGTAGGCGGCGATCTGCGTGTCGCGCAGGATGCCCTCCAGGCTCCAGCCGTGCGCGGCGAACGCCAGCACCGCCGGCTTGCTGTCGTGCAGGACCTTGGGCCTTCCGGCGTCGGCCAGCCAGGCCGCCAGGGCCGCCTCGTCGATCGGCTCCAGGGTGGCGGGGTCGACCCAGGCCGCCGCGCCGCCGGCGGTGGCCAGCGCCAGCCCGGTCACGGAGGCGGTGTGCCGGCGGTTGGGGCCCGTGTCGAGCTTCGCGGCCACGCCCACCGGGGTGTCGGCCGGCGCGTGCGTCTCCAGCCACCCGGCGAGCGCCCCGGGCTCGGTGAGCACCTCGCCGGTCAGGTCGAACCCGGACTCGGCCTCCGGCTCCACCGCCTCCAGGTACTGGTAGAGCCGGTCGCGCAGGATGCGGAACTCGAGCGTGTCGAAGACCTGGTGGACGGCCTCGCGGTCCCACCCCTCCCAGCGCGTGTCCTCGGGGCGCAGCGGCAGCTCCAGGTCGGAGACGAGGCAGTTGATCTCGTAGTTGCGGATCACGTCGGCGAGCCGCTCACGCAGGCTGTCGCCGGCCTTGCCCTTGATCTCGTCGGCCCGCGCGATGACCCCGTCGACCCCGCCGTACAGGTTGATCCACTTTGCGGCGGTCTTCGGGCCGACGCCCGGGACGCCGGGCAGGTTGTCGCTGGTCTCGCCGACCAGGGCGGCCAGGTCGCGGTAGCGCTCCGGGGCGACGCCGTACTTCGCCTCGATCGCCGCCGGGTCCATCCGGGCCAGGTCCGAGACGCCCTTGCGCGGGTAGAGCACGGTGACGTTCTCACCGACGAGCTGGAAGGCGTCCCGGTCACCGGTGCTGATCAGCACCGACATGCCCTGGTCGCGGGCCTGGCAGGCGAGGGTGGCGATGATGTCGTCGGCCTCGTAGCCCTCCTTCTCCACCACCGGGATGCGCAGCGCCGCCAGGACCTCCTTGACCAGGCTGACCTGGCCCTTGAAGTCGGTCGGGGTCTCGCTGCGGCCGGCCTTGTACTCCGCATATTTCTCCGTGCGGAAGGAGCGGCGGGAGACGTCGAAGGCGACCACGATGTGCGTGGGCTGCTCGTCACGCAGCACGTTGATCAGCATGGACGTGAAGCCGTAGACGGCGTTGGTCGGCTGCCCCGTCGTGGTGGAGAAGTTTTCCACGGGCAGGGCGAAGAACGCCCTATATGCCATGGAATGTCCGTCGACGAGGAGCAAGCGCGGCGTCGTAGCTGTCACGGCAGCGACTCTAGCCGCCCGCTCCGACACTCCGGGACACCGGCACGGGCGCGCCCCGGCACGGACGTCACCGCCAGGAGGCGCGGCCGACACGGACGTCACCGCCAGGGCCGCGATGGCCGTCACCGGCACGGGCGCCGGCGCGGCCCTCGCGGGGACCGCGCCGGCATCCCGTCTCAGAGCACCTTGGCCAGGAACGCCTTCGTCCGGTCGTGCCGGGGGTTGGCGATCACCTCGCGGGGCACGCCGGACTCGACCACGACGCCGCCGTCCATGAAGACCAGCGAGTCGCCGACCTCGCGGGCGAAGCCGATCTCGTGGGTGACCACGATCATCGTCATGCCGTCGCGGGCCAGGTCCTTCATCACGTCGAGCACCTCGCCGACCAGCTCCGGGTCGAGCGCGCTGGTGGGCTCGTCGAAGAGCATCAGCTTCGGCTGCATCGCCAGCGCCCGGGCGATCGCCACCCGCTGCTGCTGCCCGCCGGAGAGCTGGCTCGGGTAGTTGCCGAGCTTGTCGCCCAGCCCCACCCGCTCCAGCAGGGCGGCGGCCCGGTCCCGGGCGGCGGCCTTGGACTCCCGGCCCAGCAGCACCGGCGCCTCGGCGACGTTCTGCAGGGCGGTCATGTGCGGGAAGAGGTTGAACCGCTGGAACACCATGCCGATCGCGCGGCGCTGGGCGGCGACGTCCTTCTCCCGCATCTCGTGCAGCTTGCCGCCGCGCTCGCGGTAGCCGATCAGGTCGCCGTCCACCCAGATCCGACCGGCGTTGATCTTCTCCAGGTGGTTGATGCAGCGCAGGAACGTCGACTTGCCGGAGCCCGAGGGGCCCAGCAGGCAGCACACCTCGCCGCTGCGGACCTCCAGGTCGATGCCCTTGAGCACCTCGATCGCCCCGAACGACTTGTGCACCTGCTCGGCCCGGACCATCGGCCCGGACTCCACCGCCGGCCCGCCGGTCTGCGCCGGCACCGTCAGCTCGGTCATGCGCCGTCCGCCTTCCCGGTCGTGCCGCCGCTCTCCGCCGCGATCCCCCGCAGCCTGGTCCTCGCCCGCCCGCTGCGCCGCACGCCCTTGGAGAAGTGCCGCTCCAGGTAGTACTGCCCGACCAGCAGCACGCTGGTCAGCAGCAGGTACCAGATGGTCGCCGCCACCAGCATCGGAAAGACCTGGAAGGTACGGCTACCCACGGCCCTGAGCTGGAAGAACAGCTCCATCGAGACCGGCACGAAGGCCACCAGCGAGGTGTCCTTGAGCATCGCGATGGTCTCGTTGCCGGTCGGCGGGACGATCACCCGCATGGCCTGCGGCAGCACGATGCGGCGCAGGATCTGCCCCCGCCGCATGCCCAGCGCCTGGGCGGCCTCCGTCTGGCCCTCGTCGACCGACTGGATGCCGGCCCGGACGATCTCCGCCATGTAGGCGGCCTCCGACAGGCCCAGCGCCAGCATGCCGGCGACGAACCCGGTCAGGATGTCCACCGCCGAGAAGCCGAACAGCCGCGCCTCGAAGTCGTCGACCCCGAACAGGGCGCCGATCTGCCGGTCGAAGGGCAGCCCGAACTCGATGCGGGCCCACAGGATGCCCAGGTTGCCGAAGAGGATCGCCAGCACCAGCCGGGGCACCGCCCGGAAGAACCAGGTGTACGCCCACGCGACGCCGCGCAGGATCGGGTTCTCCGACAGCCGCATGACGGCGATGACGACGCCCAGCACGATGCCGATCAGCATGGCGGTCAGCAGCAGCGCGATGCTGCCGCGTACCCCCGCCATGATCGGCGGGCGGAACATCTCGTCGATCATGAACGACCAGTTGAACGCCTTGTTCGTCACCAGCAGGTGCACGAACATGGCCACCAGCACCCCGATCACGGCGACGGCGACCCACCGCCCGGGATGCCGCACGGGCACGGCGCGGATGGGTTCCGGCCGTGCCCGTTCGGGTGTGTCCGTCTCGACCGGCATGGTCAGCTGGTCGGGTTCAGCGCCGGCGTCGTGATGGCGCCGCCCTCGACGCCCCACTTCTTCAGCGCGCCCTCGTACGTGCCGTCGGCGATGACCGCCGCGACGGCCTCCTTGAGCACCTCGGCGAACGCGGCCTGGTCCTTCTTCACCGCGTAGCCGTACGGGGCCGACTCGTAGATGTCGCCCAGCAGCTCCAGCTGGCCGCTGCTCTGCTTCACCGCGTACGCGCCGACCGGGGAGTCGGCCAGCATGGCGTCGTCCTTGCCGCTGACCACGGCGGCCGTGGCGTCGCTCTGCGCCTGGTACTGGTCGATGGTGATCGCCGGCTTGCCGGCGTCGGTGCACTTCTTCGACCGGGCGGTGATGTCGTCGAGCTGCACGGTGCCGACCTGCACGGCGATCTTCTTGCCGCAGGCGTTCTCGGGGTCGACCTTGGCCGGGTTGCCCGACTTGGTCGCCCACTGGGTGCCGGCGGAGAAGTAGCTGACCATGTTGACGGTCTTCATCCGGTCGGCGTTGATGGTGAACGACGAGACGCCGACCTCGTACTTGCCCGAGTCGACACCGGGCAGGATGGCGTCGAACGGCGCCGACTCGTACTCGGCCTTGAGGCCGAGCTTCTGCGCTACCGCGTTGAACAGCTCGATGTCGAAGCCGACGACCGTCTTGCCGTCGGCGTCGAGGAACTCCGCCGGGGCGTACGTCGAGTCGGTGCCGACCTTGATCACGCCGTCGGCCTTGATGGCGTCGGGCACCTTCGCGGCCAGCGCCGAGTCGGCGGCGGCGGTGACGCTGGGGCCGGCGCCGGGCTGCTCGGTGTTCTCCTTCTCGCCGCAGCCGGCCAGCGAGAGGGCGAGCAGCGCGGCGCCGGTGACGCCGAGGGCGGCCCGGCGGCCACCACTGATGAGGAACATGGGGTACTCCTTGCGATGAGGGGTGACGGCCGGTCAGGCCACGCCGAGGTAGGCCTCTTTGACCGCCGGGTCGTGCAGCAGCTCGGCGCCGGTGCCGCTCTTGACGATCCGGCCGGTCTCCAGCACGTACGCCCGGTGGGCGCGGGCCAGCGCCTGCTGGGCGTTCTGCTCCACCAGCAGGACGGTGGTGCCCTGCTGGTTGATCTCGACGATGATGTCGAAGATCTGCTGGATCAGCATCGGCGCCAGACCCATCGAGGGCTCGTCGAGCAGCAGCAGCTTCGGCCGGCTCATCAGCGCCCGCCCGACGGCCAGCATCTGCTGCTCGCCGCCGGAGAGGGTGCCGCCCTGCTGCCTGCGCCGCTCGGCCAGGCGCGGGAAGAGCCCCAGCACCCGGTCGAGGTCCTGGGCGATGCCGGCGCGGTCACGCCGGGTGTACGCGCCCATGTCCAGGTTCTCCAGCACCGTCATGCCCGGGAAGATCCCGCGGCCCTCGGGGGCCTGGCACAGCCCGCGCCGGACCCGCAGGTCCGCCCGGAGCTTGGTGATGTCCTCGCCGTTGAACCGGATGCTGCCGCTGGCGACCGGCCGGATCCCGGAGATCGCCCGCATCGTGGTCGACTTGCCGGCGCCGTTGGCGCCGATCAGGGCGACGATCTCGCCCTCGTCCACCGTCAGGCTGATGCCGTGCAGCGCCTGGATCCGCCCGTAGAGCAGGCTCACATCGTCGATCTCAAGCAGCATCGTCCGGCACCCCCAGGTACGCCGCGATAACCTTCGGGTTCTCCCGCACCTCGGCGGGCAGCCCCTCGGCGATCTTCTTTCCGAACTCCAGCACCACGATCCGGTCGGTGACCCCCATGACCAGGCGCATGTCGTGCTCGATGAGCAGCACGGTCACGCCGGTGTCGCGGATCTGCCGGATGAGCTGGAGCAGTTCCTCCTTCTCCGCCGGGTTGAAGCCGGCGGCCGGCTCGTCCAGGCAGAGCAGCACGGGGTCGGTGGCCAGCGCGCGGGCGATCTCCAGCCGCCGCTGCTCGCCGTAGGAGAGGTTGCGGGCGAACTCGTGCATCCGCTTGCGGATGCCGACGAACTCCAGCAGGCGCTCGGCCTTCTCCCGGCCCTCGCGCTCCTCCTTCCAGTGCCGCGGCAGGCGGAACAGCGCGGAGACGACGCTGGTCTTGTGGTGCGCGTCGGCGCCGACCTGGACGTTCTCAAGCGCGGTCATCTCGGGGAAGAGGCGGATGTTCTGGAACGTCCGCGCCATGCCCATCTTGGTGATCTGGTGCCGCTTCTTGCCGCTGATCTTCTGGCCGCGGAACCGGATCTGCCCCTCGGTGGGCTGGTAGATGCCGGTCATGGCGTTGAAGCAGGTGGTCTTGCCGGCGCCGTTCGGGCCGATCAGACCGAGGATCTCGCCCTTGTAGAGGGTGAAGTCCACCTCGTTCAGGGCGACCACGCCGCCGAAGCGCAGCGTGACCTTGTCGACCTCCAGCAGCGGCTCCCGGGTGGGCACCGCCTCCACGGCCGGTGCGCCGGCCTGCGCCGGAACGACCGGCGTCTGCTCGGTGTCACTCACCGACGGTCACCTCCTTGCGACGATCCTTGAACTCCGCCGCACGTCGTCGGTTGGGGATCAGACCCTCCGGCCGGAAGATCATCATGACCACCAGCACCAGGCCGAAGAACAGGAACCGGTACTCGTACAGCTCGACGCCGAACAGCTCGATGCCACGGAACCGCTCGATCATGTACGCCACGAGGCCGCCGCCGACGATCGCGCCGACGATGTTGCCGGAGCCACCGAAGATGACCGCGGCCAGGATGATGATCGAGTTCAGCAGCTCGAAGTTCTGCGAGTTGACGAAGTTCTGTTTGCCTGCGAACAACGCACCGGCCAGGCCGGCGATCGCGGCGCCTGCGGCGAACGCCCACAGCTTGAACTTGAACGTCGGCACGCCCATGAGCTGCGCGGCGTCCTCGTCCTCCCGGATGGAGATCCAGGCGCGCCCGACCCGGCTGTGGGTCAGGTTCCGCACCCCGATGACCACCAGGATGATCACCGTGAGGACCAGCCAGTAGTACGGCCGGGCGTCGAGCACGCCGAAGACCGGCTTGCCGTCGGCGTACTGGCCGGGCGGGTGCGGGATCTGGTTGAAGCCCCGCTGGCCCTTGAGGAACTCCGAGCTGACCGCGCCGATGCGGATCATCTCGGCGAAGCCGAGCGTCACCAGCGCCAGGTAGTCGCCCCGCAGCCGCAGGGTCGGCGTACCGAGCATCACACCGGAGACCATCGTCAGGGCGATCGCCACCGGCACCGCCAGCAGCCACGGCCACAGCGTCTTGAGGTCGCTGCTCGGCGAGGTCAGCACCGCCACGGTGTACGCGCCGACGGCGAAGAAGCCGAAGTAGCCGAGGTCGAGCAGGCCGGCGAAGCCGACCACGATGTTCAGACCGACGGCCAGCAGCACGTAGATCGAGACGGTGAACATCACCTGCGTGAAGTTCGCACCGGGGGTCGGGATCGGCCCGAGGTACTGGTAGAACTCCTTGTTCGGCAGCGCGTAGAAGAACACGATCACCGCGGCCAGCAGCGCCCAGCGCACCCAGCGCGGCGCGCCGCGCCACCGTTCGCCGGCCGCCTCGCGGCCGGAGCGCACCTTCTCCAAGACGGTCGTCATGCCCGTGCCCTCCCCAGCGACTCACCCAGCAGACCGGTCGGCCGGAACATCAGCAGCACCACCAGCAGCGCGAAGGCGGCGAAGTCCTTCCACTCGCTGCCGAACAGACCGGAGGCGTAGTTCTCGATCAAGCCCAGCAGCAGGCCGCCGACGAGCGCGCCGCGCAGGTTGCCGATGCCGCCGAGCACCGCGGCGGTGAAGGCCTTGAGGCCGAGCAGGAAGCCGACGCTGTAGGTGAGGGTCTGGATCCGTACGTCGTAGAGCAGGCCAGCGACGCCGGCCATGCTGCCGCCGGCGATGAAGACGATCAGGATGATCCGGTCCTTGTTCACGCCCATCAGCGCGGCGGTGTTGGCGTCCTGGGCGACCGCCCGGATGCCGCGACCGACCCGGCTGCGGTTGATGAACATGTCCAGCGCGATCATCATCACCAGCGCGGCGCCGAGGGTGAGCAGCTGCACCCCGTCGATCGGCACGCCGAAGATGTGGAACAGCGGATCCTGGCTGACCAGGATCGGGGCGCCCTCCGGGCGGCGGCGGGTCCAGATGCCGAACGCCTCGGAGATGGCGATGGACGCGCCGATCGCCGTGATCAGGAAGGCCAGCGGCGGCGCGTTGCGCTTACGCAGCGGCCGGTACGCCACCCGCTCGATCACGGTGGCCGTGCCGGCGGAGGCGATCGCCGCGACGATCATCGCCACCAGCAGGTAGAACATGATCGACCCGATGCCGCTGACCTGCGAGTTCTGGTCGAGCCCGAAACCGTTCCAGGTCCAGATCGCCGCGAACGCACCGGCGATGAAGACCTCGGAGTGAGCGAAGTTGATGAGTCTCAGCACGCCGTAGACCAGCGTGTAGCCGAGCGCGACCAGGGCGTAGATCGCACCCTGCGTCAGGCCGGTCGTCGTGTATGTCCCGAAGTTGGAGAACAGGTCGTCGAAGTTCAATGAAGGGACACTCCATCAGGGTCTGGAGAGAAAAGTGGGGCGCGGCCGGGAGCACAGCTCCCGGCCGCGCCCGCGATCACCACTCAATCGCCGTAGCAGCGACCGACGTCAGGACTTGGGGATCTCCTGGTCCGGCACGACCTTGCCGCCGACGACCTTGAAGGCCCAGACCTTGACCTGCGCCGGGTCGAGCTCGCCGCCCTCGACGAACTTGTAGCTCGCCGCGACGCCCTCGCCGCTGTAGCCCTTCACGAACTCCAGCAGGCCCTCACGGGTGGTCTTGCCAGCCTTGATGCCGGCCAGCAGGATGTTCGCGGCGTCGTAGGCCGTGTCGCTGTAGGTGCCCGGCTCGGCCCCGTTGAGCGCCTTGTACTCCTGGACGAAGGTGCCGCGCGCCTCGGCCGCCGGCTGGCACGGGCAGGTGAGGATGGTGCCCTCGGCCGCCGCCGCACCCGCGGAGGTGATGTACGCGGCGTCGTTCACGCCGTCGCCGGCGATCATCGGAGCGGTGACCCCGGCAGCGGTGAGCTGCTTGCGGATCAGGCCGGCCTCCTGGTAGTAGCCGCCGTAGAAGACCGCCTTGACGTTGGCGGCCTTGACCTTGGTGACCACGGCCGAGAACTCGGTCTGCTTGCCCTCGCCCTGGACCTTGTCCGAGGCGACGACCGCCGGGCCGAGCAGCTTCTTGACCTCGTCGGCCAGACCGGCGCCGTACGCGGACTGGTCGTCGATGACGAAGACCTTGTCGGCCTTCAGCACGTTCTTGATGTAGTTGCCGGCCGCCGGGCCCTGGCTGAAGTCGTTGCCGACCGCGCGGAAGAAGGTCTTCCAACCCTGCTCCGAGAGGCTCGGCCGGGTCGCGGAGGGGGTGATGGTGACCAGACCGGCCTCGTTGAAGAGCGGACCGGCGGCCTCCGACTCACCCGAGTAGGCCGGGCCGACGATGCCGAGGATCTTGGTGTCGTCGATGGCCTTCTGCGCCAGACCGGGCGCCTGGTCCGGGCTGCCCTGCGAGTCCAGGGGAACCAGCTCGACCTTGCAGTCGGCGTTCTCCTTGTTGTACTTGTCGACCGCCAGCTTGACGCCGTTGTTCTCGTTGATGCCGAGCGCCGCCGACGGACCCGTCAGCGCGCCGAAGAACGCGATCTTGTTGCCGCAGGCGTCGCCACCGGACGCCGTGTCGTCGCTACCGCTGGAGCATGCGGTGCCGCCGGCGACGAGCGCCAGCATGGCGACCCCACCGATAACGCGCGCGAGCTTCTGCCTCAAGGCCCGAACCCTCCTCCGTCCCATGGTCCGAACCACCCGCTGCCGATTGGCCCTTGCGGGGGCGGACGAACCAGACCGTCGTCGCCGGTCTGGGGCCGGACGCTATCCCACCTTTGAGCTGTGACGAAAGCCCCAGGGGAGCGGGTTGACCGAACCGTTACACGGCGTGGCGGATTCGAAACGATCGCTGTAAGAACCGTCGGCCGCGAAAGCCCCTCACCTTCGTTTCGTCGGTAACGGGTCGAACCCCGTCGACCCCCTACCGATCGATGGTCGGCAACCCGACTGACCAGGCACGGGACGCCTCCCCGTCATCGGACACCAACAACAGTCGATCACCCTGCGACGCCACCGCCACGGCGGTGTTCCCACCATCCGGCACAGGGGTCGGCATGACCATCAGTCGCCATGAATCCCCCGAATCGACGGAGAGCCACACTCCGTAACCACCGCCGTCCCCCGTCACCGCGACCAACTCCCGCCCCGCCGGCACCAGGGCGTCGACCGTGGACACCCCCGGACCGGCCGCGCCGAACCCGCCGGCCCGACGCCATTCGTCACCCACCAGCCGCCAGGTCGCGAACCCGTCGCGCACCGGGCCCACCGCCACCACGGCACCGCCGACCGACGCCACCCGCTGCGCCTGGCCACGCCCGTCCGACACCGGCAGCGCCACCCGCCGCCAGGCCCGCCCGTCGGCCGAGGACCAGGCCAGGGGCGCCTGGGCCGTCGCGCCGGGCGGCAGCACCGCGCCCACCACCCACCACCCCGACGGCACGGCCACCGCGTCGTACGCGACCGTCCGGCCCCGCCCGTCGCCGGCGAGCTCCGCGACGCCCTCCCGGATCGTGAAGCGCTCGCCGTCCGGCGACGTCCACACCGCCGCCCCGTCGACCCGGGCCCCCGCGATCAGCCAACCGGTCGGGCCCGCCGCCAGCCGCGCCACGCTCACCGCGCGCGGGCCCGCGTACAGCTCGAAGGACGCGGGCGCCTCCCGCAACTCCCCGCCCGGCGACTGCGACCAGGTGCCCGTACGCGGGTTGCCGTGCGCGCCGCCGTTCTTCGCCCCGAGCGCCGCCAGCCGGCCGTCGCGGCACGCCGCCGCGTAGAGCACGTGCTGACGGCCGTAGTGGCTCGACGGCGACAACGGCAGGGCCGCCCACGAGACGCCGTCGGTGCTGCTCCAGGCCGCCGGCCGGGTCTCCCCCGCCGCGTCGGCCAGCCCGCCGACCACGTACCACCGGTCGGCACAGGCCACGGCGTCGCGCAGCAGCGGCCGGCCGGACGCGCCCGGCGGCGCGGGCAGGGTCAGCGGCTGCCACCGCGGCCGCAGCGGCTCGTCGGCGGGCTCCGCCGGGGTGCGGTCGCAGCCGGCCAGCAGCACCACGAGGACGCCGAGCACCGCCACCAGTCGCCGGGTCCACATGGATCAGATGCTATCGATCCACGGCCTCCGCGAGGAGTCCCCGGAGCGCACGGCGGCGTGTCGCGCCGCCCCGTGGGGCGGTCAGGAGGTGGGCTGGGCGACCTCGCCGCCGGCGGTCTCGGCGAGGATCCGCTCGGCGACCTCCTTCATGGTCATCCGGTGGTCCATCGCCGTGCGCTGGATCCACTTGAACGCCTGCGGCTCGCTCATCCCGTACGTCGTCATCAGCGCGCCCTTGGCGCGCTCGACCGTCTTGCGGATCTCCAGCCGGTCGGTCAGCCCCGCGACCTCCGCCTCCAGAGCGGCGATCTCCGAGTAGCGCGACAGCGCGATCTCCACCGCCGGGACCAGGTCGCTCTTCTGGAAGGGCTTCACGAGGTACGCCATCGCGCCGGCCGCCCGCGCGCGCTCCACCAGGTCACGCTGGCTGAACGCGGTCAGGATGATCACCGGGGCGATCCGGGCGCCCGCGATCCGCTCGGCGGCGGCCAGGCCGTCCATGATCGGCATCTTGATGTCGAGGATGACCAGATCCGGCTTCAGCTCCTCGGCGAGCCGGACGGCGGTCTCCCCGTCACCGGCCTCGCCGACGACCTCGTACCCCTCCTCGACGAGCATCTCGGCGAGGTCCAGCCGGATCAGCGCCTCGTCCTCGGCGATCAGAACGCGCCTGCGCTCGACGTCCGTCTGCGTCTCGGCCACGAGCCACTCCCACCAGTCTGTGCTCGACACCCGCGGTGCCGGGTGTCGCCGCCCTTAGCGTAGTGGGTAGTCTGTCAGGGCCGAATCATGGAACCGCCCTCGTAGCCCAACCGGCAGCAGGCAATGGACTCAAAATCCATACAGTGTGGGTTCGAATCCCACCGAGGGCACCAGAAATTGTCGTACACATGTTCGACAGTGGCGAGGTGCATCCATCCGAGATCCGCGCTCGCGCCCAGCGGTTGCACCTCTCCGGAGCGAGCATCGCCGACACCGCCCGCAGTGTCGGCCTCTCCTACCACACCGTGTGGCACTGGTGCCGTGACCGGCCAGAACCGCTCATGCAGCCGACTGCGCTGCGCTGCTTCCGCTGCCGACCGACCGTCGGCAAGCCGACAAGTGTGGCCGCCTACGCCTACCTCCTGGGCCTCTACCTCGGCGACGGCCACCTCGTCACGACCGCACGCGTCCCGGTGCTACGCATCTACTGCTCGGACGCCTGGCCCGACCTGATCACCCGCTGCGAGCAGGCCATGCGAGACGTGCTGGCTGGTGCGGTGCAGCGGGTGCAGAAGCAGGGCTGCGTAGGTGTTCAGAGTTACGGCAAACACTGGCTGTGTCTGCTGCCCCAGCACGGGCCCGGCAAGAAGCACGAACGGCCGATCGTCCTCGCCGACTGGCAGAAGGAGATCATCACCAGGTTCCCCGGCGACTTCGTGCGCGGCCTGTTCCACTCCGACGGGTGCCGCTTCGCCAACCGGGTCACCGTCCGGGGCAAGGAGTACGTCTACCCCCGCTACATGTTCAGCAACGAGTCGACCGACATCATGGGGCTGTGCCAGTGGGCGCTGCACCTGCTCGGCGTCGCATGGCGGATGACCCGCCGCAACTGCCTCTCGGTGGCGCGCCGGGAGGCGGTCGCCGCCCTCGACCGCCACGTCGGCCCCAAGTCCTGACCCGCACCTCCGAAGTCCTGACGCGATGGTCCCGGCCCGGGATCGCCGCCACCACGAGCACAAGCAGTGCCGGGACGGGTGCCGCCGCGTCGACCAGGGACGGGTGGGACGTCAGGGATGTCATGCGGGGTCGTTGGCAACCCTGATGTTCCACCCGTCCCCGCACCATGCCGACGTCGGTGCGGGTCAGCCGAGTTCGGCCAGGGCCAGTGCCAGGTCGGCGCGCAGGTCTTCCGGGTCCTCCAGGCCGACGGAGATGCGCAGCAGGCCGCCACACGGCTTGGCCTCGCCCTCGACGGGTCGGTGGGTCAGCGAGGCCGGGTGCTGGATGAGGGTGTCGACGCCGCCCAGCGACACCGCGTGGGTGATCAGCCGGCAGGCGTTGGCCACGGCGGCTGCGGCAGGCGCGCCGCCGCGTACCTCGAAGGCGAGCAGGCTGCCCGGGCCGCTCATCTGCCGCCCGACGAGCCCGGCGGGGTCGTGCAGCGACGGGTGGTGCACGACGGCGACGGCGGGGTGGGTGGCGAGCCAGGCGGCGAGCTTCTCGGCGCCGGCCTGCTGGGCGCGCACGCGCACCGGCAGGGTCTGCAGGCCACGGTGCAGCAGGTACGCGCCGAGGGGGTGCAGGATCGCGCCGGTGAGGGCGCGGACCTGGCGCAGCCGGGCGGCCCAGTCGGCGTCGCAGGCGACCACGCCGGCGAGGACGTCGCCGTGTCCGCCGATGCTCTTGGTGGCGCTGTGCAGCACGAGCGTGGCGCCGTGGCGGGTGGGCTGCTGGAGCACGGGGGTGGCGACGGTGTTGTCGACGAGCAGCGGCACGTCGCCGGCGGCCCGGGCGAGGGCGGCGATGTCGACCAGGTCGAGGGTGGGGTTGGCCGGGGTCTCGGCGATCACCAGGGCGGTGTCGGGGCGGACTGCGGCGGCGACCTCGTCCGCGCGGGCCCAGGTGACGGTGGTGCCGAGCAGGCCGGTGGCGAGCACGTGGTCGGTGCCGCCGTAGAGGGGGCGGACGGCGACGAGGTGCCGCTTTCCGTCCCGGGTGGCGGCGAGCAGGGTGGCGGTGAGGGCGGCCATGCCGCTGGCGAAGGCGACGGCGTCGGTGGTGCCTTCGAGGTCGGCCAGGGCCGTCTCGAAGCGGGCCACGGTGGGGTTCCACAGGCGCTGGTAGACGGCGCTACCGCCTGCGGGAAGGGTGCCGCCGGTGGCGAGGGCCTCGTACGCGTCGCCGCCGGCGTCGACCGACGGCAGCGGGTTGGTGGTGGAGAAGTCGATGGGCGGCACGTGGACGCCGAGGGCGGCGAGGTCGTCGCGGCCGGCGTGCACGGCTCTGGTGTCCACGGTCGTCATGCCGGAAGGATCGAACATAGCGCCAACCCGGGGCAATAGTTCCGAACATGATTCGGTAATTGCACTTGGAGGCGCGGACAGATTCGATGGAAGATGCCTGCATGCCCCTTGCGACGAATGATGTGCGGCGGTTCGCCGACCTGGACGACACCGACCGGGCGATCCTGTCGGAGCTGGCCGCCGACGGCCGGCTGCCGAACAACGCCCTCGCCGAGCGGGTCGGGGTGGCCCCCTCGACGTGCCTGACGCGCACCCGCGCCCTACGGGAGCGCGGGGCGATCCGCGGGTTCCACGCGGAGGTGGATCCGGCGGCGGTGGGGCTGCCGTTGCAGGCGCTGGTGTCGGTGCGGTTGACCGCGCACGAGCGGGCGGCGGTGGACGCCTTCCGGGCCCGGTCCGTGCGGCTGCCGGGGGTGGTGGCGGTGTTCCACGTGGCGGGCGCGGAGGACTACGTGCTGCACGTACGGGCGGCCTCGGCGGACGCGCTGCGCGACTTCGTGCTGGACCATCTGGCCGTGGATCCGGCGGTGCTGCACACCCAGACGAGTCTGATCTTCGAGCAGGCACGCGGCATGGGATGAGGCCCGGCGGGCACCGTGAGCCTGGTTGCCGCGGGGAACAAAGCCGAGGTGGGCGGGGTTGGCCACTCGTGTGATCAACGTACCGCTGTCTGTTCTCGATCTCGCCCCCGTCGCGGCCGGCGCCACCGCCGGCGCGGCGCTGCGGCACACCACCGAGCTGGCCCGACGCACGGAGCAACTCGGGTACCGCCGGTTCTGGGTGGCCGAGCACCACAACATGCCGGCGATCGCGAGCTCCGCCCCGGCGGTGCTGCTCGCGCACCTGGCGGCGCACACGTCGACGATCCGGCTGGGCTCGGGCGGGGTGATGCTGCCCAACCACGCGCCGCTGGTGGTGGCCGAGCAGTTCGGCACGCTGGAGGCGCTGCACCCGGGCCGCATCGACCTGGGCATCGGCCGCGCCCCGGGCACCGACCAGGTGACCGCGCTGGCGCTGCGCCGGACGATGGAGGGGCTGTCGGCGGAGGGCTTCCCCCGGGAGCTGGCGGACCTGATGAACTACTTCAGCGGCGAGCGGCCGGGCCCGATCACGGCCACCCCGGGCCTCGGCGAGCAGCCGGCGGTCTGGCTGCTCGGCTCCAGCGGGTTCAGCGCCCAGCTGGCGGGGCTGCTGGGCCTGCCGTTCTCCTTCGCGCACCACTTCAGCGCGCAGAACACGGTTCCCGCGCTGGCGCTGTACCGGCAGCACTTCCGGCCGTCGAAGTGGCTGGACGCGCCGTACGCGATGGTGGCCGTCAACGCGGTCTGCGCGGACACCGACGAGCGGGCGGAGTGGCTGGCGGGGCCGGCGGCGCTGTCGTTCCTGCGGCTGCGTTCGGGTCGGCCGGAGCCCCTGTCGACGCCGGACGAGGCGGCGGCGTACCCGTACACGCAGGCCGAGCGCGAGTTCGTGCGTCAGCGCCGCGACGGGCAGGCGACGGGCTCGCCCGAGACCGTACGACGGCAGCTCGACGAGCTGCTGGCGCGCACCGGCGCCGACGAGCTGATGCTGACCACGCTCGTGTACGACGTGGCCGACCGGGTGCGCTCGTACGAGCTGATCGCCGAGCGGGTGGCCGGCGGCCTGCGCAGCGAGGGCTGAAACACGATCTTCACGTCGGCGTCACCGGGGCGACGCGTGGCCCGCCTAGGTTTGTCCTCGGTGGTGGTACGGCATTTCCGGTCGGGACGGGTCGGGGATGCCGCGGTGTGGGGCACCGGGCCGGAGCTGTGCGGATTCCGCGGCTGCGGCCCGGTGCCTTTTTCTCTCGTCCCACCACCGGCCGGCGGAGCGCCCCGAGGCGCCGCCGCCGGCCGGGTACCGGGTTCAGCGCAGGTGGATGTCGGGCGTGGGCGGGGCGGCCATCTGGTCGCCGAGGAAGAAGCCCGGGTGCGGGGGCTGGTTGTAGGCGGTGTTCTGCCAGGCGACCGCCACCCGGTACTGCGGGTCGTGCATGAGCGTGTAGATCCGGGTGCTGGTGGGCGTGGGCGTGCTGTAGATCCGCAGGGCGCGGCTGTCGCTGGTGCGCCAGACGACCTCCTCGCGCCAGTCGCCGAACAGGTCGGCGGAGAGCGCCGGGTTGGACTTGGTGCCGTTGTTCGCCGCCACGCCGCTCGCGGTGAGCAGTCGGGTGTCGCCGCCGGTGCCGTACTTGTCGATCCGGGTGCCGTCGAGCAGCTCCCGTACCGGGTCGCCGTCCCACCAGGCGAGGAAGTTCGCCGAGGACGGCCGGCGCCCGACGACGGCACCGTTGGCGTTGTAGAGGTCGCCCATGTGGGTGCCGGCACCCCAGAACTCGGCGCCGGGGCTGCCGGCGTGGATGTCGGCGGCGACGCCCCGGCCGGGGCCCTCCGCTCCCCCGTTGTTCGGTCGCTGCCAGACGACCTGGCCGGTGCGGGCGTCGTGCAGGTCGGCCGCCGGCTGGTTGCCGGACTCGTGGATCGTGAAGACCTCCAGGCCGGCGCGGGCGGGGACGAGGTCGCCGACGTGCAGGGCGTCGCCGTGGCCGAAGCCGGTGGCGTACCTGAGGCGGCCGTCGTCGTCGATGGTGGCGGAGCCGTACACGATCTCCTGCCGGCCGTCGGCGTCGACGTCGGCGACGGAGAGGTTGTGGTTGCCCTGACCGAAGGCGGCGCCGTTGCCCGAGGCGTTCGAGTCGAAGGTCCACCGCTTGCGCAGGGTGCCGTCGCGGAAGTCCCAGGCCGCCACGACCGCCCGGGTGTAGTAGCCGCGGGCCATCACCAGTGACGGCCGCCGCCCGTCGAGGTAGGCGGTGGCGGCGAGGAAGCGGTCGACCCGGTTGCCGTAGCTGTCGCCCCAGGAGGAGACCGTGCCGCGCGGCGGGTCGTAGGCGACGGTGGAGAGGACCGCGCCGGTGCGGCCGTCGAACATGCTCAGGTACTCGGGGCCGGCGAGGACGTACCCGCTGGAGTTGCGGTGGTCGGCGGTGGCGGAGCCGACGACCTGGCCGGTGCCGGAGCGGGTGCCGTCGGCGGTCTTCATGGCCACCTCGGCGCGGCCGTCGCCGTCGTAGTCGTACACCTGGAACTGGGTGTAGTGGGCACCGGCGCGGATGTTGCGGCCCAGGTCGACGCGCCACAGCCGGGTGCCGGTGATGGTGTACGCATCGACGTACACGTTGCCGGTGTAGCCGGACTGGGAGTTGTCCTTGGCGTTCGACGGCTCCCACTTGACCACGAACTCGTAGTCGCCGTCGCCGTCGAGGTCCCCGACGGAGGCGTCGTTGGCGGAGTACGTGTAGCTCTCACCGCTGGGCGTGCTGCCGCCGGGCGGCACCTGCAACGGCACGTCGAGGTAGCCGGCGGGGAACTGGAGCGCGGCCGCGGAGGGGGCCTGTTCCGTACCGCCGACCACGGCGCGCACGGTGTAGGTGGCGTCCGCCGGCGCGCCGCCGTCGAGGTAGTTGGTGGCCCCGGTGATCGGGCTGCTGTTGACCCTGGTCGCGCCGCGGTAGAGGTTGAAGGCCACCCCGGTGGTCTCGGTGCCGAGCAGCCGCCAGGAGACCAGGTTGCCGGTGCCGGAGCGGACGCTGACCAGCCCCCGGTCGAGGTCCTCCATCTGCACCGCCCCGGCCGGGGGCTCGGTGGGCGGCGGGGTCGTGGGCGGCGGGGTCGTGGGCGGCGGACTGCTCGGCGGCGGCGTGGTCGGGCCGCCGGTGGGTGCGGCGCCGGTGCAGGCGGTGCCGTTGAGGGCGAAGCTGGTGGGCGACGGGTTGCTCCCGGTCCACGAGCCGTTGAAACCGAAGGCGGTGCTCGCGCCGGTGGCGATCACCGCGTTGTGGTCGACGTTGCGGGCGGTCACCTGGGCGCCGGACTGGGTGACGAGCGCGTTCCACGCCTGGGTGACCTGCTGACCGGCGGCGTACGACCAGGTCAGGGTCCAGCCGTTCACCGGATCACCCAGGTTGGTGACGGTGACGTCGGCGCCGAAGCCGCCGGGCCACTGGTTGGTGATGCGGTGCTCGACGCGGCAACCGGCGGCGGCCGCCGCGGCGGTGAGGGTGGGCAGCGTACCGGCGACGAGTGCGGCCGCGGCGGCTGCGGCGAGCAGCGCGACGCGGCGGTGGGTGAAGGGCATGGGGGTGTCCTCCGGAGAGGTCGGGCGCGCGGGGCAGCCGCCGCCGGCCTGCCCGGGCCGGCGGAGGTACGCGCCGCGCTGGCGGCGGTGGTCCGACGCCGCGATCCGGCGTCGGTGTCGACGCCGCCGATCCGGCGCCGGCACTGCGGCGTCGGTGCTCCGGCGGGCGGCGTCGAGGGAGTGGCTCCGCGCACCTGCGATGTTAGGGCAAGCGCTTTCTGCGGACAATCCGCTCTTCCTCCCGGGTCCCGACCCTCCCTGCCGGCCTCCCCCACGCCGGGGAATGCCCGGCGCTTCCCTTGCCCCCGGCCAGGATTCTTGATCGACTCAGGGCGTGGCTGAGCACATGACCCCGGACGAGTTCCGACGCGCCGGACACGCCGTCGTGGACTGGATCGCCGACTACTGGGCGACGCTGGAGCGGCGGCCCGTGACCTCGCAGGACCCGCCCGGCACGGTCGCCGCCCGGCTGCCGGCCGGCCCGCCCGAGCACGGCGAGCCGGTGGAAGCCGTCCTCGCCGACCTGGACACCCTGATCACCCCCGGGCTGACCCACTGGCAGCACCCCGGCTTCTTCGGCTACTTCCCCGCCAACACCTCGGGGCCCAGCGTGCTGGGCGACCTGGTCAGCGCGGGACTGGGCGTGCAGGGGATGCTCTGGGCGACCGGGCCGGCGTGCACCGAGTTGGAGACCGTGCTGCTGGACTGGCTCGCCGACCTGCTGGACCTGCCGAAGCGGTTCCGCTCCGGCACCGCGGGCGGCGGGGTGATCCAGGACTCGGCGTCCTCGGCGACGCTGGTGGCGACCCTGGTCGCGTTGCACCGCGCCGGCGGCGGCCGCTGGCGCGAGGTCGGCGTCGACCGCCGCTACCGGGCCTACGCCTCCACCCAGGGCCACTCGTCCATCGAGAAGGCGGCGCGGATCGCCGGGCTGGGCGCCGAGGGCGTACGGCCGGTCGAGGTCGACCCGCGTACGCAGGCGATGTCCCCGGCGGCGCTGCGCGCGGCGATCGAGGCGGACGTGGCCGCCGGCGTCGTGCCGGCGATCGTGGTGGCCACCGTCGGCACCACCTCCACGACCGCCATCGACCCGCTGCCGGAGATCGGTGCGATCTGCGCCGAGTACGGGATCTTCCTGCACGTCGACGCGGCGTACGCGGGGGCGGCGGCGGTCTGCCCCGAGCTGCGGTTCGGGCACGCCGGCCTGGAGTACGCCGACTCGTACTGCTTCGACCCACACAAGTGGCTGCTGACCGGCTTCGACTGCGACGCGTTCTGGGTGGCCGACACGGCGGAGCTGATCGAGGCGCTCAGCGTACTGCCCGAGTACCTGCGCAACGCCGCCACCGAGTCCGGTGCGGTGATCGACTACCGGGACTGGCAGGTGCCGCTCGGCCGCCGGTTCCGGGCGTTGAAGCTGTGGTTCGTGCTGCGCTGGTACGGCGCCGAGGGGCTGCGGGCGCACATCCGCTCCGGCGTGGCGCTCGCCGCCCGGTTCGCCGACCGGGTACGCGCCGACGCCCGGTTCGCGCTGGTGGGGGCGCACCCGTACGCGCTGGTGTGCTTCCGACTCGAGGCGGACGACGAGGTCAACGCGGAGCTGCTGGCCCGGGTGAACGCCACGGGCCGGGTGCACCTGACGCACACCCGGGTGAACGGCCGGTACACGCTGCGCCTGGCCGTCGGCTCCCCGCACACCACCGAGGTCCACGTCGACGAGGCGTGGAGCCTCCTCACGGACGCCGCGAGCGCCCTCCTCCCCCACTGACGCGGCAGAGGCGAGATCTTGGTAGGAATCGGCCCCTGGAGGGGCACGTTTCTACCAAGATCTCCGCGATGGGCCGCCGGACGGGCGGGACGTCAGCGGTCGCCGCCCGAGGAAACCGCCGCCGGGGTCGGGAGACGGTCCTCGGCCGAGGCCACCGCAGAGGGGACCACCGCCGAGGGGACCACCGCCGAGGGGACCGCCGCCGAGGGGACGGCGGCGAGGGCGGTCGCGGCCACGTCGCGCTGGCGGCGGGTACGCAGCAGCGCCCGGACGGCCAGCGCCAGGGCGGCGACCCAGGCGACGGCCAGCAGGGCGTAGACGGCCGGTCGGGCCGGGCCGTCGAGGTCGGCCGAGCGCATCAGCGTACGGGCGTTGGTCAGCACGATCACGCCACCGATCGCCGCGCCGAGCAGTTGGGCGGGGACGATGCGTACGAGCCAGGCCGCGATCGGCGCGGCGATCAGGCCGCCGATGAGCAGCGCGGCGACCATGGGCAGCAGGAAGCCCTCCGAGCCGAGGCCGATCAGGAAGCCGAGGCTGGCGGCGCCGGCGACCACGAACTCGGACGTGTCGACCGAGCCGATCACCTTGCGCGGCTCCATCCGCCCGCTGACCAGCAGGGCCGGTGTGGCGACCGGGCCCCATCCCCCGCCGCCGGTGGCGTCGACGAAGCCGGCGACCAGGCCGAGCGGGCCGAGGAAGCGGCCCCGCAGCCGGCCGCCGCGCCGGTCGGTGCGCAACGGCCGGGAGAAGCGCACCAGCAGGTACGCGCCGAGGGTGAACAGGATGCCGGCCATCCACGGGGCGGCCGACTCGGTGGAGATCGAGCTGAGGAAGGTCGCGCCGGCGAACGCGCCCACGGCGCCCGGGAGGGCGATCCGGGAGACGACCCGCCAGTCGACGTTGCCGAACCGCCAGTGCGACACCCCGGCGGCGAGCGTGGTGCCGATCTCGGCCAGGTGCACGGACGCCGACGCGGCAGCCGGCGCCACCCCGACGAGCAGCAGCAACGTGGAGGAAGTCAGCCCGTACGCCATGCCGAGCGCGCCGTCGACGAGTTGCGCGGCGAGCCCGACCAGCGCGAGGACCAGCAGCTTGCGCACGAGCGCCCCCTGTCTTTTCGGCATCTCCTATCGACTTGGTCGACAATGCGGCACGGCCCCTGCCCCGGTCAAGCCTCCAACCGGTCAGTGAGACGACACGACCGCTCCGGCCACCACGGCTGCGGGGCGGTCGCGCCATGGGTCAGGTCCACGCGGGGTCGGCGGGCCAGCTCGACCAGGCCCGGCGGGGCGGTCGGGGCCGCGGGTCAGGTCCAGGCAGAGGCGGCGGCGACGATCCGGCCCGGAAGGGTGCGGTCGCGCGGCGGATCAGGTCCAGGCGCGGGGGTCGGCGGCCAGCTCGACGACCCGGCCCGGCAGGGTGCCGCCGGCCACGTCGGCGACGGTGACCAGCTCCAGGATCTCGCGCTCGCTGGCCCGCAGGGCGATCCACACCTCCTGGAGGGCCCGGGCGGCCCCGTGGTAGCCCAGTTCCTCGGGCCGCTGTCCGCGTACGTGCGCGAGCGGTCCGTCGATCACCCGGATCACCTCGGCCAGGGAGATCTCCCCGGCCGGCCGGGCCAGCCAGTAGCCGCCCTCCGGGCCGCGCTGGGCCTGCACGATGCCGCCCCGGCGCAGCTGCAACAGGATGCTCTCCAGGAACTTCGGCGGGATCTCCTGGGCGCGGGCGATCTGGTCGGCGGTAACGGGCCGGCTTCGCCCGGGCCCGGCTTCGCCGGTCACCGAGGCGAGCTCGACGACCGCGCGGAGGGCGTAGTCGACCCGGGCGGAGAGGCGCATGCGGCAAGGTTAGTCGCCTGGTCGCCCCGCCCGGACGATCACCCCTCAGCCGATCGGCCGGTGACGATGCGGCGACGAGCCACGAGCTCCCCCCGACGGACCGGACCGGACGAGGCCGGGCCGACCGGCCGGCGAGACCACGCCGGACCATGCCGGGCCGCGCCGGTCAGTCGCCGACGCGGCGCAGCAGCCCTTCCTGCACGGCGCTGGCGATGTGGTGCCCCTCGGTGGTGAACATGCGCCCGGTGGCGAGCCCCCGGGCGCCGGACGCCGACGGGCTCCAGCAGTCGTAGAGGAACCAGTCGTCGGCACGGAACGGCCGGTGGAACCACAGTGCGTGGTCGAGGCTGGCCCCGACCACGCCGCCCGGACCCCAGACCTCGCCGTGCACCGACAGCACCGAGTCCAGCAGCGTCAGGTCGGAGGCGTACGTCAGCGCGCAGGCGTGCAGCAGCGGATCGTCGGGCAGCTTGCCGTCGATGCGCATCCAGACCCGCTGGTGCGGGTCGGCGGGCCGGTCGCCGGGGCGTACCCAGCCGGGCTCGCCCACGTAGCGGACGTCGATCGGGCGCGGGATCTGCGCCCAGATGCCGAGCCGCTCCGGATAGCGGGCGAGCCGGTCGGTCATCGTCGGGACCTCGTCCGGGCCCGGCACGTCCGGCGGGGTGGGGGCCTGGTGGTCCAGGCCCTCCTCCGTGCGCTGGAACGACGCCGACATGAAGAAGATCGGCTTGTCGTGCTGGAGCGCCACCGAGCGGCGCACCGAGAACGAGCGGCCGTCGCGGACGTTCTCGACCTCGTACACGATCGGCTCGGCGGGGTCGCCCGGGCGGACGAAGTAGCCGTGCAGGGAGTGCACGAAGCGGGCCGGGTCGACGGTGCGCCCGGCGGCGACCAGCGCCTGGCCGGCGACCTGGCCGCCGTACACCCGCTGGGGACCGACCGGGGGGCTCATCCCCCGGAAGGTCATCCCGCCGGTGTGGTCCAGGTCGAGCACCTCCAGGAGCTGGTCGACGGCGGCCTGCCCGACCGCGACGTCCGCGTCGCTCACTGCAAGGCCCTCGCCGACGCCGCGTCGACCAGCGACCCGAGCTGGTGTACGCGCAGCGTGTTGGTCGAGCCGGGGGTGCCGGGCGGGCTGCCGGCGACGATCACCACGTAGTCGCCGGGGTTGGCCCGGTCGAGCCCGAGCAGCGCCTGGTCGACCTGCCGGAACATGTCGTCGGTGTGCTCGACGAACGGCATCAGGAACGTCTCCACGCCCCAGCAGAGGGCGAGCTGGTTGCGCACCTCGGGCACCGGGGTGAAGGCCAGCAGCGGCAGGTCGCAGTGCAGCCGGGAGAGCCGCTTGACGGTGTCACCGGTCTGCGAGAAGGCGACCATCGCCTTGGCGCCGATGGCCCGGGCGATCGAGGAGGCGGCGACGGTGAGCGCGCCACCGTGCGTACGGGGGTCGTGTTGAAGGCGCGGCACCCCGATCGAGCCGGCCTCGGTGGTGGTGATGATCTTCGCCATCGTGCTGACGGTGAGCACCGGGTACTTGCCGACGCTGGTCTCGCCGGAGAGCATCACCGCGTCCGCGCCGTCGAGCACGGCGTTGGCCACGTCGGAGGCCTCGGCGCGGGTCGGGCGGGAATTCTCGATCATGGAGTCGAGCATCTGGGTGGCCACGATGACCGGCTTGGCGTTCTCCCGGCAGAGCTGCACGGCGCGCTTCTGCACGAGCGGGACCTGGTCCAGCGGCAGCTCGACGCCGAGGTCGCCGCGGGCGACCATGACGCCGTCGAAGGCCAGCACGATCTGCTCCAGGCAGTCGACCGCCTCGGGCTTCTCGACCTTGGCGAGCACCGGCCGGTGCACGCCCTCCTCGGTCATGATGCCGTGCACCAGCTTGATGTCCTCCGCCGAGCGGACGAAGGAGAGCGCGATCAGGTCCACGCCCAGGCCGAGCGCGAAACGCAGGTCCTCGGCGTCCTTCTCGGACATGGCCGGCACGCTGACCGCCACGTTGGGCAGCGAGACGCCCTTGTTGTTGGAGACCGGGCCGCCCTCGGTGACGAGGCAGCGGATGTCGTTGCCGGTGACGTCGGTGACCTCGACGGCGACCCGGCCGTCGTCGATCAGCAGCCGGTCGCCGGGCTTGACCTCCTGCGGAAGCTTGCGGTAGGTGCAGGAGACCCGCTCCTTGGTGCCGAGGACGTCGTCGCCGGTGATCACGACCGAGTCGCCGGTGCGCCACTCGTGCGGGCCGTCGGCGAACCGGCCGAGCCGGATCTTCGGGCCCTGGAGGTCGGCGAGCACGGCCACCGGCCGGCCGGCCGCGTCGGCGGCCTCGCGGACCAGCCGGTAGACCGTCTCGTGGTCCTCGTGGCTGCCGTGGCTGAAGTTGAGCCGGGCCACGTTCATGCCGGCCTCGACGAGGCCGCGGATCCGCTCCGGCGACGAGGTGGCGGGCCCTAGAGTGCAGACGATTTTCGCGCGGCGTGTCACGCCCATCAGGCTAGTCTCTCCTCCGGGTCGCACCACGGGCCGACCCCTTCAGGATTGCGGAACATTGTCCAACGACGCGCGGCGGGCGCGCAGCCGGCGGGCGGAACCCACGCCGGAACGTCGAGGCGGCGGGCATCGGCGACCGCGCGCCGGAATCGTACGCCCCCGGCGCCACCGGACAGGCGGGTGCTCCCCGCCGCTCCCCCGGCGCACCGACCGAGCCCGCCCGGCGCGCGGGTGACCTCGCGGCCGGTCCGACCCGGTCCGTCCCGCACACGGCCGGCCCGGTCCGTCCCGCGCGGCGCGGCGCGCTCGGCGCCGGAGGCCGGCCGGAAGCGTCGTCGCCGTGCCGGCGGGCGGTTCAGCTCTGCGTCTTGACCAGCGGGAACTCCAGCGAGCCCTCCGGGCAGAGGAAGGTCATCACGTCCACCCGGTAGAGCCCCGCCTGGACGGCCGGGTCGGCCTCCATCACGCTGCGCACGTCGTCCACCGAGCCGGTGCGGGCCAGGCCGAAGCCGATCGGCGGGTCCGGTTCGCGGGCCGGGCCGTCGACCGAACCGGCGATCAGGATGATCCCCCGTCGTTGCAGGGCCTGCATGTGCGCGAGGTGCTCGGCCTGCAACCGCTGCACCGTCTCCGCCGGCAGCGCCCGCCCGGCAGCGCCGGGATACAGCACGATGCATTCGTACGTGTCGAGCGCGAAGTCGACCTGCGGCACTCCCGTCATGGCGTTTCCTCCCGCGTCGCGCCGCACGCGGCGACGTGCGCTCGGTCGACTGACGGGCGAGCGCCCGTGGTCGACGTCGAGCCGGCACGGCCCAGCGTCGCACGGGCAGCCGGCCCGCACGGGTGCTCCGGCGAACTTGGTCCGCGCCCCGGCCCGGTTGCGGCCCGCTCGCGTCGTTTCGCCGGTTGACTCCGTCGGCGACCGGTCGTCCGGCGGCGGGAGGCTGTCCCACCCCCGCCCTAGGCTGCCGGCGTGGGTACGAGCTACCAGACGATCCTGGCCCTGGGCGGGCTGGCGCAGATTCGCAGGGTTCTGACCGACGTCGACACGGAGGCGTACGTGACGCCTGTCGGCGAGCGCCGGTGGGCGGTCGTCCCGCGCGAGGAAGAGGAGAGCGGCTACGCCGAGGTCGACGACCTGGCGCAGTTGATCACCCTGCTCACGCGCGAGCCGGCGGTCACCTTCGACGTCTTCGACTCCGACGTCATGCGGGCCACGGTGCACGCCGGCGGCCGGGAGGTGCACCGCTACCTCTCCGACCGGGGCTGGGTGACGGAATACTGGGACGACGACGACAACGAGGTCCTCGCCGGCTTCGACGGCACGCTCTACCCGCTGGACGCCCCGCCGCCGCCCGGCCCGAGCGGGGACGACCCGGCCGTGTTCGCCCCGCTGGGGGTCGGGGCGGTCGACATCGTCGCGCTCGGCGCGGCGCTGCGTGGGGAGGTGCCGCTCGACGACGCGCCCCGGCTGTTCGCCGAGTGCCGGCACCGGGCGATCCTCGACGCGCTGGGGCTGGACCCGTGCCCGCTGACCCGGCCCTTCCGCGACACCCACCTCGACCACGTGCCGGCCCCGGTGCACGTGCGGCCCGGGGGTGGGTGATCCCGGTCTCGATCCGCCCCGGTCCTGGTGGGCGCGGCATTCGGCGGGAAAGCCCCTCTCGGCGGTGGTTGAATCGGCCGCCGGAGACGAACGAGAAGGATGGGAGTCCACGCATGGCGAACGACGCCGGCAAGCAGCCCGCGAAGGCCTCGGGGACGTACCGGATCGGGGGCGACCTCCAGGTCGACCGGCTCGGCTACGGGGCGATGCAGCTCACCGGCCCGGGTGTGTGGGGCGACCCGAAGGACCCGGCCGAGGCCGTACGGGTGCTGCGCAGGGCGTACGAGCTGGGCGTGACGTTCATCGACACGGCCGACTCCTACGGGCCCTTCGTCAGCGAGATGCTGATCCGGGAGGCGCTGCACCCGTACGCCGACGACCTGGTCATCGCGACCAAGGCCGGCCTGACCCGCTCCGGCCCCAACGACTGGCGTCCGGTGGGGCGCCCGGAATACCTGCGCCAGCAGTGCGAGCTGAGCCTGCGGCACCTCGGCCTGGACAGCATCGGGCTCTACCAGCTGCACCGGATCGACCCGCAGGTGCCGCTCGCCGACCAGCTCGGCGAGCTGGCGCTGCTCAAGCAGGAGGGCAAGATCCGGCACATCGGCCTGTCCGAGGTGAGCGTCGAGCAGATCGAGGCGGCCCGCGCCATCACCCCGATCGCCTCCGTGCAGAACCTCTACAACCTGGCGGACCGCAGCGCGGAGGCCGTCCTGGAGCACTGCGAGCGCAACGACCTCGCGTTCATCCCCTGGTTCCCGATCGCCACCGGCGAACTGGCCCGGCCGGGCGGTCCGCTGGACGAGATCAGCACCGGGCACGGCGCGACGGCCGCGCAGCTCGCCCTCGCCTGGCTGCTGCGCCGGTCGCCGGTGATGCTGCCGATCCCGGGCACCTCGTCGGTGGCGCACCTGGAGGAGAACGTGGCCGCCGCCGAGGTGCGGCTGACCGACGACGAGTACGCGGCCCTCGCCAAGGCCGCCTGACGACGCGGCAGTGGGGCGGGCGGCGCGCAGGGCCGCCCGCCCCGCGCGAGCGCTACAGGGCGAAGCAGTTGGGGCGGATCGGCTGGTCGCGCAGGGCCTGCCGGATCACGGTGTAGGTGGTGCCGTCGAGCACCAGGCCGAGGTGCCCGACGACCCGCAGGGGGCACGCCGACTGGATCAGCACGTTGGTCGCTCCGTCGGCCAGTTTGGCGTTGTCGACGGGGCGCACCAGCTCGTCCTGGAGGGTGCGCACCGCCGTCCAGCGGACCGTGCCGGGGGTGTCGTCGCCGTCGTTGAGGCCGGCGAGGAACGACGAGCCGATCGACATCTGCTGGCAGGCGACGATGCCGGCGCAGCTGCCCAGGCCGAGGAACTTCACGATGTTGGCCACGTACGTGCCGTACTGCGGGGTGCCGAGGCTGACGTAGCGGCCGACGCTGCTGGTCCCGCCCAGGCTCTTGATGAAGTACCGGGACACCAGGCCGCCCTCGGAGTGGGCGACGACGTCGACCTTGGCCGCGCCGGTTGATGCGCGGACCTGCGCGACGAAGCTGCTGAACGCGCGGGCCGAGGTGGGGATGTCGCCGAGCCCGAGGTTGGGCAGCTGGTAGACCCAGACCCGGTACCCGTCGACGCGCAGCCGGGAGGCCAGCGGCCCGTATGCGGAGGCGATGCCGCTGAGGCCACCGACGACGATGACGGGGTTGCCTGCCGCGGCAGCGGCGATCTCGGCGGTGCTGCTGACGCTGTCCCCGGGGGCGGTGGCGGCGGGCCGGTCGGGGGCCGCGACAGCGGCGGTGGCGGGGGCGGCGAGCACGGCGGCGACCGCGACGGCGAGGGCGGGGACGATCTTTCGGAGCAGCAAAGCTGCACCTCCCATGGAGGAACCCGGTGGCACCGGGCGGGGGTGGGGTGGGGTGGGGGTGGTTCCGATCGATCGTGGAGACGATGATGATGGTCGTAATCCACAAACGTCAATCACAAGTTACGGCCCGGTAACCTCTTGTCGCGCCGAAAGCACAAACCGGCAATCCCGACGACGTCCGTCCACGACGGACGGTGCCCCACGCCGGTCCGGGCGCGGTGGCATGCTGTGACCCGTGCGCCCGACACCGCCCCGCGAAGATCCGCTGCGGGTGATGCCGTGGTGGCTGGTGCTCGTCGGGCTGCTGGTCGCCGCGCTGCTCGGCTGGCTGGTGCTCGACTGGCTGCTCGGCGAGGCCGACCGCGCCGCCCAGCCGGACACCCGCGCCACGCTGCGCATCGACGCCATCCGCACCGGGCTGACCGTGGTGGCCGGCACCGGCGGCGGGCTCGCGCTGCTGCTCGCCGCTCGACGGCAGTGGATCGGCGAACGCGCGCAGCGGCACCAGGAGGCCGTCGCCGCGCAGGACCAGGCACACCGGGAACGGGTGCAGGCGCACACGGAGGCGGTCGCCGAGGCCGGGCAGCGCCACCAGGAGCGGCAGGCCGAGGCGGCCGAACACGACGCCGCCGAGCGACGGCTGACCGAGCTGTACACCGGCGCCGTCGAACTGCTGGGCAACGACAACGCCGCCGTACGCCTTGGTGGCCTGCACGCCCTGGAGCGGCTCGGGCAGGACAATCCCGCCCAGCGGGAGACGATCGTGGCGGTGCTCTGCGCGTACCTCCGGATGCCGGCGCCCGAGGACGACGCGCGCGAGGCGGAGGTGCGCCGCACCGCGCAGCGGGTCCTGACCCGGCACCTGCGCGCGGACGACGACGCCTTCTGGCCCGGGGTCAGGCTGGACCTGACCGGCGCCCGGCTCGACGGGTTCGACGCCGCCGGTTGCACGCTGGACGACGCGGACCTGACGGGCGCGGTCTGCGCCGGCACCACCAGCCTGGCCGGCGCGACCGTGCGCGGGCGGCTGCGGCTGGGCGCGACCTTCGCGGACCTGGTCTGTGACGACCTGCGCGGCGACGCCGAGATCGTCCTCGACGATGCCCGCGTCGACGGCCGGGCCACCTTCGACCGGGCCGACCTGGCCGGTGACCTGTCGTGCCGACGCGCGACCATCGCCCGGGCCTCGTTCCGGGGCGCCACGCTGCACGGGACGGCGAGCTTCGACGCGACCAGCTTCACCGCCAGCGCCAGCTTCCGCGAGGCGGTCTTCCTGAGCGGGCTCTCGATGGATTACGCCGTGTTCGCCGGCTACACCGGCTTCCGGCGGGCCCGCTTCGCCGACCTGGCCCTGTTCCGGTGGGCCGAGTTCGGTGACCAGACCTGGTTCGAGCGGGCGCGGTTCGAGGGGGCGGCGAACTTCGGCCGGGCCCGCTTCCACGGCCCGGTCACCTTCGACGGGGCGAGCTTCGCCCGCCGCCCCCTGGTCGACCAGGCGCGGGCGACGACCGCCGCCCCGCACGTCTGGCCCGAGGGCACCACCGTCGCCCGACAGGACGACGACTGGCTGCTGCTCACCGACGGATGACCGTAGACGGGACGTCTGTCCGCGTCGACCCGATGGGCGCCGTTCGTCGGCCGGTTGTCAGGCGCGGTCGCTGAGTCGGGCGACGAAGGCCCGCCAGGCGGTCGGGGTGAAGATCAGCGCGGGGCCGGCGGGGTCCTTCGAATCCCGTACGCCCACGACGCCGGGCAGGTTGTCAGCCACCTCGACGCAGGCCCCGCCGTTCGTCGACGAGCGGGACGACTTGCGCCAGCGCGCACCGGTCAGGATGTCCATGCCTTTGCCGCTTCCCTGAGTACGTCGAGTGATTGCCCCAACGGGAGGGCTTCGCCGCGGACCGCATCCCACGACACGCCCAGGCTAGCAACCAGATCCGGCTGCCCCACGATCTGCGCGGCCAGCTGGTTGTCCACGTAGCCAGCACGCGAGCCGTCGGGCAGGTCGGCCAGGATGAACGCTCCCGCCAGTCCTGAGTAGATACCAGCAGACAACGGCACGACCTGCACTTGGATATGCGGTTGCTCGGCGCAGGTCAGCAGGTGTTCGAGCTGCTCGGCCATCACGTCGGGGCCGCCGCACGCCCGGCGGACGACCATCTCGTCAAGCACCACGAAGAGCAGAGGGCTCGGCTCGCGGGCAAGCACCGACTGCCGTTCCATCCGCGCGGCGACCCGCTGGTCCAGCTCGGCGACCGGCGTCCGCGCCGCCCGGAAGGTCGCTCGCGCGTACGCCTCGGTCTGGAGAAGTCCCGGCACGAAGGCGTGCTCGTACCAGCGCAGGGCGGTCGCCTCCTGTTCGATCTGAATCAGCTCGCGCAGCCAGACCGGCGCGGCGTCGCCCTTGACCAGTTCGTTCCAGAGCGTCGCGAAGTACCCGCCGGTGTCCAGCGCCTTGTCGACGGCGGTCAGGTAGGACGGGGTCGGCGGCTTCGTCCCGGTCCCGATCGCGCTCACCTGGGAGTCCGAGCAGAAGACCAGCTCACCGAGTTGCGCCTGGGTCAACCCGGCGGCCGCCCGGCGTCGCCTGAGCTCACGAAGCAGGTACTCCGAGGGAGAGATTCCCACGGCTTCCACACCCTTCCACGACTTCCCGCAGCATTCCCCGACGGCCCGAACCGGCGCACTACGTTCCGCGATCGGGCGGTGACTATTCCGAGCCTAGGGGGCGTTCGTCCAGGGTGGAAGGAGGACGGCGCGCCCGGTGGAATCGGTCCCCCCGACCCGGTGGGCGCGCACGTCACGGGGGTCGCTGCTGGCGAGTATCCGCAGCGACCCCCGTTCCAAACTCCCCGACGTAAGGAGGCGTCCGTGCCCGTGCCGAGGCCCGCGAATGCCGTGCCGGCGTCGCGCTGGGCGGCACACCCCGCCGCCCCGACGGCCAGCACCCGCGCGGACGGGACGCCCCGGGTCAGCCCCGGCGTGTACCTGCTGACGCGCGAGGCGTCGCCGCAGTTCGCCACGCCGATCACGGTACGGGTGATCCGCGAGCGAACCGACCTGGTCACGTACCACGGCTGGACGTGGGTCGAGGTGTATCAGCTCGACGCGCGCGGCCAGGCGACCGACCGTCGCGAGGTGTACGTGCGGCCCGACGGGATGTGCGCCGCGCGGACGCCATCGGCCGAGCGCCGCGCTCCGGTCCGGCGGAACGCGGGGACCAGCCGGTGAGCGCGCCTCTCCACCTCCACGTACCGTCCCGCCCGACGTGGCGCTGCCGGGCCTGTGGGATCGCCTGGCCCTGCTCCCCGGCGAAGCTGCGTCTCCTCGCGAGGTACCGGGGCGACATGCCCGGGCTCCTGGTCCACCTCGTGACGCTGCGGGAGGAGGCCGCCGACCATCTCGCCCAGCAGAACCCGGACGCACAGTCGACGGATCTGCACAGGCGGTTCACGGACTGGGTGCCGGTCAACCCCCGCTGACAGCCGCCGGGTCACCCGCGCCGGGTGGCGGTTCCCGGGGACCTGCCGGTTTCCATTTCGGACGAGGCTACGCCGCCCGAGACCGGGCGACGACGGGCACCGGTGGAACACCAGGGGTGTCTCCCGGTCCCGGTGACACCGCTGGTGTTCCAACGGTGGCATCCCGCGAGCGTCGCGGGCCCGGACTGGAAGGTGGTCCCGTGGGCGGGGCAGCTCGACAGGGCCCGGCTGACCCGCCACCAACGCCGCGCCGGCCACGGGACGTCCGACGCGTCGATGGGCCGGCGTGGAGGTGCTCAGCGCAGGACGCGGAACAGCAGCAGGAAGGCCACGTAGGCGACCGGCACGGCCGCGAAGCAGATCAGGAAGCCGAGGTGCACGTAGCGGGGCGGCGTGCCGGCGACGATGGCCGGTCGCCCCCAGCGGCCGAGCACCAGGTAGCCGGCGAAGAAGGACAGCGCGGGCAGGCCCGCGCAGATCCACGCGCCGAGCGTGAAGCCGTCGACCAGGCCGACACCGGAGGCGAGCACCATGATCATCATGAGGATCGCGCCCACGGCCGCGCAGGACGCGTAGACGCCGACGGCCCGGGCCACCGGCGACCAGTCCGGCAGGAGCGCCGGTCGCTGCGCGAGCAGCTCGGTCTGCTGCCCGTGCCGGTCGGACTCGTCGGCGTAGCGGCGGGCCAGCTCCAGCTCGACGGTCGGGTCGACCTCCGCCGGGCGCTGCGCCGGCACCCCGGCCGCCGCCGGACCCGCCGCCGTCGGCAGCGCCAGCCTCGCCTCCCCCACCCCACCCTGGAGGTACGCCCCGACCTCCGGCCGCCCCGGCGCGCCGGCTGCGCCGGCGGGTTCCCGCTCCCCCGGTCCGGTACCGGCGAGCGCGGCACCCGGGCCACCGTCACCGGCGGAGGCAGCGGCGGCAGCGGCGGGCGGCGCGGGCGCCTGCCCCGGAGGCGCCGTGGACGGTGCGGGTGCGGGGCCGGTGGGCACGCTGGACGCCGGGATGCCGATGGCCTGGCCGAGCTGGTCGAGGCGCTGACCCTGCGCGGTGAGCCGGTGCTGGAGGTAGTCCGCGGTGGCGTGCAGGTTGCGTCGCCGGTCGGCGTCGGCGGCGGCTCCGCGCTCGCCGGCCCGCCGCCGCTCGGCGAGTTGCCGGGCCAGCGCCGCGTACTCCTCGAAGGTGGACACCGCCTCAGTCCTCCCCGTCCGGGCCGTGCCCGTCGCGGGCGAACGGCACGATGAGCCG
The DNA here is from genome assembly GCF_059359355.1 of Micromonospora sp. ZG13. Taxonomy (NCBI): domain Bacteria; kingdom Bacillati; phylum Actinomycetota; class Actinomycetes; order Micromonosporales; family Micromonosporaceae; genus Micromonospora; species Micromonospora sp. ZG13. The sequence continues at coordinate 140,429 of NZ_JCADBQ010000005.1, forward strand.
GGTGCGCTGGTCGTGCCGGTCGACCAGGAGCGCCCGGTCGGGCCGGGGCGCGTACGCGAGGTCGTGCACGCCGAGGTGCAGCCCCAGCTCGGTGCCGGGCACGTTCAGCGCGACCAGGCAGGCGACGTCGTCGCGGTTGTGGGCGCCGCCCAGGTCGTCGGCGAGCCGGCGCAGCCCGCGCCACCAGCCGAGCAGGTGCACCCCCCGCCCCGGCCCCTGCCGCAGGACGGTGCGCAGGTCGTCGTGGCCGGAGCGGAACGTCTCCGGGTCGGTGGCCGCGAGCACCCCGCTGGCGGCGTCGACGCCGAAGACGACGAGATAGGTGCGGCCGGATAACGGGGCGGTGCCGCCCGCCGCGAGGCCCCCGGGCTCGTCGGGGGCGGACAGCGCGGCGGCGAGGGTGCCGACGTGCCGACGCAGGCCGGGCGCGTCGGTGCGGTCGACGCGGTGGCCGGCGGCGGCCAGGATCGCGGCGGTGTCGTCGGCGGCGGGCTCGGCGGCGGTGACCAGCGGGGCGAGCAGGAAGCGGGCGTCGCCCGGGGCCTGTTGGCGGGCGAGGCTCAGGGTGGCCGCGCGCAGCACCTCCGCGCCGGTGACCGGGGTGCCGACCACGGCGAGGTGCCGGCCCGGGGAGGCGTCCATCATGAACAGCGCCGAGGTGCCCTCGACGTCGACCGTACGCCCGACCAGGGCCAACGGCCGGCGCCCGCCCGGGCGCAGCCCGGCGAAGGTCGGATCGTCCTCGACGTGGGCGGCCTCGTAGCCCTTGAAGACCGACGGGGGGCGGGCGCCCGCCGCTCGGGCCTGCCACAGCTCGTGGCGCAGCCCGGCCAGTTCCCCGGCGGCGGCGTGCGCGTCGGGGAAGCGGACGACGGTGTCGGCGCCGACCGCACCGGCGGCGGTGTTGAGCACGGCCGAGCCGATCGGCAGGGTCTGGGCGGCCTCGTTCAGCGGGTCGAGCACCCCGCCGCCGCCGGGCAGCGCCACCCGCAGCGCGAACTGGCCGAAGATCGCCTCGGCCCGGCCGTAGAGCGCCTCGACGCCGGTCATGCTCTGGCTGGCCAGCACGAGGTGCACGCCGTACGAGCGACCCTTGCGGGCCAGCTCCTCCAGCAGGTCGACCGACTCGCGGGCCAGCGCGTCGTTGCCGGCGAGGAGCACGTGGAACTCGTCGATCACCGCCACGATGCGGGGCACCGGGGTGTCGCGGGGCAGGTCGGCGAGCTTGGTGACGCCGTGCCGCTTGAGGGTGGTGGCCCGCCGCGACAGCTCGCGGCGCAGCTCGCGCAGCACGGCGACGCCGTACTCCCGGTCGGACTCGATGCCGACCGCCCGCGCGTGCGGCAGCCAGGACGGGTCGCGGGGGGTGGGGACGAACTCGGTGAAGCTCACCCCCTCCTTGAAGTCGAGCAGGTAGAGCTGGAGCTCGGCCGGCGAGTAGCGGGCGGCCAGCCCGTAGAGGACGTCGAGCAGGAAGACGGTCTTGCCGGCGCCGGTGCGCCCACCGACGAGCCAGTGCGGGGTGGCGTCGTCGAAGGCGACGGTGACCGGGTCTCGGCCGGCGCGGCCGACCACGGTGCGCAGCCCGTTGCCCGCCGACTCGGCCCAGCGCCGGTCGGGCAGCAGCTCGGCGAAGCCGACCGCGTCGCTGCGCCGGGCGGCGGCGCCGAGGTGCGCGGCGAGGGCGGCCACGGACGCGGCCGGCGGGTCGCCGTCGAGCAGCACGGGGGCGGCCAGTCCGCTGCCGTCGTGGCTGAACGGGGCCCCGGGCGGGTCGCCGACGTGCGCGTACCGCTCGGTCAACCGGATCGTGGTGGTGGCGCCGAGCTGCGGTGCCGGCTCCGGCGACGCGGCGGTGGGTCGGCCGGCGGCCAGCACACAGACGGCGGCGGCCGGCCCGGCGTGGGTGAGCGCGGCGAGCCGGGCCGCCTCGCGCGGCGGCGGGGCCGACGCGGCGACGACGAGCAGCAGTTCCTGGTCGGGGCGGTCGGCGTGCCGGGCGGCGCGGGCGTGCCGCTCGGCGGCGTCGAGCAGGGCGGTCACCTCGGCCTCGCCGGTGGCCGGCGGGTCGAGCACGCCGGCGTCGATGAGCGGACGCAACGGCCCGAAGGTGGCGCCGAGCGCGGCGGTGTCGATGCCGGCGACCCGGACGCCGCCGGTCGGCGCGGTGGCGAGCAGCCGCAGCACGAGCGCGCGCAGCAGGCCGGCCACCCGGGGGTCGCGGGCGTCCGCGTCGACGGCGAGGTGGTGGCCACCGCCCAGCGGTACGAGGACGGGGAAGCCGCCGTCCGGTGTGGACGCCTCGCCGACGCGCACGGGTACGGGGACGGCGGCCACCGGGGTGGCCCCGGGGGTGGGCGTGGCGAGCGTGCCGCCGAGCGCCGCGAGCCGGGTGACCAGCTCGGACGCACCCGCCGGGGCGGCCTGGGACGGCTGCCCGGCGAGTGCCCGGCGGGCGGTGTCGAGGTGCGCCCGGGCGGCCCGGTGCGCCGCGACCGCCTGCCCGTACGCCGACGCGAGCCTGCCCACTTCCTGCTCCCGTCGCCGTCGCCCCGCCTGGTCCCCAAGGACCCTAACGGACAGCGGCGACACGCGGGCAGTGGCGAGCCGGGCGCGTCGGCGGGCGGACGCTCCACGATGGCGCGCGGACGGGCCCCCTCCCTGGTCACAGACCTGCGGGAGAGGGCCCGTCCGCGTGTGCGGGGTGGGTCGAGGCCGCCGACGCGGCCGGTGCCCGGCGCGGCGGGCGTCGCCCGTCCGGCGGTGCGGTCAGCCGGTGACGGCGTTGAGGGCCGGCAGGTAGCCGTACCGGTAGCCGTCGGCGTCGGGGTGGTACGCCTCGATGACGCCGCTGACGTCGCGGATCCACGGGTCGGCGGCGCAGACCCCGTGCCCGGCGAAGTAGGGGCGGGTGTCGGCGAAGGTGGCGCCGGCCGCGGCGGCCCGGCCGGAGATGACGGTGGCGAGCACGTCGGCGGCCTCGTTGAGGATGGTCCGCTTGTAGGTGCTCATCGCCAGCAGTCCGCAGGAGCCGGTCTCGAACAGCCGCGGGTAGCCGAGCACGATCAGCCGCGCGTTGGGGGCCCGGTCGCGGATGGCGGCGTACGTGGCGTCCAGCCGGCCCGGCAGCGTGGTGGTGGCGAACGCCTTGGCCTCGTTGACGGCGTTGGTGCAGGTGGAGGTGCTGCCGAAGCGGCAACTGGTGATCACGTCGGCGAAGCCGGCGTCGTTGCCGCCGATCGTGATGGTGACCAGGGTGGTGGTGGTGCTCAGCGAGCCGACCTGGTTGTTGATGACGTCGGAGGTGACGGCGCCGCCGCAGGCGGGGAACTTGAAGCTGGTGACCGCGTTGGCGGCGGCCCACAGCGGGGCGTACGACTTCTGGCTGCGCAGGCAGCTGGACAGGTCGTACGGGCCGGCGCCGACGCCGGAGGAGTAGGAGTCGCCGAGGGCCACGTAGTTGACGGCGGCGGCGGCCTGGGCGGTGCCGGGGGCGAGCAACGCGCCGAGGGCGGCGGTGGACAGGGCGACCAGCGCGGCGAGGGCACGGGCCAGCGGGCGGTGGGGCATGAGGGGGACCTCCACGGGACAGGGGGTGGTGGGCCCGGTGACCGCGCGCGTGGCCAGGGACGGGTGCTTGTTACCAGGCGGTAATGCTATCGAAACATTCGGATCAATGGAATGGCTCAGATCGGACGGCGGGACCGACAGGTCAACGATCGTCGATTAGGTTGACCGGTGCGTACACCCCGACGGAGGGAGTCCACCCCGTGCGACGCGCTCTCACGGCGGCCATCGCCGCCCTGACCGTCACCACCGCCGGCGGCCTGGTCGCCGGCACCCCCGGCCAGGCCGCCCCGCCGGCCCTGGGCCGGCCCGTCCCCGCCGCCGCACCGCAACCCGGCGGCCCGGGACTGGGCGACAGCTACTTCCCCGACTACGGCAACGGCGGCTACGACGTCCAGCACTACGACGTGCGGCTGCGCTACGACCCGGCCACCGACCTGCTCACCGGCACCACCACCATCCTGGCCCGGGCCACCCAGGACCTGTCCCGGTTCAACCTGGACTTCCTGCTCGACGTCGAGTCGGTGCGCGTCAACGGCTGGCAGGCCACGGCCGCCCGCGAGGGCGTGCACGAGCTCGCCGTCACTCCGCGCCGCGCGGTCACGGCCGGCCAGCAGCTCACCATCGTGGTGCGCTACTCGGGCGTGCCGTCGGAGACGCTGGTCGGCGGCTACACCGGCTGGACCCGCACCGCCGACGGGGCGATGGTGGTGAACGAGCCGGAGGCCGCCTGGTGGTGGTTCCCCAGCAACGACCACCCGCTGGACAAGGCCACCTTCGACGTCTCCGTCTCGGTGCCGACCGGCGTCGAGGTGATCAGCAACGGCGTCCAGCCGCGCCCGCCGCTGCCCGAGGCCGGCAACCGCACCCGGTGGAGCTGGCGGACCACCTCGCCGACCGCCACCTACCTGTCCTTCCTCGCCATCGGCCAGTACGACATCGTCACCGACACCGCGCCGAACGGGCAGCCGGTCGTCAACGCGTACAGCGCCAGCCTCGGCGAGCTGGGGCCGGCCGCGCGGGCCAGCATCGAGCGCACGGCCGAGGTCGTCGAGTGGTGCAGCGGGATCTTCGGGCCGTACCCGTTCGAGGCGCAGGGCGGCGTGGCCGGGCCGGTCGACGGCATCAACTTCGCCCTGGAGACCCAGACCCGTTCCGTGTACGGGCCGGGCTTCTGGCGCCGGGGCGCCAACACCTACGTGGTGGTGCACGAGAACGCCCACCAGTGGTTCGGCAACTCGGTCTCGCTGGCCGACTGGAAGGACATCTGGCTCAACGAGGGCTTCGCCTCGTACGCCGAGTGGCTCTGGTCGGAGGAGCAGGGCGAGGGCACCGCGCAGGAGCTGTTCGACTTCACGTACGCCAGCTACCCGGCCGACGACGAGTTCTGGCAGGTGCCGCCGGGCGCGCCCGGGCCGGGCAGGATCTTCGACGCGGCGGTCTACGACCGGGGCGCGATGACGGTGCACCAGCTGCGGCTGGCCATCGGCGACGAGGCGTTCTTCGCGCTCCTGCCGGCCTGGACGGCCGCGCACCGGCACGGCAACGCCACCACCGCCCAGTTCCAGGCCCTGGCCGAACGGATCTCCGGTCTGGACCTGGACGACTTCTTCACCACCTGGCTGCTCACCCCCGGCCGCCCGGACGTGCCCGGCGCGGCCCGCAAGGCCGGCCCGCCGGCCGAGCCGAGGTCCTGGGTCAAGCTCCGCGAGTCGCACCAGCTCCTGGCCCGCTGAGCGGGTGCGGGTGCCCGCCCGGCTCATGGGCGGGCACCCGCACCCGGTGCGCCAGGGGCGGACCGCGCACGCGCCGGACGGGATGCCTGCGTCGACGCTGTCGAGGTGATGTCGTAGACGATTCACCCGCCGTCCTCGTGACGGACGCCGGCCAACCCCGAGCTGCGCCCACCCAGGGTGTGCACGGCGTAGCCGATGCCCTGATCCGTCTACGACATCAGCTCGACAGCGCGGACACCGAACAACCGGCAGGGCGTCGAGCGCCAGCAAGGCCGGCGACATGCCTGCCCGGGACGGGCCCGCCCGGGACGGGCCCGCCCGGGACGGGCCCGCCCGGGACGGGCCCGCCCGAGACAGGCCGCTGGAACAGGTCTCTCCGGGACAGGCCCGCCCGGGACAAGCCGGGATCGCCGGTCAGCGCGCGGCCAGGGGTTGGCGGGCCGGGTCCACCGGGGCGGGCAGGGCGCCCGTCCCGCCCAGGTGGGCGTGGATGGCGGCGGCCGCGGCGCGGCCCTCGGCGATCGCCCAGACGATCAGCGAGGCGCCCCGGTGCATGTCGCCGGCGACGAAGACGCCGTCGACGTCGGTCTGCCAGTCGGAGCGGGCGTCGATCGCACCACGCGCGTTGCGGGAGACCCCGAACTGGTCGAGCAGCGGCTGCTGCTCGGTGCCCTCGAAGCCGATGGCCAGCAGCACCAGGTCGGCCGGCAGCTCCCGCTCCGAGCCGGGCAGCGGGGTGACGATGCGCCGCCCGTCGCGCTTTTCCACGGTCACCTCGGCGATCCGCACCGCGCGCACCTGACCCGTGCCGTCGTCGACGAACTCCTGCACGGCGACGGCGAAGACCCGCTCGCCGCCCTCCTCGTGCGCCGGGTAGCTGCGCAGCAGCCACGGCCAGGTCGGCCACGGGTCCCGGGCCTCGTCGCGCGCCTGCGGCGGCTGCGGGTAGAGGTCCAGCTGGTGTACGCCGGCCGCGCCCTGGCGGTGCGCCACGCCCAGGCAGTCCGCCGCCGTGTCGCCGCCACCGATGATGACGATGTGCTTGCCGGCCGCGTCGATCGGGTCGCCGTCGGGCAGCACCGCCGTGTCGGGCCGCCCGCCCGCCGCCGCGGCCACCACGCGGTTGGCCGCCACGAGGTGGTCCATCGCCTGGTGTACGCCGCGCAGCCCGCGGCCCGGGGTCTGCGGGGTGTCCCGGCCCTGAAGCGCGCCGCAGGCGAGCAGCACGGCGTCGTGCTCGGCGCGCAACTGCTCGGCGGTGACGTCGACGCCGACGTTCACCCCGGTGCGGAAGCGCACGCCCTCGGCGGAGAGCTGGGCCAGGCGCCGGTCGATGTGGACCTTCTCCAGCTTGAAGTCCGGGATGCCGTACCGCAGCAGGCCGCCGACCGCGTCGTCGCGCTCGTACACCGTCACGGCGTGACCGGCGCGGGCGAGCTGCTGCGCGGCGGCGAGACCGGCGGGCCCGGAGCCGACCACGGCGACCGAACGGCCGGTCGGCGTCGACGCCGGGCGCGGCGACAGCCCGCCCCGGGCGACGGCCGCGTCGGCGATCTCCACCTCGACCTGCTTGATGGTGACCGGCTCGCCCCCGCCGATGCCGAGCACGCAGGCCGCCTCGCAGGGCGCCGGGCAGAGCCGGCCGGTGAACTCGGGGAAGTTGTTGGTGGCGTGCAGCGAGTCCACCGCGGCGTCCCAGTTGCCCGTGCGGACCAGGTCGTTCCAGTCCGGGATGCGGTTGCCCAGCGGGCAGCCGTCGTGGCAGAACGGGATGCCGCAGTCCATGCAGCGGGTGGCCTGCTCGCGGACGAGCTCCTCGCCGGCCGGCGGGTACACCTCGCGCCAGTCGCTGATCCGCACCGGCACCGGGCGGCGCGCGGGCAGCCGCCGGTTGTAGCGCAGGAAACCGTTCGGGTCAGGCACGAGCCACCTCCTGGACCGTCACCCGCGAGGCGGGCAGGGTCGGCACAGACGAAGCGGAAGGCGCCGGCTGCCCTGCCGAGGCGGCAGGGCCCGCCAGCGCGCTCATCACCGCGTCGTCGACGTCGCGGCCGGCGGCTTCGGCGGCCCGCATGATCTCCAGCACCCGGCGGTAGTCCCGGGGCACCACGGCGGTGAACTCCGCCACCGCCTCCGGCCAGCGCTTGAGCAGCCCCTCGGCGACCGCCGAGTCGGTCTCGGCGAAGTGCCGCTGCACCAGCTCGTGCAGCACCGCCTGCTCCGGCCCGGACAGCGGCGCCAGGTCGACCAGCTCCGCGTTGACCCGCCGGCGGTCCAGCGCGTGCACGAAGGCCGTGCCGCCGGACATGCCGGCGGCGAAGTTGCGGCCGGTCGGTCCCAGCACCACCACGGTCCCGCCGGTCATGTACTCGCAGCCGTGGTCACCGACGCCCTCGACGACGGCCACCGCGCCGGAGTTGCGCACCGCGAACCGCTCCCCCACCCGGCCGCGCAGGAACAACTCGCCCGCGGTGGCCCCGTAGAGGATGGTGTTGCCGGCGATGATCTGGTCCTCGGCCCGCTGCCCCGGCGCGGCGTCGCCGTCGAGGAAGGGGGCGGCGGCGTCCGGCCGCACGATGAGCCGACCGCCGGAGAGGCCCTTGCCCACGTAGTCGTTGGCGTCGCCGTGCAGCCGCAGGGTGACCCCGTGCGGAAGGAACGCGCCGAAGGACTGGCCGGCGGTGCCGCGCAGCGTGAACTCGATCGTGTCGGCCGGCAGGCCCGCACCGCCGAAGCGGCGGGTCACCTCGCCGCCCAGCATCGCGCCGACGCTGCGGTGCTCGTTGCGCACCGCCACCGCCACCCGCACCGGCGTACGGTCGCGCAGCGCCGGGGCGGCCAGGGCGATCAGCTCGTTGTCCAGCGCCAGTTCCAGGCCGTGGTCCTGGGCCCGTACGCCCCGGCGCGCGGCCCCGGCCGGCAGCTCCGGCAGGTGCAGCACGGGCGTCAGGTCGAGCCCGCCGGCCTTCCAGTGCGCGATCGCCGGGGCGACGTCGAGCAGCTCGGCCTGCCCGATGGCCTCCTCGATCGACCGCAGGCCCAGCTCGGCCAGGTAGCCGCGGACCTCCTCGGCGAGGAACAGGAAGAAGTTCTCCACGAACTCCGGCCGGCCGGTGAAGCGTTCCCGCAGCACCGGGTTCTGGGTGGCGATGCCGACCGGGCAGGTGTCGAGGTGGCAGACGCGCATCATCACGCAGCCCTCGACGATCAGCGGCGCCGTGGCGAAGCCGAACTCCTCGGCGCCGAGCAGCGCCGCGACCAGCACGTCCCGGCCCGTCTTGAGCTGCCCGTCGACCTGCACGGTGACCCGGTCGCGCAGCTTGTTGAGCAGCAGCGTCTGCTGCGCCTCGGCCAGCCCCAGCTCCCACGGGGTGCCGGCGTGCTTGAGCGAGTTCAGCGGCGACGCGCCGGTGCCGCCGTCGTGTCCCGAGATCAGGATGACGTCGGCCTTGAGCTTGGCCACGCCCGCCGCCACGGTGCCGACGCCCACCTCGCTGACGAGCTTGACGTGCACCCGCGCGGACGGGTTGACGCACTTCAGGTCGTGTACGAGCTGCGCGAGGTCCTCGATGGAGTAGATGTCGTGGTGCGGCGGCGGGGAGATCAGGCCCACGCCGGGGGTGGCGTGGCGGGTACGGGCGATCCACGGCCAGACCTTGTTGCCGGGCAGTTGCCCGCCCTCGCCGGGCTTGGCGCCCTGCGCCATCTTGATCTGGAGGTCGTCGGCGTTGACGAGGTATTCGCTGGTCACCCCGAACCGGCCGCTGGCGATCTGCTTGACGGCGGATCGGCGGGCCGGGTCGTGCAGCCGCTCGACGTCCTCGCCGCCCTCGCCGGTGTTGGACTTGCCGCCGAGGCGGTTCATCGCGATCGCCAGGGTCTCGTGCGCCTCCGCCGAGATCGACCCGTACGACATGGCGCCGGTGGCGAACCGCTTGACGATCTCGGTGGCCGGCTCGACCTCGTCGAGGGGCACCGGGGGCCGCACGCCCGTACGCAGGGTGAACAGGCCGCGCAGCGAGCCCGCCTTCGCGGCCAGCTCGTCGACCTTGGCGGTGTACTGGCGGAAGACGTCGTACTGGCGGCTGCGGGTGGCGTGCTGGAGCAGGAAGACCGTCTCCGGGTTGAACAGGTGCAGCTCGCCCTCGCGGCGCCACTGGTACTCGCCGCCGACCTCCAGCCGGTCGGTGGGCTCGGCGCCCGGCGGCGGCCAGGCCACGGCGTGCCGGGCGGCGACCTCGGCGTGGATGCCGTCCAGCCCGATCCCGCCGATCTTGCTCGGGGTGCCCCGGAAGTAGCGCTGGACCAGCTTGGCGTCCAGCCCCACGGCCTCGAAGACCTGCGCCCCGCAGTACGACGACACCGTCGAGATGCCCATCTTGGACATGATCTTCAGGACGCCCTTGCCGAGGCCCTTGACGTAGTTGCGGACCGCCTTCACCGGCTCGACGCCGACGAGCGCCCCGGTGGAGATCATGTCCTCCACCGACTCGAAGGCCAGGTACGGGTTGACCGCCGCCGCGCCGTAGCCGATCAGCACCGCCGCGTGGTGCACCTCGCGGCAGTCGCCGGACTCGACGATCAGCGCCACCTGGGTGCGGGTCTGCTCGCGCACGAGGTGCTGGTGCACGGCTGCGGTGAGCAGCAGCGACGGGATGGGGGCGAGGTCGGCGTTGGAGTCGCGGTCCGACAGCACGAGGATGCGTACGCCGTCCTCGATGGCCTCGGAGACGTGCCGGCAGATCTCCGTCAGCCGGGCCTTGATGCCGGCGCCGCCCTCCCGGATGCGGTAGAGCCCGGAGACCCGGACGGCCTTGAAGCCGGGCAGGTCGCCGTCCTCGTCGATGGAGAGGATCTTCGCCAGCTCGTCGTTGTCGATCACCGGGTACGGCAGCACGATCTGCCGGCAGCTCGCCGGGCCGGGGTCGAGCAGGTTGCCCTCCGGCCCGATGGTCGACGCCAGGCTGGTCACCAGCTCCTCGCGGATGGCGTCCAGGGGCGGGTTCGTGACCTGCGCGAAGAGCTGATGGAAGTAGTCGTAGAGCAGCCGGGGCCGGGTGGACAGCGGGGCGATCGGGGTGTCGGTGCCCATCGAGCCGAGCGGCTCGGCGCCGGTGCGCGCCATCGGCGCGAGCAGGATCTTCAGCTCCTCCTCGGTGTAGCCGAAGGCCTGCTGGCGGCGGCGTACCGAGTCGTGGGTGTAGACGATGTGCTCGCGCGGCGGCAGGTCGGTCAGCTCGATCAGGCCGGCGTGCAGCCAGTCGGCGTACGGCTGCTCGGCCGCCAGCTCGGCCTTGATCTCCTCGTCGTGCACGATCCGGCCGGCGACGGTGTCGACCAGGAACATCTTCCCCGGCTGGAGGCGGCCCTTGGCGACCACCCGGGCCGGGTCGAGGTCGAGCACGCCCGCCTCGCTGCCGAGCACCACGAGCCCGTCGTCCGTACGCCACCAGCGGCCCGGACGCAGGCCGTTGCGGTCCAGCACGGCGCCGACGACGTCGCCGTCGGTGAAAGCGACCGACGCCGGCCCGTCCCACGGCTCCATGAGGCTCGCGTGGAAGCGGTAGAAGGCGCGCTTGTCGGCGGCCATGTCGGGGTCGTTCTCCCACGCCTCGGGGATCATCATCAGCACCGCGTGCGGCAGGCTGCGCCCGGCCAGGTGCAGCAGCTCCAGGACCTCGTCGAAGTTCGCGGAGTCGGAGGCGGCGGGGGTGCAGACCGGGAAGACCCGGCGGATGTTGCCCGGCAGGTTCGGGGTACGCAGCAGCGCCTCGCGCGCCTGCATCCAGTTCCGGTTGCCGCGGATCGTGTTGATCTCGCCGTTGTGCGCGATGAGCCGGTACGGGTGCGCCAGCGGCCAGGACGGGAACGTGTTGGTGGAGAAGCGGGAGTGCACCAGCGCGATCGCGCTCTGCACCCGCTCGTCGGTCAGCTCCGGATAGAACGCCGGCAGCTGGTCGGGGGTCAGCATGCCCTTGAAGACCATGGTCCGCGCCGACAGCGACGGGAAGTAGGCCGGCACGCCCCGCTCGGCGCTCTCCCGCTCGGCCTGCTTACGCACGCAGAACGCGACCCGCTCCAGCTCGACGCCGCGCAGCGGCGACCCGGCCGGACCGGCCGGCGAGTCGGTGAGCCGGCGCGCGGCCAGGAAGAGCTGCCGGACCCGGGGCATCGCCGCCAGGGCGGTCTCGCCGAGCCCGCTCGGGTCGACCGGCACGTCCCGCCAGCCGAACAGGTGGGCGCCCTCCACGAGCGCGTACTTCTCCACCACGCGGCGGGCGCGGGCCTCGTCGGCGTCGTCGTCGGGGAGGAACACCAGGCCGGTGGCGTACTCGCCGGCGGGCGGCAGCGGGAAGTCCACCACCGCGCGCAGGAACGCGTCCGGAATCTGGATCATGATGCCCGCGCCGTCGCCCGTGTTCGGTTCCGCGCCCCGGGCTCCCCGGTGGTCCAGCCGGCAGAGCGCGTCGAGGCCGTTGGCCACGACCGCGTGCGAACGCCGTCCGTGCAGGTCCGCCACGAAGGCCACGCCGCACGCGTCGTGCTCCTGCGCGGGGTCGTAGAGACCGGCCGCGGGCGCTCCCGCGCCGAGGTGCGGGGCCTGCTTCGGGCTGCTGTGAGGGTACGGAAAGGCCACCGGGCCTCCTGTCGTCGCTCAGGGTGGAACTCGATCGGGACGACGTCGGCCCTCAAGGGTCTATTGAGTCTACGTTAGGGTCCGGCGCGCAAGGCCAGTGCAGATTGATCACACCTTCCAGAGTCTGGGACGTGTAGTCTCGCGCGGTGGATTTTCTGCACCAGGACCCGTTCGGCCGGTTGGAGCACTTCTACGACGCGGTGCCCCGGGACGGGGCCCGCGCGGAGGAGCACGGCGGCCTCGTGCTGTTCGTCCGGGAAGGCCCCGGCTGGCCGTTCTACGCCCGGCCCCGGCTCGACGCCGGCGCGGCGCCGTCGCTGGCGGACGTCGCGGCCGTACGCGAGCGGCAGCGCGAGCTGGGCCTGCCCGAGGCCTTCGAGTGGGTGCACGAGACCACCCCGGACCTGCTGGCCGTGGCCCGTTCGGCGGGGCTGGCGGTGCTGGAGGCGCCGCTGATGGTGCTCGACCCGGCCGCCCTGCCCGACCCGGGCACCCTCACGGACGTACCGCTGCGGATGCTCGACGCGGCGGCGCCCGACTTCGCGGCGGACGTGGCGGCGCGGCGGGCGGTCGCCGCCGTCGGGTTCTCCGCTGCCGGCACCGGACGTGGCGAGGCCGGCCCCGCCCAGCGGGACGCCGCGATGGCCGAACTGGACGAGGCGGCGCTCGACGAGGAGCGGACCCGCGTCGCGGACGGCCGGCGGCTGTCGGTGCTGGCGGGAACGCCGACCGAGGGCGCGCTGGCCAGCGGGCTGGCGATGCGGGTCGGCGACGTCGCCGAGATCGCCGGCGTGGCCACCCTGCCGTCCGCCCGCCGCCGTGGCCTGGGTGCGGCGGTCACCGCCACGCTGGCCCGCGAGCTGCTGGCCGCCGGGACCGACCTGATCTTCCTCTCGGCGGGCAGCGAGGACATCGCCCGCGTCTACCTGCGGGTCGGCTTCCGCCGCATCGGCACCGCCTGCATAGCCGAGCCCGCCCCGGTAACCCCCTGACCCACCCACCACTTCCGAAACACGCCGTAGGCGCGGGGGGCCGGGTGGGTCAGGTTGGGGGGCGCCATTGGGCGGCCGTGGTGGCCGCCGTGGAGAGCAGGCGGGGACTCAGGGCGCCCAGGGCGGCGTCGCGGGCGCGCAGCGCCAGTGGGCCCCGGGCCTTGAGCACCGCTGACATCCGGCGGGTCTGGCGGACCACCGTGGCCGCGCGGGGCCGGCGTGCCCGGTCGTACGCGACCACCGCGTCGGGCAGCCGGGACTCGCGCAGCAGCGAGGCGAGGGTGGCCGCGTCCTCGAAGGCGAGGCAGGCGCCCTGGCCGAGGTGCGGGGGCATGGCGTGCGCGGCGTCACCGAGCAGCACCACCCCGCCCGGGCCGGCCGGGAAGCCGTACGACCTGGGCAGTGGCCGCAGCTCGCGGATCTCGTGCTGCACCAGGTCCGTCGGGTCGGTGGCGTCGAGCAGGTCGGCGATCGGCGCGGGCCAGCCCGCGTACCAGCGGCGCAGCAGGGCGAGCTGGGTCTCCGGCGGCTCCGGGCGGGGCGCGCCGACGGCGGTGGCCACCCAGTAGATGCCGCCCCGGCTGGAGGCCCCGGAGGAGCCACGCTCGCCGAGCGAGGCGGACACGAAGCGGTAGCCGGCACCGAGCACCTCGCCGCCGACGGGTTGGTCGGCGGGCAGCTTCGGTGCCCGGTACCAGGGGATCACGGCCCGCCACGCGGCGCAGCCCGAGCTGACCACGCCGGACTCCGGGGCGAGCTGCCGGCGGACCTCGCTGTCGGTGCCGTCGGCGGCGACGACCAGGTCGGCCTCGATGGTGTGCCGGCCGTCGCCGACCGAGGGGCGTTCCCCGGACACGGCCCGGACCGTCCGCACGGTCACCCCGGTACGCAGCTCGACCTCGTCGCCCAGGCCGGCGATCAGCGCGTCGTGCAGGTCCTCCCGGTGCACCACCACCGGCATCCGGTCGGCCGGCGTGGGGCGGGGCTGCACCAGCCAGTGCCCGTCGGGACGGCGCACCCCGCCGTCGGCGAGCGGCGTGGCGATCGCCTCCAGGCCGGCGCCGAGGCCCAGGGCGCGCAGCGCGCGTACGCCATTGGGCCAGAGCGCCACGGCGGTCGGCTCGGGGCGGACGCGGTCGGCCCGCTCCAGGAGGGTGACCCGCCAGCCGGAGCGGGCCAGCGCACCGGCGACCGCGAGGCCGCCGATCCCGGCGCCGACCACGACCGCGCTACGCATGGGTGCTCCTTCTCAGCTGTCGCGCTCGGCGGGCCGGGTGCCCGTGGCCCCGGCGCGGTCCTGCCCGGTCTGCCCGTCGGCGTCCGGTCCGTCGGGCGCGGCGCCGTCAGCGGCGGAGCCGGCGGTGGCGGCCGTCGTGCCGTCCGGTCCGGGCGCGGTCTCCCCGGCCGGCTCCTCACCGGTCTCCCGCCAGTGCCGGTACTGCTCCTCGCTCACCACGCGGTAGCCCTCGGGGGCGGCCGGCTGCGCGCCGGCCTCCCGCGCGGACAGGTCGACCTGCGAGACGTCGGAGTCGGCGACCGGCTCGGGCGTCGGGGCGGCGCCGACCGGGATCAGGTACTCCCGGGGGCCGCGCACCCGCACGAAGTAGGCCAGGGCGCCGAGGAAGACCAGGCCGGCGGTCCAGACGTTGAGGCGTACGCCGAGGATGGTGTTCGCCTCGTCGGTGCGCATCAGCTCGATCCAGAACCGCCCGGCCGTGTAGCCCATCACGTAGAGGGCGAACGCCCGCCCCCGGCCGAGGCGCAGCTTGCGGTCGAGCACGAGCACCAGCGCGGCCACGCCCAGGTTCCACAGCAGCTCGTAGGCGAACGTCGGGTGGTAGAGGCCCGGTTCGAGGATCGGCTGACCGGCGTCGTCGCGCAGCGCGTGACCCGGATTGTCCGGGTCCATCCGGTGGATCTCCAGCCCCCAGGGCAGGCTGGTCCGACCGCCGTAGAGCTCGTTGTTGAACCAGTTGCCGAGCCGGCCGATCGCCTGCGCGAGCGGCAGGCCGGGGGCCAGCGCGTCGGCGACCACCGCGAACGGGATGCCGAGCTGCCGGGCCGCCAGCCACGCGCCGACGGCGCCGCCGGCCACCGCGCCCCAGATGCCGAGACCGCCCTCCCAGATGGCGAACGCCTTCATCGGGTCGCCGCCGGTGCCGAAGTACTTCTCCGGCGAGGTGATCACGTGGTAGATGCGGGCGCCGATGATGCCGGCCGGCACCGCCCAGACCGCGATGTCGAGGACGGCGCCGGGGGCGACGCCCCGCTGGCGCAACCGCCGCTCGGTGACCCAGCAGGCCACCACGATGCCGAGGATGATGCACAGCGCGTACGCCCGGATCGGCACCGGTCCGAGCTGCCAGACGGCGGTGCTGGGGCTGGGCAGGGCCGCCTGGGGAGCTATCGAGGCGTAGGTCACGGGTGCACACGCTACCGCCGTGGGCCCCTCCGGTGGCACCCCGGTCCACCGTTCGCCGCTCGCGGCGGCCGACCGGTCAGCGGGTCGGGTTGCGTACGCCCTCGGCGAGTTCCGCGCTCAGCGCGCGCAGGGCGGCCAGCCCGGAGGCCTCGTCCGGCGCGTCGAGCAGGCAGCGGATCAGGGCGCTGCCGACGATGACGCCGTCGGCGTACCCGGCGACGGTGCCGGCCTGCGCGCCCGTGCCGACGCCCAGCCCGACGCCGACCGGCAGGTCGGTGACCTCCCGTACCCGGGACACCAGGACGGGCGCCGCGTCGGAGGTCTGCGCGCGGGCGCCGGTGACCCCCATGATCGCGGTGGCGTAGACGAAGCCCCGGCAGTGCTCGACGGTCATCGCCAGCCGCGCGTCGGTCGAGGACGGCGACACCAGGAAGGTGCGGTCCAGCCCGTACGCGTCGGAGGCGGCGAGCCACTCGCCGGCCTCCTCCGGGATCAGGTCCGGGGTGACCAGGCCGGTGCCCCCGGCCGAGGCGAGGTCCCGGGCGAAGGCGTCGACGCCGTAGCGCTCCACCGGGTTCCAGTAGGTCATGGTGACCACGGGCGCCCCCGTGGCCGCGACCGCCTCGATGACGCGCAGCGTGTCGCGGGTGCGTACGCCGCCGGCGAGGGCGATGTCGCTGGCCTTCTGGATCACCGGCCCGTCCATCACCGGATCGGAGTACGGGATCTCCACCTCGATCACGTCGACGCCGGCGGAGACCATCGCGGTCATCGCGGCGATGCTGCCCTCGACGGTCGGGAACCCGGCCGGCATGCAGCCGACCAGCACGGCCCGCCCGTCGGCGCGGGCCTTGTCGAAGGCCACCCCGATCCGGCTCACGTTCTCACTGCTCCTTGTCGAGGATGCCGAAGTAGTCGCCGGCGGTGTGCACGTCCTTGTCGCCCCGGCCGGAGAGGTTGACGACGATCGTCGGCTCCCGGCCCAGCTCCGCGGCGAGCCTCGGGGCGATCTGGAGGGTGCCGGCGAGCGCGTGCGCGCTCTCGATCGCCGGGATGATGCCCTCGGTGCGGCAGAGCAGCTCGAACGCGGCCATCGCCTCGTCGTCGGTGACCGGCAGGTACGTCGCGCGGCCGCTGTCGTGCAGCCAGGCGTGCTCCGGCCCGACGCCCGGGTAGTCCAGCCCGGCCGAGATCGAGTGCGACTCGCAGGTCTGCCCGTCGTCGTCCTGGAGCACGTACGTCCGGGTGCCGTGCAGCACCCCGGCGGAGCCGCCGGTGATGCTGGCCGCGTGCCGGCCGGTCTCCACCCCGTCGCCGCCGGCCTCGAAGCCGTAGAGCCGCACGTCGGCGTCGCCGACGAAGGCGTGGAAGATGCCCAGCGCGTTGGAGCCGCCGCCGACGCAGGCGGTCACCGCGTCGGGCAGCGCGCCGGTCAGGTCGAGGCACTGCTGGCGCGCCTCGTCGCCGATGCCCCGGACGAAGTCGCGCACCAGCGCCGGGAAGGGGTGCGGCCCGGCGGCCGTGCCGATCAGGTAGTGGGTCTCGTCGACGTTGGCGACCCAGTCGCGCATCGCCTCGTTCATCGCGTCCTTGAGGGTGCGCGAGCCGTTCGTGACGGGGACGACGGTGGCGCCGAGCATCCGCATCCGGGCCACGTTGAGCGCCTGCCGCTCGGTGTCGACCTCGCCCATGTAGACCACGCAGTCGAGGTCGAACAGCGCGGCGGCGGTGGCGGTGGCGACGCCGTGCTGGCCGGCGCCGGTCTCCGCGATCACCCGACGCTTGCCCATCCGCCGGGTCAGCAGCGCCTGGCCGAGCACGTTGCGCACCTTGTGCGCCCCGGTGTGGTTGAGGTCCTCCCGCTTGAGCAGCACCCGCGCGCCCACCTTGGCGGAGAACCGCTCGGCCGCGTAGAGCAGCGACGGGGTGCCGGCGTAGTCGCGCAGCAGGGCGGCGAACTCGGCCCGGAACGACTCGTCGGCCATCGCGGCGCGGTGCGCGGCGTCCAGCTCGTCGAGCGCCGCGACCAGCGCCTCCGGCACGAACCGGCCGCCGAAGCGGCCGAAGTGGCCCGCCGCGTCGGGGAACGGACCGATCTCCGCGGCCAGGGCGTCGGCGCTCATCGGAATCCTCTCGGTGGACGAGCCGGTGCGCCTCAGCGCACCGGGCGGGGCGTGGCCGGGTGGTTACCGGCGTTGACCAGCTCGGCCACCGCCTCGCGGGGGCTCTTCTGGGTGACCAGACCCTCGCCGACCAGGACCGCGTCGGCGCCCGCCGAGGCGTACCGGATGAGGTCGTGCGGGCCGCGCACCCCCGACTCGGCGATCTTGACGACGCTGCTGGGCAGGCCGGGCGCGATCCGCTCGAACACCGAGCGGTCGACCTCAAGGGTACGCAGGTTGCGGGCGTTGACCCCGATCACCTGGGCACCGGCCTCCAGGGCGCGGTCGGCCTCCTCCTCGTCGTGGACCTCGACCAGGGCGGTCATGCCCAGCGACTCGATGCGCTCCAGCAGGCCGACGAGCGCGTTCTGCTCCAGGGCGGCGACGATCAGCAGCACCAGGTCGGCGCCGTGCGCGCGGGCCTCGTGCACCTGGTAGCTGGAGACCACGAAGTCCTTGCGCAGCACCGGGATGTTGACGGCGGCGCGGACGGCGGCGAGGTCGTCGAGCGAGCCGCCGAACCAGCGGCCCTCGGTGAGCACGCTGATCGCCCGCGCGCCACCGGCGGCGTAGTCGCCGGCCAGGTCGGCCGGGTCGGCGATCTCCGCCAGCCGCCCCTTGGACGGCGACGAGCGCTTCACCTCGGCGATCACCGCGACGCCCGACTTGCGCAGGGCCGCGTACGCGTCCAACGGCGGCGGCGCGGCGGCGGCCAGTTCGCGGATCCGCTCCAGCGGAACCTGCTCCTGTCGCCGGGCGACGTCCTCACGCACGCCGGCCAGGATCTCGTCGAGCACGCCTACGGACGCCGCCGGACCGGCCTCGTCCCCCTCCGCGTGCGCATGCTCAGCAGTCACCAACGGACTCCCCTCTCCGGGTGTCATGGGCCGATGCTAGGGGGCGCCACCTGGCGACGGGCGCCGGGGGTATGGCGTGCCTCACGAGATGGGCTCGGGCATAATGGCCGACCTCCGGTGAACGGAATGTCACGCTGGGCGATCACGCCCATCGACGAACGCCACGCGAACACCACGCCTCCGCCCTCCCGGTCATCGACGTGATCCTATCCGCTGACGCGACCGGCCGCCCGGTTCGGCGTCCGCCGCCGGTGCGCTCCACCGCCCACCGCCGCGCCGTCCGCCAGCCCACGGCCGCGCGTTGCGCCGGTCGCCGCCGGTGCCGGCCACGCGTGTGACCTACCTCAAGGCCGAACGACCCTTTCCCAGGTCACGGCTCCGGAAGCAAAGTTGACGTGTCGGTCACCACGGCGAAACGTGAACCAGCCAGCATCGTCCTCGGGCAGACTCGATGACGCGTCTGCCCCTCCGTCACCAACGATCTCTGCGGGGTGATCATGAGCACTGTCGAGCCGCACCAGCCCATCGGACTGACGACCGTCTCGCGTACCGTCGCGTCGCTCGCCGTCGGTGTCGTCCACACGCTGGAACGCGCCGTGGTGGGCGAGGCACGGATGCGCACCGCGCGGGGCAACGCCTGGGAGGCGGTCTGCGCCGACCGGGCCCGGGCGGAGCAGCGGGCCGAGCTGGACCGCCTGGTGGCGGAGCTGGCGGCGGCCCGGGCCGCCGCCCGCGAGCGCCAGCCGGTCAGCTGACCGTCGGGTCCTCTCCCCGGTCCATCGCGTCCCATGCCTCGGTGGTGCGTCGGCCGGTGACCCGGCCGCCGTCGCCGCGGGCAACCGGGGCGGCGTCGCCGGCCGGCCGCCGCTCGTAGCGGGCACCCATCGCCGGCCACCGACGGCCCCGCAGCGCCGTCAGCAGCCCGCCCGCCGTGGCGAGCACCCCGCCGAGCAGGCAGAGCGCCGGCCAGTGCCGGGCGACCTCGCCGGCGAACGCCGCGACCAGCCCGTATGCGCCGCCGGCCGCCACGGCCACGCCGAGCCCGCACAGCAGCCCGCCCAGCAGCCGCCGCACCCGGCCCCGGGTGGCGAGCACGGCGCCGCCACCGGCCAGCCCGACCAGCGCCAGCGCCGGCAGCCAGGGCAGCAGGCCCGCGCCCGTGCGGGCGTCGCGTACCGGCGGCAGCGGGGTGGGCCGGGCGGTCAACTCGACCGCCCAGGTGCGGGTCGACGCCCACAGCGCCAGGCCCGCGCCGGCCACGCAGAGCAGCACGGCGTACGTCAACTCGCGCCGCCCCGGGTCGGACCGGCCCGCCGCAGTCGTCCCCGGCTCCCGGCCCCGCGGCTCGGCGGCGGTCACCGGGCGGGCCGGAGGGTCTCGGCGGCGGCGATGGCGGCGAGCACGGCGGCGGCCTTGCTGCGGGTCTCCTGGTCCT
This sequence comes from Micromonospora sp. ZG13, assembly GCF_059359355.1. Classification (NCBI taxonomy): domain Bacteria; kingdom Bacillati; phylum Actinomycetota; class Actinomycetes; order Micromonosporales; family Micromonosporaceae; genus Micromonospora; species Micromonospora sp. ZG13. The sequence continues at coordinate 160,237 of NZ_JCADBQ010000005.1, forward strand.
CGGCGGCCGGATCGGAGTCGGCGACCACCCCCGCCCCGGCCTGCACGTACGCCCTACCGTCGCGCATCAGCGCGGTGCGGATCGCGATCGCCATGTCCAGGTCGCCCCCGAAGCCGAAGTAGCCCACGGTGCCGCCGTAGAGGCCCCGCCGGACCGGCTCCAGCTCCTCGATGATCTCCATGGCCCGCACCTTGGGCGCGCCGGAGAGGGTGCCGGCCGGGAAGGTCGCGGCGAGCGCGTCGAAGGCCGTACGGTCCTCGCGCAGCGTGCCGACCACGGTCGAGACGATGTGCATGACGTGGCTGTAGCGCTCGATGGTGGCGAACTCCGGCACCTCGACGGTGCCCGGGCGGCAGACCCGGCCCAGGTCGTTGCGGCCCAGGTCGACCAGCATCACGTGCTCGGCGCGCTCCTTGGGGTCGGCGAGCAGCTCCGCGGCGAGGCGGGCGTCGGCCTCGGGGGTGCCGCCGCGCGGCCGGGTGCCGGCGATCGGGTGCAGCAACGCCCGCCGCCGCCCCTCGGCGTCGCTGGTCACCTTCAGGTGCGCCTCCGGGGAGGATCCGACGATGTCGAAGCCGTCGAAGCGCAGCAGGTACATGTACGGGCTGGGGTTCGTCGTGCGCAGCACGCGGTAGACGTCCAGCGGGTCGGCGTGGGTGTCCCGCTCGAACCGCTGGGCCAGCACGATCTGGAAGCACTCGCCGGCCCGGATCGCCTCCTTCGCCGCCTCGACAGCCTTCGGGTAGCCGCCCTCGGGCGTGCGGCTGCGCACCTCGCCCGCCGGGGGGCGCTCGACGGTCGAGACCATCGGCGGGATCGGCCGGGACAGCGCGGTGGTCATCGCGTCGAGCCGCCCGACCGCGTGGTGGTACGCCGCCGCGACCTCCGCGTTCCGGTCCGGCTCGTCCAGCGGCGGCAGGATCGCGTTGGCGACGAGGATCGCCGAGCCGTCGTAGTGGTCCAGGACCACCAGGTCGGCGGCGAGCATCATGCCCAGCTCGGGCACGCCCAGGTCGTCCTCGGTCAGCTCGGGCAGCCGCTCGAAACGCCGGATCAGCTCGTAGCCCAGGTAGCCGACCATGCCCCCGGTCAGCGGCGGCATGCCGCTGGCCGCGTCCCAGGCCGGGCCGGCGAGCGCCTCGACGGTCTCGCGCAGCGCCCGGACCGGGTCGCCGGAGGTGGGCAGGCCGGCCGGGGGCCGTCCCGTCCACACCGCGGCGCCGTCCCGCTCGGTCAGCGTGGCGCTGCTGCGCACGCCGATGAACGAGTAGCGCGACCAGGCCAGGCCGGCCGAACCGACGCCCTGCTCGGCGGACTCCAGCAGGAACGTGCCGGGGCCGCCGGCCAGCTTGCGGTAGACGCCGACGGGGGTCTCCGCGTCGGCGAGCAGCCGGCGGGTGACCGGAACGACCCGCCAGCGGGCGGCCAGCCCGGTGAAGGTGGCCAGGTCCGGGCTGACCGCGCCGTCGGTGCGGGACCCGCCGGGCGTCGCGCGCGACGCGCTCACCGGGCCCCCGCCCCCTCGCCGCCGACGGGCAGCTCGGTAAAGAAGCAGGTGCGGTGCCCCGTGTGGCAGGCCGCGCCGACCTGGTCGACGTCGACGAGCAGCGCGTCGCCGTCGCAGTCCAGCGCCACCGCCCGGACGTACTGGTGGTGCCCGGAGGTGGCGCCCTTGACCCAGTACTCGCGGCGGCTGCGCGACCAGTAGGTGGCCCGGCCGGTGGTCAGGGTGCGGTGCAGCGCCTCGTCGTCCATCCAGGCGACCATCAGCACCTCGCCGGAGTCGTGCTCACGGACCACGGCGGCCACCAGGCCGTCGGGGGTGCGGCGCAGCCGGGCGGCGATGGCCGGGTCGAGCCGGGAGGGACGGGCCGTGCCGTCGGCCGCGGGCTCCTGCGGACTGGGGTGGGCGCCGGTCACGGGCGCGTCAGGTACGGGCACAGTGACCAATTGTCCCGCACGCGGCGCGGGCACGGGCGACGGCTCCCGCCGGGGTCGCGGTGGCAGGTGGGCGGGCCGGGTCAGCTGGTCGACGTAGCGGTCCAGCCGGCCGTCGGTCAGGGCGTCGGCGAGGTCCGCCCCGGCCACCCGCGCGACCTCGGCGGCGTACGGGCGGATCAGCGGCAGCACGCCGGCGACCAGGCGGGCCGCGGCGGCGCAGAGCTGACCGACGGAGCCGGGCCGCAGGCCGAGGCAGAGCAGCAGGTCCTCGCGGTAGTTCGGGGGCGCCACCGGCAGGTCGAGGGCGGCGGCGAAGGCACCCCGGCGGGACGCCACCCGGACCGTGGGATTGGCCAGCCGCAGCACGGACGGGCAGAGCCGGGCGAGGTCGGCGGCGGCCAGCCGGACACCGAGGTGGTCGTCGGCGTCCCGCGCGCCGGCCACCTTACCGAGCGTCGCGATCAGCTCCTCCAGTTGCGGCTCGCCGGCGGGCTGGCACAGCACCGGCAGGTCGATCCGGGGCCGCCAGTGCGGATCCGCCCACAGCAGCCGGGCCGGCGCCGCCACCGGCAGCCCGAACGCCCAGTCGGCGGGCTCGCCGAGGCGGGCCAGCCAGGAACGCACGTCGCGGGCGGCCACCGAGACGTGGGTCAGCCGGCCCCCGTGCTCGGCCAGGAAGGCCTGGCGGGCGGCGTACGGGGCACCGGCGAGCAGCACGTCGACGTCGACGTCGCTGTGCGCGGTGGCGGCCCGCCGGGCGTGGCTGCCGCGCAGCATGATGCCGACCACGGGCTGCTCGGCACCGGCCCGCAGCCGAGCCGCCCATTCGCCGAGGAACCTCTCGTCCGGTGACGCAGCGTGACCCACGGCGCCATCGTGCCGCACGTCCGATCAGGGCGCAATGCCCGATGCAGCGCCGGATGCCCGTTGGCGGACCCGCTGTCCGGTCCGAAGGCTAATGCCCGACCAACCGCATCGCCGCGTCGGGGTACCGTGCGCCGGCCACCGCGCCGGGCGGCACCGCCTCGCCCAGCCGGGCGCGCTGCGCGGGAGTGAGCCGGATGTCGGCCGCCGCCGCGTTCTCCTCCAGCCGGTGCACCCGCCGGGTGCCGGGGATCGGGAAGACGTCCTCGCCCTGGGCGAGCAGCCAGGCCAGCGCCGCCTGGGCGGGGGTGCAGCCGATCTCGTCGGCCAACGCGCGCACCTCGTCGACCAGCTTCAGGTTGGCGTCGAGGTTGCCCTCGGCGAAGCGCGGCGCCCGGGCGCGCCAGTCGTCGGCCGCAAGCTGCTCCCGGCCGGTGATCGCCCCGGTCAACAGCCCCCGCCCCACCGGCGAGTACGCGACCAGCGCCACACCCAGCTCCCGGCAGGTGGCCAGCATCTCGCCCTCGACGTCCCGGCTGAACAGCGAGTACTCCATCTGCACCGCGGTCACCGGGTGCAGCGCGTGCGCCGCCCGCAGCGTCGCGGGGCTCACCTCGGACAGGCCGATCAACCGCACCTTGCCGGCGGCGACCTGCTCGGCCATCGCGCCGACGGTCTCCTCGATCGGCGTCGCCGGGTCACGCCGGTGCAGGTACCAGAGGTCGACGACGTCCACCCCGAGGCGGCGCAGGGAGGCGTCGCACGCCTCGCGCGCCCAGGCGGCGCTGCTGTCCACGTACAGCCCGGGGCTGCCGGTGCCGCCGCTCGCGTCGCCGCGCACCCGGTTGCCGAACTTCGTGGCCAGGAAGACCTCGTCGCGGCGGGCCCGCACCACCGGGGAGAGCAGTTCCTCGTTGCGGCCGTGGCCGTACAGGTCGGCGGTGTCCAGGTGGTTCACCCCCAGGTCGAGCGCGCGGTGCAGGGTGCGGGTCGATCCGGCGTCGTCGCCGGCGCCGTAGGCGAAGCTCATCCCCATGCAGCCCAGCCCGATCGCGGAGACCTCCGGCCCGGACGCGCCCAGGCTCCGGCGGATCATCGGCACTCCTCCGCCCGGCGATAGTTGTCGATCTTGTAATTGAGCACCTTCAGGTCCTCCTCCAACTCGGCCATCCGGGTCAGCACGCGGGCCCGGTGCGTCTCGAAGAGCGCCCGCCGGCCGGCCAGGGTGGCGTCGCCCTGCCGGGCCAGCTCCGCGTAGCGGCGCATGTCCCGCACCGGCATGCCCGTGCGGCGCAGCCGGGTGAGCAGTAACAGCCAGTCGACGTCGCGTTCGGTGTAGCGACGGCGACCGGCCGAGTCGCGCTCGACCGGGGCGACGAGGCCCTCCTGCTCGTACCAACGCAGCGTGTAGGTGGTCAGGCCGACCCGCTCGGCCGCCTCGCCGACGGTCAGGGTCGCCTCCCGGATGCTGATGTCCACGCGTCAAGGCTTCCAGTTCGAGTGCACGCGAAGTCAACCGTTGCGGCCCGGCGAACATCTCCACTAGCGTCGAGTTCAACGCATGATGAGTTTTCCCGGGAGGCGCCGGTGGACGAGGCGATCGCCGTCCGCGACCTGGTCGTGAAGCGGGGCCGGCGGCGGGTGCTGCACGGCGTCAGCGCGTCCGTGCCACGCGGGGTGGTCACCGGGCTGCTCGGCCCGAGCGGCAGCGGCAAGACCACGCTGCTGCGGGCGGTGGTCGGCGTGCAGGTGGTCGGCGCCGGCTCGGTGACCGTGCTGGGGCGCCCCGCCGGGTCGCCCGAGCTGCGCCGCCGCGTCGGCTACCTCACCCAGGCGCCCAGCGTCTACGCCGACCTGACCGTACGGGAGAACGCGCGCTACTTCGCCGCGCTGCACGGCCGGGGCCGGGCCGAAGCCGACCGGGCGGTCGCCGAGGTCGGGCTCGGGTCGGCCGCCGGCCAGCTGGTCGGCAGCCTCTCCGGCGGGCAGCGCAGCCGGGCGTCGCTGGCCTGCGCACTGGTCGGCGAACCGGAACTGCTCGTCCTCGACGAGCCGACCGTCGGTCAGGACCCGGTGCTGCGGGCCGACCTGTGGGCCCGGTTCCACGCCATGGCCGCCGCCGGCACCACCCTGCTGGTCTCCAGCCACGTCATGGACGAGGCGGCCCGCTGCGACCGGCTGCTGCTGATCCGCGAGGGGCGGCTGATCGCCGACGACACCCCCGACGCGGTCCGCGCCGCCGCCGGCACCGACGACCTGGACGAGGCGTTCCTGCGGCTGATCAGGGCCGACGCGGCGGGCGCCGCCGGACGGGAGGCGTCGTGAACCCCCGGATCCTGGCCGCCACCACCGGCCGCATCCTGCGCCAACTGCGGCACGACCGGCGCACCGTGGCGCTGCTGCTGGTGGTCCCGTCGGCGCTGCTCGCCCTGGTCCACTCCATGTACGTCGACCAGCCGTCGACGTTCGACCGGGTCGCCCTGGTGATGCTCGGCTTCTTCCCCTTCGTGGTCATGTTCCTGGTGACCAGTATCGCGATGCTGCGCGAGCGCACCACGGGCACGCTGGAGCGGCTGCTCACCACCCCGCTGGGCAAGCTGGACCTGCTCTTCGGCTACGGCATCGCGTTCGGGCTGGCCGCGGTGCTCCAGGCGGTCGTCGCGTCCGTGGTCGCGTACGGGGTGCTCGGCCTGGACACCGCCGGCCACAGCGGGCTGGTGGTCATGATCGCCGCACTGAACGCCGTGCTCGCCGTCGCGCTCGGGCTGTTCTGCAGCGCCTTCGCCCGCACCGAGTTCCAGGCCGTACAGTTCATGCCGGTCGTGGTGGTGCCCCAGTTGCTGCTCTGCGGTCTCTTCGTGCCCCGGGGCGAGATGGCCGGCTGGTTGCAGGCGGTCAGCGACGCGCTGCCCCTGTCGTACGCCGTCGAGGCGCTCCAGGAGGTCGGCGCCCACGCCGAACCGACCGGCACGATGTGGCGGGACGCGGCGGTGGTCGCCGGCGCGGCGGCCCTGGCGCTGGTGCTCGCCGCGGCCACCCTCCGGCGGCGCAGCGGCTGAGACGTCGTCCTGGCCGGCAGGCGGAACCGGAGGCCGGCCCACGGCACGGCGGTTCCCCGGGGGCGACGACGCAGGACGACGGAGCGAAGGGCGGCGATGGCACGGCGGACCGGACGACGACCCGGCAACCCGGACACCCGTCAGGCCATCCTCGACGCGGCCCGCGCCGCCTTCGCCGAGCGGGGCTTCGACGCGGCCTCGATCCGGGCCGTCGCCGCCGCCGCGCGGGTGGACCCGGCGCTGGTGCACCACTACTTCGGCAGCAAGGACCGGCTCTTCCTGGCCGCCATGCACGCACCGGTCGATCCGGCCGAGCTGCTGCCGAGGGTGCTCGCGGGGGACCGCGCGGGCCTCGGGGAGCGGCTGGTGCGCACCTTCCTCGGCGTCTGGGACTCCCCGGCCGGCACCGCCGGCGTGGCCCTGCTGCGCTCGGCGGTGAGCAACGAGTGGACGGCCCGGCTGCTGCGGGAGTTCCTGGTCACCCAGGTGCTGCGCCGGGTCCTCGACCATCTCGACGTCGACCCGGACGAGCTGCCGCTGCGCGGCTCGCTGGTGGCCAGCCAGCTGATCGGGCTGGCCATGATGCGGCACGTGGTCCGGCTGGAGCCGGTCGCCTCGGCCGCCCCGGAGACGCTCGTCGCGGCGATCGGCCCCACCGTGCAGCGCTACCTGACGGGCGATCTCGCCGAGGTCTTCGCCGGCTGACCGGACGGCCGGGTGGCGTCTCCCGGTCAGGCGTGATCGGCGTGCCGGGGCGAGGCGTGGTGGCAGACCAGCGGGTGCAGGAAGCGGGTCAGCTCCGCCTGGCACTGCAACGGACGCGGGAACGCCAGCCGGACGCGCCGCCGGGCGCCGGGTCGGCCGTGGGTGACCAGCAGGCCGTAACGGTCGATGCGCACCACCCGGGGCGCGGCGTCGCCGTCGCCGAGGCCGAGCTGACGGCACAGGTAGCCGGCCACCTCGGTGTCGTGGTGGTCGGCGAGGTCGGCCAGGAGTTCGGCCTCGACCGCGTGCAGCGGGTCGGGCTCCGCCTCGGCGTACGCCTCGGGGTCGATGCGGCGGACGGTGTCGCCGCGTTCCCAGCGGGCCTCGACCACCTCGAAGCGGTGCAGCCGGAACCTGGTGCCGACGTCGAGCAGGTCGCCGGTCGGCTCCACGGCCGCGAAGTCCAGCGCGGCGCGGCGCTCCTCGTCCCCGTCCAGGCGGGCCGCCCAGCCGGAGACCCAGGCCCGGCCGAGGCTCGGCGCGCCAGCCGCGGGCGGCAGGTCCAGCACGTCCAGCACGAGCGCGACCTCGGAGTCGCCGCCGGCGGGACGCAGCGCGGCGGCGAGGTCGCTGACCACCGGCACCAGCAGCAGCACCCGGCCGTCCGGGTCGGTCACGTGCCGGACCTGGTGCGGGCCGGGCCGGTGCGCGACGTGGGCGATGCCGGGCAGCCGGCCGGCGACGAGGGTGCGGACGATCTCCGCCGGGCTGGGCCGCATGGACGACTCCTTCGTAGGTTAGCCTTACCTAACTCGGAGACTAGAGCACCGGATCGGAGACGTCCAGCGTGAACCAACCCAGGCCCAAGGCCCGCCTCTCCCGCGCCCTCGGCATCCCGCTGACCCGCAAGTGCGTGCGGTACGTCGAGCGACGCCCCTACCCGCCGGGAGTGCACGGCCGGCAGCGCCGCAAGACCTCGGACTACCAGGTGCGGCTGCTGGAGAAGCAGCGCCTGCGCCACCAGTACAACGTCAGCGAGACCCAGCTACGGCACGTCTTCGAGGAGGCCGCCCGGGGCGCGGGCAAGACCGGCGAGGGCCTGGTGGCGCTCCTGGAGCGGCGGCTCGACGCGGTGGTGCACCGGGCCGGCCTGGCCCGCAGCATCTACCAGGCCCGGCAACTGGTCGCGCACGGCCACTTCACCGTCGACGGGCGCAAGGTCGACCGGCCGTCGTACCGACTGCGGCCGGGACAGGTGGTGGCCGTCCGCGAACGCAGCCGCGCCGCCCTGCCGTTCCAGCTCGCCGCCACGGGCGCCAACGCCACCGAGGGACCCGGCCAGCCGTACCTGTCGGTGGAGCTGGCCGAGCTGCGCACCACGCTGCTGCGCGAGCCCGCCCGGCACGAGGTGCCGGTGATCTGCGACGAGCAGCTCGTGGTGGAGTTCTACTCCCGGTGACCACCGCGCGCGGCCCGGCACTCGGCCGGGCCGCGCACCGCCGACGCGACGGGTCGGCTCAGCGGGTCTGCTCCAGCCAGGAGGCGTAGAGCAGGCCGTAGACCGACTCCGGGTCGCGGACCAGCTCGTCGTGCGGCCCGCGCTGCACGATCCGGCCCCGGTCCACCACGATCACCTCGTCGGCGGCCTGCGCCGTGGAGAGCCGGTGCGCGATAGCGAGGGTCGTACGGCCCCGGGTCACCGCGTCCAGGGTGCGTTGCAGCCGCACCTCCGTGGCCGGGTCGACCGCGCTGGTCGCCTCGTCCAGCACCAGCAGGTCCGGGTCGGCCACGTACGCGCGGGCCAACGCGACCAGCTGCCGCTCCCCCACGCTCAGCGCCTCGCCGCGCTCCCCCACCGGCGTGTGCAGGCCCGACGGGAGCCCCTCCAACCAGTCGGCCAGCCCCAGCTCGGTGAAGGCCGCCGCGAGCTGCTCGTCGGTCAGCTCCGGGCGGGCGAAGCGGACGTTCTCCGCCACCGTGGCGTCGAAGAGGAAACCGTCCTGCGGCACCATCACCACCCGCGACCGCAGCGAGGCGAACCGGACCCGCTCCAGCGGCACCCCCGAGAGCAGCACCTGACCGGCGGTCGGGTCCATCAGGCGGGTCAGCAGCTTGGCGAAGGTGGTCTTGCCGCTGCCCGTCTCCCCCACCACCGCCACCCGGCTCTTCGCCGGAATCTCCAGGCTGACGTCGTGCAGCACGGGCGGACCGCCGGGGTACGCGAAGCGCACCCCCGCGAAGCGGATGTCCAGCGGACCGGCCGGCAGGTCCCGCCCCTGCTCGCCCGGGTCGGCCACGTCCGGCTCGACGTCCAGCACGTCCAGCACCCGGCGCCAGCCCGCGATGGCGTTCTGCGCCTCGTTGAGGACCTCGGTGGCGATCTGCACCGGCTGGATGAAGAGCGTGACCAGGAAGAGGAAGGCGGTCACCTCGCCGATGCTCAGGGTGCGGTCGGCGCCGAGGGTCACCCCCAGCACCACCACGCCGGCCAGCGCCAGCCCGGCGGCCAGCTCACCGACCGAGCTGCCCATGATGCTGATCCTGATCGCCTTCTGCTGGGCCCGGCGCTGGCCGTCGATCGCCTCGTCCAGCCGGCGGGCCGTCCGCCCGGCGACCCCGTAGGCCCGGATCACCGGCGCGCCGACCACGCTCTCCCCGATCGCGCCGAGCAGCGCCCCCGTACGCTGCCGGACCACCCCGTACGCCCCCGCGAGGCGGCGCTGGAGCAGCCGGATCAGGAACACGGCGGGCAGGAAGGCGGCGAAGACCACCAGGGTCAACTGCCAGGAGTACGCGAACATGACCAGCGTGGTGACCGCCAGCTGGCCGAGGTTGATCACCAGGATCACGCCGCCCCACTGGAGGAACTGGGTGATCTGGTCGACGTCGCTGGTCACCCGGGAGACCAGCGAACCGCGCCGCTCCGACTGCTGGTGCAGCATGGACAGGTCGTGCACGTGCCGGAACGCCCGGATCCGCACGTTGGCCAGCGCGGTCTCGCTGACCGTGAAGAGCCGGCGCATCATCAGGTACCCGCAGAGCGTGGTCACCACCAGCACCGCGGCGGTCGCGGCGACCACCGTCCAGACGACGCCCAGGTCCAGGCCGCCGACGAGGCCGTTGTCGATGCCCTGCTGCACCGCCACCGGCACGGCCGCCCGGCCGACCATGTAGACCAGGGCCAGGCCGAGCGTGCCGGCCAGGCCGACCCGCAGCTCCGGGGAGAGCGCCAGGCCACGACGCAGCGTCTGCCAGGTCGTCTCGGGGTTCTCGGGCGGCTCGTCGGCCGCGGACCTCCGCGCCGTCCCCGCGGTAGTGGCAACGCTCACCGGGCTGGCCTTTCGTTCGCGACTGCGGGGCTCCGCTCCGCTGCACTCCTCACGCTCACCGGGCTGGCCTTTCGTTCGCGACTGCGGGGCTCCGCTCCGCTGCACTCCTCGCGCTCACCGGTCCACCTCGATTTCCAGGCCCGACGTCAGCGGGGCGACCTCGTCGTACGTCTCGTCCTTGGTGTGGTCGACCTCGGCCTGCTCGTAGGCGGTGACCAGGTCGACGTAGCCCGGCACCGTGGCCAGCAGCTCGGCGTGCGGGCCCCGGGCCACCACCCGGCCCTGCTCCAGGTAGACCACCTCGTCGGCCAACGCGATGGTGGCCCGCCGGTAGGCGACCACCAGGATCGACGCGGCCGGCGCCCCGGCCTCGCCCGCCGACGAGCGCAGCCCGGCCAGGATGGCCGCCTCCACCCGGGGATCGACCGCGCTGGTCGCGTCGTCGAGCACCAGCAGGCGCGGCCGGCCGGCGAGCGCGCGGGCCAGGGTGAGCCGCTGCCGCTGACCGCCGGAGAGCGAGGTGCCCCGCTCGCCGACCATCGTGTCGAGCCCCTCGGGCAGGGCCGCGACGAAACCGTCCGCCTCGGCCAGCCGCAGCGCGGCCCAGACGTCCTCGTCGCCGATGCCCGGCCGGTCCAGGGTGACGTTGGCCCGCACCGTGTCGTCGAAGACGAACGGCACCTGGGCGACCAGCGCGGCCGTGCCCGTCAGCGAGGCGGCGGTGAGCCGGCGGACGTCGATGCCGTCCAGGCACACCGTGCCGGCCAGGGGGTCGACCAGCCGTACGGCCAGCGCGGCGATCGTCGACTTGCCCGAGCCGGTCGGCCCGACCAGGGCGACGATCTTCCCGGCCGGCACGGTGAAGGAGACCTCGCCGAGCACCTCCGTGCCGGGCAGGTGCGCCTCGGCCGGCTCGTAGCCGAAACGCACGCCGGAGAACGTGAGGCTGGCCGGGCGGGGCTCGGACACGTCGAGCGTGGTGTCGCCGTACGGCATCTCGCCGGTCGCGTCGAGCACCCGGCTGACCCGGTCCCAGCCGGCGACGCTGCGCGGCAGCTCGGCCAGCACCCAGCCGATGGCCCGGACGGGGAACGCCAGCACCGTGAAGAGGAAGGCGACGCTGATCAGCTCGGCGACGCTGATCTCGCCCTGCCGCAGCCGGATCGCGCCGACCACCAGCACGGCGAGGGTGCCGAGGCTGGGCAGGGTCTCCAGCAGCGGGTCGAAGACGCCGCGCAGCCGCCCGACCGCCACCAGCGAGTCGCGCAGCTCGCCCGCGCGGGCGGCGAACCGGTCGGTCTCCTGCGCCTCCCGGCCCATCGTCTTGACGACCAGGGCGCCGTCGAAGCTCTCGTGCGCGATGCCGCTGACCTCGGCGCGCAGCCGCTGGGCCCGGGCCTGGCGGGGCGCCATCCGCCGGGAGTAGGCGACGTTGAGCGCGAAGAGCGCCGGGAAGACCGCGAGACCGACCAGCGCCAGCGCCCAGTCGGTGACGAAGAGCGACGCCACCGCGCCGACCAGCATCACCAGGGTGCCGACCGCGAACGGCAGCGGAGCGATCGGGTACCAGGCGGCCTCGACGTCGGAGTTGGCGTTGGACAGCAACGTGCCGGTGGCGTTGCGGTGGTGCCAGGCCAGCGGCAGCTCCAGGTAGCGGCGGGTCACCCGGCGCCGGTAGGCGGCCTGGAGACGGTACTGCATGTAGCCCGCGCCGAGCCGGCGACCGAAGATGCCGGCCACCCGCAGCACGCTGATGCCGAACAGCGCGACGGCGGCCAGGGCGAGCCCCCCGACCCCGACCGCGCCGCGCTCGATCGCGGGCACCACCACGTCGCCGACCACGGCACCCACCACGAAGGCGCTGGCCACCGTCATGGCGCCGAAGAGGACGCTGCCGCTCACCGCGACCGCGAAGATGCGGGGCTCCTCCCGGATCGCCCGCCCCAGGACGGCCAGCCCTCGAACCAGCACGTCCCGACTTGTCCTGCTCGCCACACTCTCCCCCGCCGTAAGCCGCAATTATCCTCCTCATCCTTACCGGTCGGAGCCAGCTCCGCCGCCCCGGTCCGCTATGTCCGCCGTCACGGCGGCCCGCGGCCCACTCGGCGCGCCGATCGGGTCGTACGCGCCTACGATCGGGCCATGCCGCGGTACGCCCGATCGGAGCGCGAGGCGCTCGCCGACCTGATGCAGACGCTGGGACCGGAGGCGCCGACGGTCAACGAGGGGTGGAGCACCCGCGACCTCGCCGCCCACCTGGTGCTCCGGGAACGCCGGCCCGACGCCGCCGGCGGGATCCTGCTCCCGCCGCTGCGGGGCTACGCCGAGCGGGTGCGGCTGCGCGTCGCCGCGCGCCCCTGGCCGCGGCTGCTCGACGAGGTGCGCCACCCGCCGCTGTGGAGCCCGGTGAGCAACCCGGTCACCGACGAGCTGGCCAACACGCTGGAGTTCTTCATCCACCACGAGGACGTACGCCGCACCCGACCGGGCTGGCTGCCGCGCGACCTGTCGGCGGGGCTGAACGCGGCGCTCTGGAAGCGGTGCGCCGGGCTGGCCCGGCTGGCGCTGCGCCGGTTCCCGGCCGACGTCTTCGTCCAGGCCCCCGGCTACGGCGAACTCTCCGTCGGCCGGGGCGGCGAACCCGTGCGGGTGGTGGGGGCGCCGGGCGAGCTGGCCCTGTTCCTCAGCGGCCGGCAGCGGGTGTCCCGGGTGCAGATCGACGGGCCCGCGACGTTGTCCGAGCGGCTCCGGGGCGCCAACCTGGGCATGTGACCGACTGTGCGTAAGCGGTCACGGAGCGGCCTGCCGGGCCGGACGCCCCAACGATAGCGGCCGATCCCTGCTCCCGTATGCTGTGCCGCACCGTCCCGTGCGGGAACGGCGCGACAGGGGGCACCATGCGGACCTTTGCGGTCTCGGCGCTACGGGAACCCCCCTTTCCCGAGCGCCAGCACGACGCCACCGAGCGGGTGGCACGGGAGAGCACCGAGTGGGCGCTCGACCACGGGCTGATCGGTGACGGACACCGGCTGCACCGACTGCGCCGGGCCGACGCCGCCGGGCTGGCCGGGCGGGCCTGCCCCGAGGGCCCGGTCGACGGGCTGCGGCTGCTCACCGACCTGATCTCCTGGCTGTTCGTGATGGACGACGCCTGCGACGAGGACGGCCTCGGCGACTCCCCCACCCGGCTGGCGCCGACCGTCGCCGCCCTGCTGGACGTGCTCGACGGGCCGGGCGGCCCCACCGACGGGCCGGCCACCGTGGCCGGGCCGCTCGGCGAGGCGCTGGCCGACCTGTGCCGGCGGGCCCACGCGGCCGGCGGCCCCACGGCGCTGCTGCGCTTCGCCGGGGAGGTGCGGGAGTACCTGCTGGCGCTGCTCTGGGAGGCCGCCAACCGGGAGCACGGGCGCGTGCCGGGGCTGGCCGAGTACGCCCAGATGCGCCGGCACACCGGCGGGGTCCACCCCAGCTTCACCCTCACCGAGCTGGCCGGCGGCTCCCTGCCGGGCGCGGCCCACCGCACCGAGCCTTCGCTGGTCGCCCTCGACCTGCTCGCCGCCGACCTGGTCTGCTGGTGCAACGACGTCTTCTCGTACCGCAAGGAGCACCTCACCCAGCCCGACGTGCACAACCTGGTCGCGGTGATCGCCGCGGGGCGGGCGGACGGCGACGAGTCGGCGGCCCTGCGGGCGGCGGCCGACCGGTTCAACGGGGCCCTCTCGGCGTACCTGGCGGCGGAGGCCGCCCTGCTCGCCACCGGCGACGCCGGCCTGCGGTCCGCCCTGACGGCCCGGCGCAACTGGATCCGCGCCACCTACGACTGGTCGCTGCGGGCGGCCCGGTACGCCTGAACCGGGCGTCCATCCTCCGAGACGTGGCCCAGCCGTGATCGACAGGGCTAGCCGATGCCCGGGCGCAGGCAATACCCTTCGGTAACGAACGCCGACGTGACCGTGGTCACGTCTCCACCCCCGAAGGCGGCTACAGCGATGGCTCTCGATGTACCGTACCGTTCCATCCCCGACATGTTCCTCAAGCGCGTGGCGGCGTCCCCCGACCGCGACGCCTTCGCCCACCCGGCCCCCGACGACTCCGGGCCGGTCTGGCTGACCTGGGAACAGATGGCCCGTCGCGCCAAGGCGGTCGCCGCCGGGCTGCACGGCCTCGGTGTCGGCCTGGAGGATCCGGTCGCGATCCTGGCGAACACCCGGCTCGACTGGGTGATCGCCGACCTCGGCATCATGTGCGCCGGCGGCGCGACCACCACCGTCTACCCGACCACGGAGCCCGACGACGCGACCTACATCATCGCCGACTCCGGCTCCCGCGTGCTGTTCGCCGAGAACCCGGCCCAGGCCGCCAAGATCGCCGGTGCGGACCTGCCGGCGCTGACCCACGTCGTGCTCTTCGACGGCGCCGCCGACCCGGCCGCCGCCGTCCCCCAGCTCACCCTCGCCGAGCTGGAGGAGCAGGGCGCCCGCGCGCTGGCTGCCGAGCCCGACCTGATCGACACGCTGGTCGCCCAGATCGGCCCCGACCACCTGGCCACCCTGATCTACACCTCCGGCACCACCGGGCGACCGAAGGGCGTCGAGCTGCTGCACGGCGGCTGGTGCTGGGAGGGCGTGGCACAGGCCGAGCTGGGGCTGCTGCGCGAGAACGACCTGCAATATCTCTGGCTGCCGCTGTCGCACTCGTTCGGCAAGACCCTGCTCTGCGGGGCGATCCACGTGGGCCTGCCGACGTACGTCGACGGCCGGGTGGACAAGCTCGTCGACCTGCTCTCGGTGATCCGGCCGACGCTGATGTGCGGCGCGCCCCGGGTGTTCGAGAAGGTCTACAACAAGGCGGTGACCACCGCGCAGGCCGGCGGCGGCGCGAAGGCGAAGATCTTCGCCTGGGGCGTACGGGTCGGCAAGGAGAAGGTCGCCCTGGAGCAGGCCGGCAGGCCCGTCCCGACGGGGCTGAAGCTGAAGTACACGGTGGCCGAGAAGCTGGTGTTCAGCAAGCTCCAGGCCCGCCTCGGCGGCCGGATCCGGGTGCTCGTCTCCGGCGCCGCCCCGCTCAGCCCGGAGATCGCCACCTTCTTCGCCGCGGCGAACCTGCCGATCTCCGAGGGCTACGGCCTCACCGAGACCAGCGCCGGCAACTTCGTCAACCCGCCGGACGGGCTGCGCATCGGCACCGTCGGCAAGGCGATGGGCGACCTGGAGTGCCGCATCGACACCGACGGCGAGATCCTTGTGCGGGGCCGGCCGGTGATGCGCGGCTACCACAACCTGCCCGAGGAGACCGCCGCCGCGTTCACCGAGGACGGCTTCTTCCGCACCGGCGACATCGGCACCCTGGACGCCGACGGCTACCTCAAGATCACCGACCGGAAGAAGGACCTGGTCAAGACCTCGGGCGGCAAGTACATCGCGCCCTCGCACATCGAGGGGATGTTCAAGGCCACCTGCCCGTACACCTCCCAGGCGGTCGTGATCGGCCAGGCCCGCAACTACTGCACGATGCTCGTCACGCTGGACCCGGACGCGATCAAGGGCTGGGCCGCCGGCACCCCGCTGGAGGGCCGCGACTACGCCGAGATCGTCGCCTCGCCGGAGGCGAAGGCCATGGTCGAGGGGTACGTGGCCGAGCTCAACGCCAAGCTCAACCGCTGGGAGACGATCAAGAAGGTCGCCATCCTGCCGCGCGACCTGACCATCGAGGACGGCGAGATCACCCCGTCGCTCAAGATCAAGCGCCGCGGCGTGGAGAGCAACTTCGCCGGCGAGATCGAGAAGATGTACGCGGGCACGCTGGCCGAGCTCTGAGCACGCGACGCCGGTGATCCCGCGCTACGGCGTGGGATCACCGGCGTCGGGGCAAGGGCCGGGGGTGCGGGACGGCGGACGCCGGGGACGGATCCCTCAGAGGTGGTGGCCCCGCCACCGGGTCTGCTCGGCCTCGGAGGCGAGCTGCTCCTCCAGCGCGACCTGCCGCACGCGCCGCCGCCGGGGGGCGTCGACGACCGTCTGCACCGCGACCGTCAGCACGGCGGCCAGTGCCAGCAGGGCCAGGGCGGCCAGTTCCGGCAGTCGCCCGGCCACCGGGGTCAGCGCGACGAGCAGCGCCACCCCACCGATCGACGGCCAGCGCGCCGCGCCCAGCATCCGGCTCCCGAGCCCGATCAGCGTGAGCAGGTAGAGCGCGACCCCGCCGTGGAGGGCCAGCATGTCGAAGCCGGGCAGCGGCACCCCCCAGTTCGGGGTCGCCGGGTCGGCGCCCTCGTAGATCAGGCCCTTGAGGCCCAGGGCGAACAGGATCACGCCCGTGATCAGCGGCAGGTGCAGGTACGTGTACACGTCCCGGGCCAGCCCGGCGCGGATGCGCGGCTCCCGGGTGCGGTGCAGCACCTGCTCCATGGCCAGAGCGAGGGTGTCGAAGTACGCCCACCACAGCGCCGCGACCACCGCGATGCCGAGCAACGCCGCGATGATCACCGGCCAGGTCAGCGGCAGGGCGGTGGTCGGGCCCGGCCCGAGCCCGAGCGCGATGATCGACTCGCCGAGCGCCACCATGATGATCAGTGCGTGCCGCTCCGCCCAGTGCCCCGCCGAGAGCACCGTCCACCCCGCGCGGTGCTGGGCCAGGCCGGCGCCGTACTCCACCGCGAGCGCGGCGACCCACAACGCCAGCCGGACGGCCGACTCGGCGCCGCCGTCGAGCAGCCGCTGCGGCACCAGCGCGGCGGTCAGGATGAGCCCCGTGGCGATCAGGAACGGCAGGATCAGCACGGGCATCCGCCGGCGCACCTCCCGGTCGCTGCGTACGAACCACAGGAAGACCGTCACCTGGGTCGCGCGGACCAGGAAGTAGCAGACGGCGAAGACCACCGGGCCGGGTAGCCCGCCGGGGCGGTCGGTGAACGCCTTCGGCAGGCTGAGCGCGAGCACGAACACGGCGGCGGCGAGGGCGAACCCGACCAGCGGTGTCAGCCCCTGGTCGGTGCGGACCAGGTTGCCCAGCGCCGCGAAGCCGCTCCAGCACCACCAGAGCAGGGCGAGCACCACGAGGAACCGGATCAGCCCGCGGGCGTCCGGGCTGCCGGCCGTCACCGTGGTCACGTTGAGGAAGGCGAAGACGAAGACGAGGTCGTAGAAGAGTTCCAGGCGGGTGGTGCGGGAGCCGGGGGCGCTCGGCAGGATCCCGCGCGGCCACCGTGTCCCCCGCACGTCCCCCACCTGCGCAGTCTCCCAGCCCCGGCGCGCCGCGCAGGCGCGATTGACCGACGGGGCCGCGAGTTCCGGCCGGCACGGGCCCGGCCCTCAGGCGATGACCGCCGGTTCCCGCCACTGCGACCGGCCGCCCCGGTCCAGGTCGTAGCGGACGGCGGCGATGCGACCGACCGCCTCGACCAGGTCGGCGGCCGGCAGGGTGAACGGCAGCCGCAGGAAGCGCTCCAGCGTGCCGTCCAGGCCGAAGCGGGGGCCGGGCGCCAGGCGTACGCCGACCTCCTCGGCGGCCCGGGCCAGCGCGCTGGAGATCGGCCCGTCAAGCTCGGCCCAGAGGGTCACCCCGCCGTGCGGGACGGTGACCCGCCACTCGGGCAGGCGCTGCGCGAGCGCGGCGAGCAGCGCGTCGCGCTGGGCGGTCAGCTGGGCCTGCCGGGCGGCGACGATGCCCGGCGCGTCGGCGAGCAGGTGGACCGCGACCAACTGGTCCAGGACCGGGCTGGCCATGTCGACGCCGACGCGGGCGGCGGCGAGACGCTGCACCTGCGGGGCGGAGGCACGGACCCAGCCGATGCGCAGGCCGCCCCAGAACGGCTTGCTCATGCCGCCGATGGTGATCACCCGCGAGTGCCGGTCGAAGCTGGCGGTCGGCGGGGGCAGCACGGTCCCGTCCAGCGGCAGGTCCACGAACGACTCGTCGACGACGAGGTCGGTGCCGACGGCGTGCGCCGTGGCCACCACCCGCTCCCGCAGCGCCGCCGGCATCAGGTGACCGGTCGGGTTCTGGAAGTCCGGGATCAGGTAGGCCAGCTTGGGCCGGGCCTGCCGGAGGCCGCCGAGCAGCAGGTCCGCGTCCCAGCCGGGCTCCTCGACGGCCAGCCCGTGGGTGGTGATCCGGGCCCGCCGGGCGGCGAGTGCGGCCAGCGCGTTCGGGTAGCTGGGCGCCTCGACCAGCACGTTCCCGCCCGGGGCGAGGGCCAGCCGGAGCACCAGGTCGAGGGCGTGCTGGGTGCCGTTGGTGACCATGATCTGGTCGGGCGAGGTGGGCAGGCCCCGGTCGGTGTAGGCGCGGGCCACCGCCTCGCGCAGCTCGATGATGCCGGTCGGGTGGTAGCCGGCGCCACCCAGGTAGCGGGGCAGGTCCTCGGCCGCCGCGCGGGCGGCCGGCAGCAGTTCGGGCGGCGCGGCGAGCGCGGCGACCCCGAGGTCGATCATGTCGCGGTCGTCCAGCGGGGTCCAGAGCCCGGTGCTCGCCACCCGGTGGGTGCCGGGCAGCATCGTCCAGCTGCCGGCGCCCCGCCGGCTCGCGAGGTGGCCGCTCTCCCGCAGCTCCCGGTACGCGGCCGTGACCGTGGTCCGGCTGATCTTCAGCGCCTCTGCCAGCTCCCGCTCGGCGGGCAGGCGTACGCCCAACGGCAGCCGGCCGTCGGCGAGCAGCCCGCGTACGGCGCCGGCCAGGGCGGCGTAGTCGGGGCTGCGGCGGCGGCCGGGGAGGGCATGCCACTGACCGAGGAGCCGGGCCAATTGGGCACCCCGAACCTGACTGGTCATGGCCACTCCTCCCGGATTGGCTCTTACGCTGCGCGAATTGGCCTTTAGCGTGGCATGGGTGACACCAATTGGCAATCTCCGACACCGTCCAGCGCGGCGGCTCACCCAGCTCTACGCGGGCCTCGTCCTGTACGGCGTGAGCATGGCCCTGATGATCAACTCGGGGCTCGGCCTGAACCCGTGGGACGTGTTCCACCAGGGCCTGTCCGAGCTGACCGGTCTCTCCTTCGGCACCGTCACCATCGCGGTCGGCGCGCTGGTGCTGCTGCTCTGGATACCCCTGCGCCAGCGCCCCGGCCTCGGCACGGTCAGCAACGTCCTGGTGATCGGGCTGGTGGTGGACGCGGCGCTCGCACTGCTGCCGACCGGCGGGTCGCTGGGCGTACGGGGCGCGATGCTGATCGCCGGCATCGTCGCCAACGGGGCGGCGACCGGCCTCTACCTCGGCGCCCGCCTCGGGCCGGGCCCCCGCGACGGCCTGATGACCGGCTACGTCGCCCGCCGGCCCGGCCGCTCGATCCGGCTGGTCCGCACCGCCATCGAGGTCACGGTGCTGGCGCTGGGCTGGCTGCTGGGCGGCACCGTGGGCGTCGGCACGGTCGCCTACGCGCTGGCCATCGGCCCGCTGACCCAGCTCTTCCTGCCGCCGTTCACCGTCGTCGGGCCGAGGGACCCCGCCCCGGGCCCGGGCCCGGTCGCGCCGCTCCCCACGGTCTGAGCGGATCCCCTCCCGCCCCGGACCCGGCACGCCGCTGCCCGGCCTGCCCCGCACGCACCACCCCGAGCCGCGTCCCGGGTGACCCCTGTCCCGGGGACGCGGGCCGGACGCCGGTGTTCCCTTCGGACGCCACGCCCGGCAGAATCCTCGCATGGGGGAGAACGGATGGCGCTGGAGCGATGCCTGGATCTTCGTGTCGGTGGTGATCGCCAGCGGTGCGGGTCGGCACCGCCGCGCGGCGTCCAGCCGCCGCCCCGAGGGCGTACGCCTCGCCGACGTGCTCTCCACCGCCGACCACCTCAACCAGGCGATCCCCGAACGGCACGAGGTGGAGGCGGCGGTCCGTCGCCTCGTCGGGGCCGGGCTGGTCAGCGTCAGCGACGGCTGGTTCCGGATCACCGCCGACGGTGAGCGCCTCTGGCGCACCCGGCCGAGCGCCGGGCTGGCCACCACCGTGGACACCGTGCAGGGCGTGCTGGTGCGACGGCACGCCCCGGTCAGCGCGGAGTGGCACCTCGACGAGGCCGACCACGCCGCCGCCGTCCAGGAGTACGTGGTGCGGTCGATCCCGGCGCCGCGGCGCTCGCCCGAGAACCGCCCACGCCGCGACTGACACCGGTCGCCGCCGCACCCGGCTGCCGGCCAGAGGCGACGATGGACGAACCGCTGCACGACAAGGACACCGAGACGCTGCGGCCCGGTCGGGCTGCGAACGCGGGGCGGTCAGCGCGCGGGTGTCCGGCGCGGCGACGGTCAGCGCACGGGGTGTCCGGCGCCGCGCAGCGCGTCCTTGACCTCGGCGACGGTCAGCTCGCCGAAGTGGAAGACGCTGGCGGCGAGCACCGCGTCCGCGCCGGCGCCGATCGCCGGCGCGAAGTGCGCCACCTCGCCGGCGCCGCCGCTGGCCACCACCGGCACGTCGACCACCCGGCGCACCGCGCCGATGAGTTCGAGGTCGAAGCCGGCCTTGGTGCCGTCGGCGTCCATCGAGTTGAGCAGGATCTCGCCCGCGCCCAACTCGGCGCCGCGACGGGCCCACTCGACCGCGTCGAGCCCGGTGCCACGCCGGCCGCCGTGGGTGGTCACCTCGAACCCGCTGGGCGTGCCGCCCCCGGGCGCCCGCCGGACGTCGAGCGAGAGCACCAGCACCTGCCGGCCGAAGCGGTCGGCGATCTCGGCGATCAGCTCGGGGCGGGCGATGGCGGCGGTGTTCACCCCGACCTTGTCCGCGCCGGCGCGCAGCAGCGTGTCGACGTCGGCGACCTGCCGGACGCCGCCGCCGACGGTCAGCGGGATGAAGACCGACTCCGCCGTGCGGCGGACCACGTCGAGCATCGTGCCCCGGTCGCTGGAGGAGGCGGTGACGTCGAGGAAGGTCAGCTCGTCCGCGCCGGCGCGGTCGTACGCCGCCGCCAGCTCCACCGGGTCGCCGGCGTCGCGCAGGTCGAGGAAGTTGACCCCCTTGACCACGCGACCGGCGTCCACGTCCAGACACGGGATGACCCGCACCGCCACCGTCATGCCGCGAGCCTATCCTTCCCGGCCCCGGCGGTGACCGGCCGGTGAGGCCGGCCACCGCGTCGGGGCCCGGGGGCGCCGGCAGCGGCGCCCCCGCTCACACCCGGACGAGCATCTTGCCGAGGTTCTCGCCGCGCAGCAGGCCGAGGAACGCCTCCGGGGCGTTCTCGATGCCGTCGACGACCGTCTCGTCGTAGGAGACCTTCCCGTCCCGCAGCCAGCCGGCCATCTCGCGGACGAACTCGGCGCGCAGGTGGCCGTGGTCGCCGACCAGGAAGCCGCGCAGGGTGAGCCGCTTGCCGATGACCAGCGCCAGGTTGCGCGGCGCGGCCGGGGGCTCGGTGTCGTTGTACTGCGCGATCATGCCGCAGATCGCGGCCCGACCGTGCACCCTCATCGCGGAGATCGCCGCCTCCAGGTGGTCCCCGCCGACGTTGTCGAAGTAGACGTCGACACCGTCGGGCGCGGCGGCCTTCAGCGAGTCGCGTACCGGCCCGTCGTGGTAGTCGAACGCGGCGTCGAAGCCGAGCGCGCGCAGCCGTTCGACCTTGGCCGCCGAGCCGGCGCTGCCGACCACGCGCCCGGCGCCGCGCAGCCTGGCGATCTGGCCGACCAGGCTGCCGACCGCGCCGGCGGCGGCGGAGACGAAGACCGTCTCCCCGGGCTTCATCCCGGCGACGTCCAGCAGCCCGGCGTACGCGGTCAGGCCGGTCATGCCCAGCACGCTCAGGTAGGCGGTGACCGGGGCGAGGTCGGGGTCGACCTTCCGGGCGGCCTTCGCGTCGAGCAGCGCGTACTCGCGCCAGCCGAGGCCGTGCAGGACGGTGTCGCCGGGCCGCAGGCCCTCGGTCTCACCGGCCACGACCTCGCCGACCGCCCCGCCGTCCAGCGGCGCGTCGAGCGCGAACGGCGGCACGTACGACTTGACGTCGTTCATGCGTCCCCGCATGTACGGGTCGACCGACATGTACCGGTTACGGACCACGATCTGGCCCGGGCCGGGGGTGGGCACGTCGGTCTCGACGAGGCGGAAGTTGGCGGCCGTCGGCCAGCCCTGCGGGCGGGAGGCGAGGTGGATCTCGCGGTTGCGGGTGCTCACAGCGCCTCGCGCACGGTGAGGGCCACCTCGACGTTGCCGCGGGTCGCGTTCGAGTAGGGGCAGACCTGGTGGGCCTGCTCGACGACCTGCTCGGCGGCGGCCCGCTCGACGGCGGGGAGGTCGACCAGGAGGGTGACGGCCAGCCCGAAGCCGCCGCTGCCGTTGGCGCCGATGCCGACCTCGGCCTCGACGACCGAGCCCGAGACGTCGACCTTCGCCTTGCGGGCTACCAGGCGCAGCGCCGAGTGGAAGCAGGCGGCGTAACCGGCCGCGAAGAGCTGCTCGGGGTTGGCGGCGCCGCCGGCGCCACCCATCTCCTTCGGCACGGCCAGGTCCAGGTCGACCGTGCCGTCGGAGGTGCGGACGTGGCCGTCCCGACCGTCCCCGGTGGCCCGGGCGGACGCGGTGTAGAGCACCTGCATGATGGTCACTGCTCCTTCTGTCGGTGGATCGTCTCGGTGACCCGGGTGAGGGTGTCGCGCAGTTCGACCAGCTCCGGCTCGGTGAGGCCCGTGGCGCGGGCGACCCGCAGCGGCACCTCCTCCATCCGCTGCCGCAGGGCCCGCCCGTCGCCGGTCAGACCCACCTCCACCCGCCGCTCGTCACGCGCCGAGCGCGTCCGGACGACCAGCCCCGCCCCCTCCAACCGCTTGAGCAACGGCGAGAGCGTGCCGGAGTCCAGCCGCAGCGCGGCGCCCAGCTCGGAGACCGTGGGGGCGTCGTCGCGCTCCCAGAGCACCAGCAGCACCAGGTACTGCGGGTAGGTCAGGCCGAACTCGTCGAGGACGGGCCGGTAGACGTCGGTGAGGGCGCGCGACGCGGCGTAGAGCGCGAAGCACACCTGCCGGCGCAGCACCAGATGGTCGGTCACCGGGAAAACGTAGCGCGCAATTGGATTGTGCACAACCGATCGGGGCGCGCGTGACCCGCACCACCGCCGCCGCCGGGGGCCGCGACCGCACCGCCGCCACCGCCGCCACCGCGGCGACCGCCGGCTCAGCGGTCGCCGAGATACGCCTCCAACTCCACCTCCACCAGGTGGTCCGGGTGGAGCAGACCGGCCACCACCACCATCGTGGCCGCCGGGCGGACCGCGCCGAAGACCGCGTTGTGCGCCCGGCCGACCTCGTCGGCGTACGTGCGGTCCGTCACGTACATCCGGGTCCGCACCACGTCGCCGGGCTCCGCGCCCACCTCGGCCAGCGCGTCCAGCCCGATCCGCAGCGCCTGGGCGGTCTGCGCCGCCGCGTCGCCGACGTGGGTGACCACGCCGTCCACCGTGGAGGTGCAGCCGGCCGTCCAGGCCAGGTCACCGGCCCGGACCACCCGGCAGTAGCCGTACACCGACTCCCACGGGCCACCCGAGCCGAGCCGCGTGACGCTCACGCCGCCGCCAGCGTTTCCAGCGCCTGCGCCACCGTGAAGGCGCCCGCGTACAGGGCCTTGCCGGCGATCACGCCCTCGACCCCGATCGGCTCCAGGGTGGCCAGCGCCCGCAGGTCGTCCAGGGTGGAGACGCCGCCGGAGGCGATCACCGGGGCGTCGGTGCGGGCGCAGACCTCGCGCAGCAGGTCCAGGTTCGGCCCGCGCATGGTGCCGTCCTTGGTGATGTCCGTGACGACGTAGCGCGTCGCACCCGCCTTGTCCAGCCGCTCCAGCACCTCGAACAGGTCGCCGCCGTCGCGGGTCCAGCCCCGGGCCGAGAGGGTACGACCCCGCACGTCCAGCCCGATCGCCACCCGGTCGCCGTACTCCCCGCACACCCGGTCGCACCAGACGGGATCCTCCAGGGCGGCGGTGCCGATGTTCACCCGGGCGGCGCCGGTGCCGAGCGCGGCGTGCAGCGACTCGTCGTCGCGGATGCCGCCGGACAGCTCCACCTTCACGTCGAGCTGCCGCACCACCTCGGCCAGCAGGTGCGCGTTGGAGCCCCGACCGAAGGCGGCGTCGAGGTCGACCAGGTGGATCCACTCGGCGCCGTCCCGCTGCCAGGCCAGCGCGGCCTCCAGCGGGTCGCCGTACGTCGTCTCGCTGCCGGCGGCGCCCTGCACGAGTCGGACGGCCTGGCCGTCGGCGACGTCCACGGCGGGCAACAGGGTGAGGCTCACGGTATTTCTCCTCGAGATCAGGTGCGACGGTCCAGGGCGATCACCACGATCGCCGGCAGTACGAGCAGCAACAACACGACCAGCGCGATCCGCAGCGCCAGGTCGTCGACGAACGTCCAGATCAGCATCATCGCCGCCAGGGTCAGCAGCACGATGGCGGCGCGTTCGCCGCGGCTGTGCCGGGGCAGCCGGCCCGTCCGCCCCCGGCGCAGCGACGGCGTCATCCGGCGCAGCAGCGCCCGACGTCGCGACCGCCGGGCCGCCCGCCGCTCGCGGACGACCCGCTGCCGGGCGGCCTCGGCCTCCCGGGCCGCCCGGCGCCGGGCCCGCTCCTTGCTCACGTCGTGCCCCGCCGCCGGCGCGCCCGACCGAGCGACCGTGGGCGGGCGGAAGGGCGGCCGGCGGCGGGCCGGAGCCGGCCCGCCGCACCGGGGCGGCGCTCAGTCACCGGTGGGGAGCGTGGCGAGCCAGTTGCGCAGCAGCGCGGCACCGGTGTCGGCGGACTTCTCCGGGTGGAACTGCGCGGCGCAGAGCGGGCCCCGCTCCACGGCCGCCACGAAGTCCGTCTCGTGGTGGGCGGTGGTGACCGTGGCGCCGGCCTCCGCCAGCGCGCCCGGGTCCCCCACCCCGTACGAGTGCACGAAGTAGAACCGGCTGTCGGCGGGCAGGCCGGCGAAGAGCACCGAACCCGCCGGTGCCGCGACCGTGTTCCAGCCCATGTGCGGCAGCCGGGCGGCCGCCAGCCTGGTCACCCCGCCGGGCAGCAGCCCGAGGCCCTTCGTGACCACCCCGTGCTCGTCGCCGTGCTCGAAGAGCACCTGCATGCCCACGCAGATGCCCAGCACCGGCCGGCCGGCGGCGACGCGCTCGGCGATCACCGGGCCGGCGCCGAGGGCCTCGATCCCGGCCATGCAGGCGGCGAACGCGCCCACGCCCGGCACCACCAGCCCGTCCGCCTCGGCGGCGGCGGACAGGTCGTCGGTCACCGTCACGTCCGCGCCGGCCCGGGCCAGGGCCCGCTCCGCCGAGCGCAGGTTGCCCGACCCGTAGTCGAGCACCACCACGCGGCTCACGCCGTCACCACCCTCCGGTCGGCGGCGCCGCGACGCCGTCGGACACTCCGCCCGCTCACGCGCCCTCCCCCGGCAGCATCCAGAGCACGCCGGCGGCCGTCGCCAGCACGGCCAGCAGCGCGGTGACCACCACCGCGCCGCGCGGCGCGCCCTGCCTGTGCAGCGACCACACCCCGCCGACCAGCACGCCGGCCAGGATCAGCAGCAACGACGGCAGCACCCCGCCCATCAGAGCCGCCTTCCGCTCGCGACTGCGGGACTCCGCTGCGCTGCGTTCCTCGCGCTCACAGGGCCAACCTTCCGCTCGCGACTGCGGGACTCCGCTGCGCTGCGTTCCTCGCGCTCACAGGGCCCCCTTCGTGCTGGGGATGGCGCCCGCCGCGCGCGGGTCGATCGCCGTGGCCTCGCGCAGCGCGCGGGAGACCGCCTTGAACTGCGCCTCCACCACGTGGTGGGCGTCCGGGTGGCCGCCGGGGCGGGCCGCCCGCAGCACGTCGACGTGCAGGGTGATCCGGGCCGCCTGGCCGAAGGACTCCCAGACGTGCCGGGTCATGCTGGTCGGGTAGACCGGCCCGATGTACGGCGCCAGCGCCGGCTCGTCGTGCACCACGTACGGGCGGCCGGAGAGGTCGACCGCGGCCCGGACGAGGACCTCGTCCATCGGGACCGTGGCCGAGCCGTACCGCCGGATGCCGGCCTTGTCCCCCAGCGCCTGGTCGAACGCGGCGCCCAGGGCCAGCGCGGTGTCCTCCATCGTGTGGTGGGCGTCGATCTCCAGGTCGCCCACGGTGCGCACGGTCAGGTCGAAGCCCCCGTGCCGGGCGATCTGGTGCAGCATGTGGTCGTAGAAGCCGACGCCGGTGCCGATCTCGGCGCGGCCGGTGCCGTCGAGGTCGATCTCGACGAGGACCTTCGTCTCCTTGGTGATCCGCTCCACGCGGGCGGTCCGGCTCATTGCTTGCCTTTCGGTCGCGACTGCGGGTCTCGCAAGCTCGCTCCTCGCGCTCCCACTAGATCTTCTCCATGGCGGCGAGGAAGGCGTCGGTCTCGGTCGTCGTGCCGGCGGTGACGCGCAGCCAGCCCGGCAGGCCGACGTCGCGTACCAGCACGCCGTACTCCAGCAGGGTGCGCCAGGCGACGGCCTGGTCGCCCCCGACCTCGAACAGTACGAAGTTGGCGTCGCTGTCGGCCACCCGCAGCCCCCGCTCGCGCAGCCGCGCCACGATCCGGTCGCGCTGCGCGCAGATCGCGGCCACCGTGCCGAGCAGGGCGTCGCGGTGCGCCAGCGCCGCCCGGGCCGCAGCCTGGGTGAGCGCCGAGAGGTGGTACGGCAGCCGGACCAGCTGCACCGCCGCCACCACGGCCGGATCGGCGGCCAGGTAGCCCAGCCGGCCGCCGGCGAACCCGAACGCCTTGCTCATCGTCCGGGTCACCACCAGCCGCGGGTGTCCCGGCAGCACGGCGAGGGCGCTGACCGTGCCGGGCCGGGCGAACTCGGCGTACGCCTCGTCGACGACCACCATGCCCGGTGCGGCCTCCAGGACCGCGGCGACCACGGCCGGGTCGAGGGCGGTGCCGGTCGGGTTGTTCGGCGAGCAGAGGAAGACCACGTCCGGGGCGTGCTCGCGGACCTGGGCGACCGCCTCGTCGGCGGTCAGCCCGAAGTCGACGCCCCGCCGGGCCGGCACCCACCGGGTGCCGGTGCCCAGCGCCAGCAGCGGGTGCATCGAGTACGCGGGGACGAAGCCGAGCGCGCTGCGCCCCGGCCCGCCGAACGCCTGGAGCAGCTGCTGCTGGATCTCGTTGGAGCCGTTGGCGGCCCACACCTGGTCGACGGTCAGCCCGTGGCCCAGGTAGCCGGCCAGGTCGGCGCGCAGCGCCACGGCGTCGCGGTCGGGGTAGCGGTTGAGGTCGCGCAGCTCCGCCGCGAGGGCCTTGCCGATCGCGTCCACCACCGGCTCGGGCACCGGGTGGGAGTTCTCGTTGGTGTTCAGCCGCACCGGCACGTCGAGCTGCGGCGCCCCGTACGGCGACAGCCCGCGCAGGTCGTCGCGGATCGGCAGGTCGTCGAGGGTCGTCACGCGGCCACCCCGCTCCGCCCGGCGCCGGCCTGCGGCCGACGGGGTGTGGGCCCGCTCACGACGCGGCCCCCGGGAAACGCACGCTGACCGCCTGCCCGTGCGCCGGCAGGTCCTCGACGCCGGCGAGGGTGACCACGTGCGGGGCCACCTCGCGCAGCGCCTCCTGCGTGTACTCGACCAGGTGGACGCCGCGCAGGAAGGACTGCACCGACAGGCCGGAGGAGTGCCGGGCGCAGCCGCCGGTGGGCAGCACGTGGTTGGAGCCGGCGCAGTAGTCGCCGAGCGACACCGGCGACCAGGCGCCGACGAAGATCGCCCCGGCGTTGCGCACCCGCAGCGCCCACTCGCGGGCGTCGCGGGTCTGGATCTCCAGGTGCTCGGCCGCGTACGCGTCGACCACCCGCAGCCCGGCGTCGAGGTCGTCGACCAGGACGACGCCGCTCTGCTCGCCGGTGAGCGCGGTGGTGACCCGCTCGGCGTGCTTGGTGGCCGGCACCTGCCGGGCCAGCTCCCGCTCGACGGCCTCGACCAGCTCGACCGAACAGGTCACCAGCACGCTGGCCGCGAGCGGGTCGTGCTCGGCCTGGCTGATCAGGTCGGCCGCGACGTGCGCCGGGTCGGCGGTGTCGTCGGCCAGGATGGCGATCTCGGTGGGGCCGGCCTCGGCGTCGATGCCGACGACGCCGCGCAGCAGCCGCTTGGCAGCGGTGACCCAGATGTTGCCCGGGCCGGTGATCATGTCGACCGGGTCGCAGTGGGCGCTGCCCTCGGCGTCGACCGCCGCGCCGTACGCGAGCATCGCCACGGCCTGGGCGCCGCCGACGGCGTAGACCTCGTCGACGCCGAGCAGGGCGCAGGCGGCGAGCACCCGGGCGTCGGGCAGGCCGCCGTTGTCCAGCTGCGGCGGGCTCGCCACCACCAGCGAGCGCACCCCGGCCGCCTGGGCCGGCACCACGTTCATCACCACGGTCGACGGGTACATCGCCAGGCCGCCGGGGACGTAGAGGCCGACCCGGTCGACCGGCACCCAGCGCTCGGTCACCGTGCCGCCCGGCACCACCTGCGTGGTGTGGTCGGTGCGGCGCTGGTCGGCGTGCACCTTGCGGGCCCGGGTGATGGACTCCAGCAGCGCGGCACGCACCCCCGCGTCGAGGGTGCCCTCCGCCTCGGCGATCGCCTCGGCGGGCACCCGCAGCACCTCGGGCGAGACCCCGTCGAAGCGCTCACTGGCCTCCCGGATCGCCGGGTAACCATGCTCCCGGACCGCCTCCACGAGGGGACGGATCCGCTCGACGGCCACGGAGACGTCGAGTTGGGCACGGGGCAGCAGACGGCGCGGGTCGCGTACGCCGCCGCGCAGGTCGATCCGGTTCAACACCCTTGCGAGTCTAGGCGGCCCGTCCGGACGGCGACCGGCGCCGCCCGTACGCCGGGACGGTGAGCCGGGACACGCCGTCGCGCCGGGATCGGGCTACGCTCGACGACGTGACTGCGCGGCTGCCGGTGTTCCCGCTCGGAACGGTCCTCTTTCCCGGTCTGGTGCTGCCGCTGCACATATTCGAGGAGCGCTACCGCGCCCTGGTCCGGCACCTGCTCTCGCTGCCCGAGGACGCCCCGCGCGAGTTCGGCGTGGTGGCCATCCGCGCCGGCTGGGAGGTCGCCCCGACCGGGCCGGACGGCCAGCCGCTGCCCGGCGGCGACGTCACCCTGCACGAGGTGGGCTGCACCGCCGAGCTGCGGCAGGTCACGGAGCGTCCCGACGGCGGCTTCGACATCGTCACGGTGGGCAAGCGCCGGTTCCGCGTCGCCGACGTCGACCGGGACGCCGAGCCCTACCTCACCGCCGACGTCGAGTGGCTGCCCGAGCCGGGCGGTCCCGACGAGGTCGCCGACCTGCTCGCCGCCCGGGTGATCTCGGTCTTCCGGCAGTACCTGGGCCTGATCCGCGCCGACGACGAGGGGCTCTCCGAGCAGTTGCCGGAGGACCCGACGGTGCTGTCGCACCTGGTGGCCGCGACGGCCGTACTGACCGTGGCGGACCGGCAGCGGCTGCTCGCCATCGACGACACCGCCGCCCGGCTGCGCGCGGAGCTGCGTCTGCTCAACCGTGAGGCGGCGCTGCTGCGCCAGGTGCGGGCGGTTCCGGTGCCGCTGGCGGAGCTGGCGTCCCCGCCGACCCCCAACTGACGTCGGGCTCGCGCTCCGGGCGCAGTGACGGCCA
This sequence comes from Micromonospora sp. ZG13, assembly GCF_059359355.1. NCBI lineage: Bacteria > Bacillati > Actinomycetota > Actinomycetes > Micromonosporales > Micromonosporaceae > Micromonospora > Micromonospora sp. ZG13. The sequence continues at coordinate 189,721 of NZ_JCADBQ010000005.1, forward strand.
GCGCGACCAGCCGGCCAGCAGGGTGTACGCCACGGCGGCGCCGAACGCGGGCAGCAGCAGGTTGCCGTGCGGCACCGGCAGCACGCCGAGCACCCAGTCGATCCCGCCGGCCCGCAGGTCGGCCGGTTTGTCGAAGGCCCGCCCCACCGGCGCGCTCTCCAGCAGCCGCTCGTAGCCGGCCAGCCCCACCCGCCGGCCGACCTGCCAGGCGGCCAGTCCCGCGCCGAACGCGCCGAACACGGCGGCGAGCAGGCCGACCGGCCCACGTAGCCGGCGCAGCAGGAACCACAGCGCGAGCGCGACGAGCACCCCGAAGCCCAGCCCCAGCAGGCTGAACCAGCCGTCGGCGGCGACCGGCTGCTCCGGCTGCGGCTCGGCGTAGATCGCCCCGTCGGCGACCTTGAGCACCGGCGTGTCCGGCGCGAGCGCCGCCCAGAGCAGCCCGAGCGGCACCCCCAGCACGCTGGCGGCGAGCGTCGCCAGCAGGGCGAGGCGCACCGCCCGCCCGCGCGGCAGGTCCGGCTCCACCGGCACGGGCGAATAACCGGCGGTGTACCCGAGGTCGGTGTTGGCGGGCGCGTACCCCACGGGCCCGTCGTGCGGCGGTGCGTGCCACGGGCCGCCGGTCGGGGCGTACGGCGGCGCACCGGTCGCGGGGTCGCGCGGCGGGGCGGGCTCCCGGGCGGCGTGCGGGCTGGCAGGACCGACGCGGGCCGGCGGGTCGGGTTCCGCCCAGGCGGCCGGCGCCCCCGGCTCGTCGGGCCGGCGGTCGGTCCGGTCGGGTTCGGGGGTGTCCGCGCTCACCCGGTGATCCTCTCAGGCCGTTGGGCGGCGTGGGCGGCCGGTGGCGGCACACCCGCTCACCGGGCGAACGGCTCCAGCATCACGGCGGCGGCCTTCAGCCACGCCTGCCGGGTCTCCTGCTGGAGCTGGTGGTACTCGATCGAGGAGCCGGTCTCCAGCGCCGGGTCGTACGGCACCACGGCCACGGCCCGGGTGCGGGTGGCGAAGTGCCGCTCCAGGTCGTCCTGCAACGGCGAGCGGCCCGGGGTGGGGCAGGAGATCAGGGTGACCGCGTTGTCGGCCAGCTCCCCCATCCCCACCTCGTGCAGCAGGTCCAGCATCCAGTCGGCACTGAACGCGGCGTCCTCACGCGGCACCGTGGTCACCACGAGCTGGTCCGCCGCCTGCATGATGGTGCGCCAGTTGGCGCTCTCCACGTTGTTGCCCGTGTCCACGCAGACCACGTCGTGGGTGCGCCGCAGCAGTTCCAGCACCCGCCGGACGGTGAACTGGTCGAGGCGCTGGGCGAAGCGCGGGCTCTCCTCGCCGGCCAGCACGTCGTACGAGCCGTCGGAGGCGTGCCGCAGGTAGTCGTCCAGGTGCTCCAGCAGCTCGGGGCCCTCCTTGATCTCGACGTGCGCGAGATCGCTGACCAGGTGCCGGATGGTCCGGGCGTGCCGGGCGCTGCCGGCGCGCAGCCCGAGCGTGCCGCGCAGCTCGTTGTCGTCCCAGGCCAGCACGCCGCGCCCGCGTACGCTGCCGACGGTCGCCGCCGCCAGCACGGTGGCGGTGGTCTTGTGCACGCCGCCCTTCGGGTTGGCGAACGCGAGCACCCGGGGGGTGCCCAGGTCACGGCGGAGCACCCCGGCGGCGCGCTCCAGTTCGTTCTCCGTGCCGCGTGGGCGCCACTCGACGCGCGCCGGGTAGCCCAGGTCGGCGGCCACCGGCGCGGCGGGGGGCGGGGGCGGCGTGGCCGGTGGGGGCGGCGGTGGCGGCGCCTGGGAGCGGTAGCCGTTGTCGAGCACCGCGTAGCGGGACCGGACCGGGGGCGGCTCGTGCCGGTAGCCGTTGTCCAGCAGGGCGTAGCGCGACTCGGCCGGCCCCGGGCCGTGGCGCGGCTCGGACTCGACGCGAGGCGGCGGGGCCTGGGCCGGGACCCGGTACGCCGGCTCTGCCGGGTAGTCGGGCTCGGCGCGGTAGGACGGCTCGACCGGATCCGCACGGTAGACGGGCTCGACCGGTTCCGACCGGTAGGACGGCTCGACCGGCTCGGACCGGTAGACGGGCTCGACCGGCTCGGACCGGTAGACGGCTTCGACCGGCTCGGAGCGGTAGACGGGCTCGACCGGCTCGGACCGGTAGGACGGCTCGATCGGATCGAGGCGGTAGGCGGGCTCCGGCGGATACTCCGGCTCCACCCGGTAGGCGGGCTCGGCGGGGTCCACCCGGTAGGCGGGTTCCACCCGGTAGGTGGCCTCGGCCCGGTAGCCCGCGTCGACCGGACGGCCGTACTCCGCGCCGTAGGGCGGCGGGCCGGGCTCCGGCGCGTACGGCGGCTCGGGCGCCCGCCCGATGGCCGGCACCCGCGCCGCGTAGCCGTTGCCCGACGAGCGGCGGGGCAGCGGCTCCGGCGGCAGAGGCGGCGGATCGGCGTGTCGGTCGGCCTCCGCCTGCTCGGCCGCGCGACCACCGTGCCGGGCCCGGTCGAGCAGCGCCCGCCACCGCGGTGCTGGTTCGGCCGGCCGCCCCCAGCCGGTCTCGCTGCCCTCCACGGCCCGCCCTCCCAGCGCCATCGATACCCGTCTGACAGGCTACGAACGAAACCCTATTCGGACCACACCCGTCTACGCACCTTCGGTTCCTCCTGCCGTCACGGCGCCGGCCCCGGCACACCGCCGGGGCCGGCGTCTGCCGAGGTCGTCAGCTCCACCGGCGGCGTCGCGCCGGGCGCCCGCCCGGTCGATCCCGGTGACGCAGCCGTCACGTCGGGTGCGGGTTCCGACGTTTCGCCCACCGACGCTCAGTCGCGGAGGATCCCGAGCGCGCGGTCCAGGTCGTCAGGGTAGTCGCTTTCGAAGTGCACCTCGTCCCCGGTGCGGGGGTGCAGGAAGCTCAACGACCGGGCGTGCAGCCACTGCCTGCTCAGTCCGAGCCGGGCGGACAGGGTCGGGTCCGCGCCATAGGTGAGGTCACCCACGCACGGGTGCCGCAGCGTGGAGAAGTGCACCCGGATCTGGTGCGTACGCCCGGTCTCCAGCCGCACGTCGACCAGGCTCGCCGCCGGGAACGCCTCGACCGTGTCGTAGTGGGTGATGCTCGGCTTGCCGCCGGAGACCACCGCCCAGCGGTAGTCGTGGGTGGGGTGCCGGTCGATCGGGGCGTCGATGGTGCCGCGCAGCGGGTCGAGGTGCCCCTGCACGACCGCGTGGTAGCGCTTCTCCACCTCGCGGTACTTGAACGCGCGCTTCAGGGCGGTGTACGCCTGCTCGCTCTTCGCCACCACCATGATCCCCGTGGTGCCCACGTCGAGCCGGTGCACCACGCCCTGCCGCTCGGCGGCGCCGCTGGTCGAGATGCGGTGCCCCACGGCAGCCAGCGCGCCGATCACCGTCGGGCCGGTCCAGCCGGGGCTCGGATGGGCCGCCACGCCGACGGGCTTGTCCACCGCCACGATGTCGTCGTCGGCGTACACGACCCGCAGCCCGGGCACCGCCTGCGGCACCACGGTGGGCGGGGCGACCGGCGCGGGCAGGGTCACCTCCAGCCAGGAGCCGGCCTTGACCCGGTGGGAGTTGGGCCGGACGACCCCGTCGACCAGGGCGTCGCCGGCGTCGATCAGGGCGGCGGCGGCGGTGCGGGACAGCCCGAACAGCCGCGAGACGGCCTGGTCGAGCCGCTGGCCGTCGAGGCCGTCGGGAACGGGCAGGGAACGGTGGTCGCCGCCGGCGGCGAAGGCGGCGGTCATGCCCGCTCCCGCTGCCCGGCGTCGGCCTGGGCCGCCGCCTCGTCGGTGGGCTCGCCGTGGCCGATCCGGCTGCCGTCGCGCTGCCGGCCCGTCAGCTCCAGCAGGAGGGCGAGCAGCACACCGCAGACCAGGGCGCTGTCGGCCAGGTTGAACACGGGGAACACCCGGCCGTACGGGGCGAAGACGCTGACCATGTCGACCACGTGCCCCACGAACCAGCCCGGGGCGCGGAAGACCCGGTCGACGAAGTTGCCCAGCGCCCCGCCCAGCACGAGGCCCAGCGAGATCGCCCAGGGCAGCGAGCGCAGGCGCAGCGCCATCCAGACGATCCAACCGACCACCCCGAGGGTGATCAGCGGGAAGACCCAGGTGTGATCCGCGCCGATGCTCCACGCCGCGCCGCTGTTGCGGGTGAGGCTGAGGTAGACCGCACCGCCGAGCAGCCTGACCGGCTCCCGGTCCTCCAGGGCGTCCAAGGCGAGGTGCTTGGTGAGGGCGTCGGCGGCGAGCACGGTCAGCGCGAGGCCGAACAGGATCGCGACGGGCCGGCGGTGGGGCGTGCCGGCCCTCGGCTCGGCGCTGCCGGCACCCGGCTCAGCGCCGCCGGACCCGGCGGACGGTGCTTCGGACATCTGCTCCCCATCGACGCTCGCGGCGACGCGTCCGCGCCGCCTCCCATGGCCGCCGGGGAGCGGGCCTCAGCGCCGCTCCTCCAGCTGCTTGCACGTCACGCAGAGGGTGGCCGACGGGAAGGCGGCGAGCCGCTCCACCGGGATGGGGTTGCCGCACCGCTCGCACCAGCCGTAGCCACCCTCGTCGAGCCGCTCCAGCGCCCGCTCGACCTGCGTGATCCGTTCCAGGATGCTGTTGGCGAGTGAGATCTCCTGCTCACGCTCGAACGTCTTGGTCCCGGTGTCGGCCTGGTCGTCCCCGGCCGAGTCGGTCAGCCGGTCGCGCTGCAGCTCGGTGATCTCGCTCAGCGTCTGATCGTACTCGGCGCGCAACTCGTCACGCCGCGCCGCCAGGGCCGCCCGGATCTTCTCGGTCTCCGCAGCGGTGCGGGTGGCCTTCGCCACCGGCTTCCGGCCGGCGGTCCTGGTGTCGGCTGGCTTCGCCATCGTCGCTCCCTCGGCCGCGGAGCCGCGGCGGTCCGCGGCACCTGGACAGGGGCCGCCGGCATCGGCGCCCCCAGGTACAAAAGGGGCGCGCGGCGACGGGGCCGCGCACTCCGGAGATTCGCAAGAATACGGAACGTACAGGCGCACGACAACGTGCCGCTCCGACGCACCGGCGTTCGGCCCCTAGTCATCCCTAACCGGGGCAAAAGGAACGCTAGCAGATCAGGCGTCGGGGCCCCGGCCGTACTCGCCAAACCAGCGGGCCAGCCGCCCCCGCCGGCTGACCGCCCGCAGCCGCCGCTCCGCCTCGTCGCGCACCCCCGCGGTGGCCACGATCAACATGCTGTCGCCGGTCTTCAGCCGGAAGTCCGGGCCGGGCACGACGCCCGCCCCGTCGCGCAGCACCAGCGTCACCGAGGCGCCCAGCGGCAGCCGCAACTCGTCGACGTGCACCCCGGCCAGCCGGGACCCGGGCGGCACCTCCAGTTGGAGCAGATCCGCGCCCATCCGCTCCAGCGGCGCCGTCTCCACCCGGATCTCGGTCGCCTCGGCCGGCGCGGTCACCCGCAGCCGGCGGGCCACCGGACCCAGCGTCCCGGTCTGCAACAGCGTGAAGATCACCACCAGGACGAAGACCGCGTCGAAGAGCCGGTCGGCGCCGGGCACCCGCTCCGACAGCGGGATCGTGGCGAGCACGATCGGCACCGCCCCGCGCAGCCCGGCCCAGGACAGGAACGCCTGCTCACGCAGGCCGAACCGGAACGGCAGCGCGGACGCCGCCACCGACAGCGGCCGGGCCAGCAGCACCAGCGCCAGCCCGACGACCACGGCCGGCAGCACCGCCGAGCCCAGCCGGCCCGGCGAGACGAGCAGTCCGAGCAGCACGAACAGGCCGATCTGGGCCAGCCAGGCCAGCCCGTCGGCGAAGCCGAGGATCGCCTGCCGGTGCGGCAGCCGGGCGTTGCCGAGGATCACGCCCGCCACGTAGACGGCGAGGAAACCGGAGGCGTGCAGCACCGCCCCGGCGGCGTAGGCGAACACGGTCAGCCCGACGGCCGCGATCGGGTAGAGCCCCGCCGACGGCAGGGCCGCCCGCCGCAGGGCCCACCGCCCGCCGACGCCGGCCGCGGCACCGACCGCCGCGCCGACGCCCAGCTCGTAGCTGACCAGGGAGACCTCGTACCACCACGGGTGGGCGACCCCCTCGCGCGACAGCAGCACCACCAGCAGCACGACCGGGGCGTCGTTCATCCCCGACTCCGCCTCCAGGGTGGCCACCAGGCGGGGCGGCAGCCGCAGCCGGCGCAGCGTGGCGAAGACCGCCGCCGCGTCGGTGGAGGAGAGCACGGCGCCGTAGAGCAGCGCCAGCCGCCAGTCCAGCCCCAGCAGCAGGTGCACGACCAGGCCGACGACCAGGATGCTGACCACCACGCCGACCGTGGAGAGCAGGGCGGCCAGCCCCAGCACCGGGCGCAGGGTGCTCCACCGCGCGGTCAGCCCGCCCTCGGCGATGATCACGATGAGCGCGCAGAAGCCCAGGGTGCGGGTCAGCTCGACGTCGTCGAAGCGGATGCCCAGCCCTGTTTCCCCGATCGCCACCCCGAGGGCGAGGTAGGCCAGGAGGCTCGGCACCCCGAGGCGGGTCGAGAGTCGGACCGCGCCGACCGCGACCAGCAGGACGGCCGCGCCGAGCAGGAGCGCGAGATCCAGCCCCGGCGTCACCGCCGTCCGGCCCCGGCGTCGGTCACCCGGCGGCCCCGTCGCGCAGCCGGCGCAGCGCCTCCGTCAACTCCGGGGCGGGGCCCTCGACCAGGAAGAGCTTGTCGCGGCTGGCCGCGCCGGCGCGCAGCGACACCACCGCCGGCCGTACGCCCAGCGCGCCGGCCAGCGCGCGGCGGGCCGCCTCGGTGGCCCGCCCGTCGACGGCCGGGGCGTTCACGGCGATCACGAGGGCGGGCCCGTGGGGACCGTCGAAGCGGCCGCCGACGCGGGCCCGGGCAGAGCCGGGCTTCACCCGGACCGCGACGGTCAGCGTGTCATCCATCGACAACCGTCGCCCCGCTCAGATCCGACCGGCGTCGGCGAGCAGGGTGGTGTCGGGCGCGCAGCGGGCGCAGGGGGTGAAGCCGAGTTCGACGGCCTCGGCGACGGGGAGCGGCTCGTGCTCCCGACCCGCCAGGTAGGCGCAGTCGGGCAGGTGGTAGCGGGGCCGCCCGTCGACCACCCGCACCTCGGCGTCGAGGCGGGCCACCCGGGCGGCCTCGACCGGTGCGACGTCCTGCGCGGGCGGCTCGTCGTCGTACGGCACGGCCGGGCCGGCCCCGGGCGGGGCGGCCGGGACGTCGCCGTCGGCCACCGGCGGCTCGGGCGGTTGCCGCCACCCGGTGCCGTCGGGGCCGACCGTCGGAGGAACGTGCTGGACGGGGATCTCCGGCTCCGCCGACCGCCCGCCGGCGGAGGCCGGCTCGGCCGGGCGGGTCGCCCGACGGGGCCGCCATCGCGGCCCGCCAGGATCCGCCGCCGCCCGGTCCACGGCCGCCTGGCGGGCGCCCGCGACCAGCGCGACGGCGGCCAGCAGGCTGGCCGCGATGGAGATGGTCAGGAGAACGCTGGAGCCACCGGCCAGGCCGAGCACCAGCAGCACCACCGCGACGAGGATGAGCAGGAGACTGGCGACTATCACGGCTCACCCCCGCCGCGTCGTGCTGATGAGGCGAGGTCGGCGACCGTCAGGACGACGGTCGCCGACCGATGGTTCAGCGACCGGCTTCGAGAGCGCCGGAGCGACCGCCGCCGTAGGAGCCGGCGAGACCGGCGGCAGCCAGCCCGTTGCCGCTGCCGGCGGCCCGGGTGCCCTCACCACCACGGGTCATCTCGACCTCCAGGCCCTGGCCGCGACCGTCGAGGTCACGCAGCTGGCTCTCCAGGTAGGCCTTGAGCCGGGTGCGGTACTCGCGCTCGAACTGCTTGAGCTCCTCGATGTGCTTCTGCAGGGCGGTGCGCTTGGCGTCCAGGCCGCCCATGGCCTCCTGGTGCCGCTGGCGGGCGTCGCGCTCCAGGGCGTCGGCCTTGGCGCGGGCCTCGCGGGTGACCTCCTCGGCCTTGGAACGGGCCTCGGAGAGCAGCTGGTCGGCCTCGCGACGGGCGTCGGAGACGTGGTCGTCGGCCGTCCGCTGGGCCATCATCAGCACCCGCAGCGCCTGCTGCTCGCCGTCGGCGCCGCCGACGGCCGGACCGCCGGCGGAGCGGACCTGCTCCAGCTCGGCCTGCATCGCGCGGGCGGCCTGCTCGGCCGCCGCCTTGTCGCGCTGCACCCGGTCGAGCTGGGCCTTGACGTCGTTGAGCTCCGCCGCGAGACGGGCGTCGCCGCCGGGGCCGGCGGGGGCCCCACCACGGCCGCCGCGCTCCACCTGGGCGCGCAGCTCGTTGTTCTCCTCGATGAGACGGGCAAGCTCACGCTCGACCTCGTCGAGGAAAGCGTCGACCTCCTCCTCGTCGTAGCCCCGCTTGCCGATCGGCGGCTTTTTGAAGGCGACGTTGTGGACGTCGGCCGGGGTCAGCGGCATCGAAACTCCTCGGGTCAGTTGCGGCCGCGAAAGCGCGTCGCTCATCAGACGGTGCCGATGATCGACCGCCTCAACACGAACTCCATCAGCACGAACAGGATAACCAGGAGCACAAGTGAGGCCAGGTCGATGCTCACGGTACCAATTCGCAACGGAGGGATCACACGCCTCAACGCGTTGAGAGGGGGATCAGTGACGCTCCACACGATTTCCAGCCCCACCGATGCCCCACGCCCCGGCTGCCAGCGGCGGCCGTACTGGAGCACGGCGCTCAGGACGAACCGGGCCAGCAGGACGAGCAGGAAGAAGTAGAGCACCAGATACAGCACTTGCAGCACGATCGACAACACGGCAGGCGACGTCCCTCGGGTCGGGCGGGGCTAGCTCAGGCTGAAGAAGCCGCCCTCGGCGATCTTGGCCTTGTCCTCCGCGGTGACCTGGACATTGGCCGGTGAGAGCAGGAACACCCGATTGGTCACGCGCTCGATCGTACCCCGCAGCCCGAACGCGAGGCCGGCGGCGAAGTCGACAAGTCGACGCGCGTCCGCCTCGTCCATCTCGGTGAGGTTGATGATCACCGGGACGCCGTCGCGGAAGTGCTCACCGATGGTGCGCGCCTCCCGGTACGTCGTGGGGTGCAGCGTGGTGATCTGGTAGCGCTGCTCCTCCTCCGCCATCACCGCACGCTCCCGGGGCTGCGCCTGCGGCGCCAGCGCCAGGTTGTCGCGGGTGTGGTAGGTCAACGCGCCCGAGGTGTCGCCCGCCGACGGCCGGGTGATGGAGCGGACGCTGGAGCGCTCGGCCCGCTCCGGCCGGTCGGGGTCGCCCCGCTCGGCGTCGGCCGCCCGCGCGGCGGCGCGCTCCGAGAGCCGGCCACGGTCGGCGAGCCGGGACCGGGGCGCCGGCGGCTCCTCGGAGTCGTCCTCGTCGTCGTCGGCGAACTCCTCCGAGTACCGGCTCTGCCGGTAACGCGAGTCGCGGTAGCCGCCCTTGTCGTAGCCACCGTCGTCGTAGGCCCGCTCGTCGTCCTCTTCGACCAGACCGAGCCAGACCCCCGCCTTGCGCAGTGCACCCATCCCGCGCCCTTCCCGTCCGCCGTGCGGCACGCGCCCCCGTACCCGTGTCGCTTGTCGCGAGTGGACCACTTGCCCACTGGAGCGGATCGGCAATCCCCTGGCACGCGATTCGCGTCGCGTGCCACGACCCCCGACAACGGGACGCCGATCCCTCAAACAACACAGATGTAATTTGCTTCCCGCGGTCAGGCTACCGCAGCGTGGGACGCATTCCGAGCAACGCGCTGCCGACGCGGACATGTGTCGCGCCATACCGGATCGCGATTTCCAGGTCGCCGCTCATCCCGGCGGAGAGCGCGGTGGCTCCCGGGTGGAGCGTCCGGAACGCGGCGGCCACCTCGGCCAGTCGGGCGAACGCCCGCTCCGGCTCCCAGCCCAGCGGCGCCACGGCCATCAGGCCGGCCAGCCTCAGGGCCTCCGCGCCGGCGACCACCTCGGCCACCGCGTCGAGCCCGGCGCCCGGGTCGGCCGAGCCCGGCAGCGCCCCACCCCGGGCCGCGTCCCCGTCGATGCTGACCTGGACCAGCACCTCCAGCGGCCGGTCGCGCGCCGACGCCGACGCCGCGTCCAGCGCCCGGGCCAGCCGGACACTGTCGACCGAGTGCACGACGTCGGCGTAGCGGACCACCGAGCGGGCCTTGTTGCGCTGCAACTGCCCGATGAAGTGCCACCGGGGCGTCACCCCGGCAGCCGCCACCTCGGCCGCCTTGGCGGACGCCTCCTGGTCGCGGTTCTCCCCCACGTCGGTCACGCCGAGCCCGGCCAGGGCCACCACGTCCCCGGCCGGGTAGGTCTTGGTCACCGCGATCATGGTGACCTCGGATCCGTCCCGTCCCGCGTCGGCGCAGGCACCCGCGATCCGGGACCGTACGCGGGCCAGGCCGGCCGCGATCTCGGCGCGCCGGTCCGGGCGCACCGTGGCTGGACTGTCGGTCATCGGCGGTACTCAGGAACCATTCTTGAGGAAGTCGGGCACGTCGACGTCGTCGAAGAGCACCCGGCGGGGCGACTGCTGCGGGGCCGGCATGGTGGCCGGCGGCGCGACCGGGGTGCTCGGCTGCGCCGGCTGGTTCTGGTTGCTCTTGCGGGGCGGCTCGGCCGCCTTGTACGCCGGCGCGCCCCCGTCGAAGCCCGCCGCGATGACGGTGACCCGCACCTCGTCGCCGAGGGCGTCGTCGATGACGGCACCGAAGATGATGTTGGCGTCCGGGTGGGCCGCGTCGGTGACGAGCTGGGCCGCGTCGTTGATCTCGAACAGGCCCAGGTCCGACCCGCCGGCGATGGAGAGCAGCACGCCGCGCGCGCCGTCCATGCTCTGCTCGAGCAGCGGGCTGGAGATGGCCGCCTCGGCCGCCTCGACGGCGCGGTTCTCGCCGCGCGCGCTGCCGATGCCCATGAGCGCGCTGCCCGCGCCGCTCATCACACTCTTGACGTCGGCGAAGTCCAGGTTGATCAGACCGGGCGTGGTGATCAGGTCGGTGATGCCCTGGACACCGGAGAGCAGCACCTGGTCGGCGGTGCGGAACGCGTCCATCATGCTGATGTTGCGGTCGCCGAGCGCCAGCAGCCGGTCGTTGGGGATGACGATGAGCGTGTCGCACTGGTTGCGCAGTTCGTCTATTCCGGACTCCGCCTGCACCTGACGGCGCTTGCCCTCGAACGAGAACGGCCGGGTCACCACGCCGATGGTCAGCGCGCCGAGCTTGCGGGCGATGTTCGCCACCACGGGCGCGCCGCCGGTGCCGGTGCCGCCGCCCTCGCCGCAGGTCACGAAGACCATGTCGGCGCCCTTGAGGACCTCCTCGATCTCGTCGCGGTGGTCCTCTGCGGCGTTCTTGCCGACGTCGGGGTTGGCGCCGGCGCCGAGCCCACGGGTCAGCTCGCGGCCGACGTCGAGCTTCACGTCGGCGTCGCTCATGAGCAGCGCCTGCGCGTCGGTGTTGATCGCGATGAACTCGACGCCCTTGAGCCCAACCTCGATCATCCGGTTGACGGCGTTGACGCCGCCGCCACCGATGCCGACGACCTTGATGACCGCCAGGTAGTTGTGCGGAGGTGTCATCTCCGGTCCTTTCCCTTCGAGATTGGCATGGGCCGACCGGGTAAGGCCTGGCCAGACCAGCGGCCGACGAGAGCTGTCCCCAGCGAGGATCAGGGCCAAACCCTCACCCTCTACTAGAGGCTTACTGTTATGTCAACCACTGATCCCCTTCGGGGCAACGTAAGCGCCCTCACGCGATGAGCCAAGGACCCGCTCGGCGTGTCGCCGCCGGAGCGGGACGGGTCACGTCGCCAGTTGGGCAGCCGGTCACCGCAGGGTCACCACGTCGGGCGCGCTGACGTCGATGGTGTCGGCCTTCCGGTCGAGCAGCGCGCTGGCCACCCGGGCCTTGTCCGCGCCCCGGGTCGCGTCCCCCCAGACCACCACCCGGTCGCCGCGCAGCCGCAGCGTGATCCGGGCCAGCCCCTCGACGGTCACGTCCACCAGCTCGGCGCGCAGCTGCGGGGTGAGCGCGCCGAGCACCTCCAGCGCCGCCCGGGTCGGCCCGTCGCCCGGACCCGGCTCGGCGAGCCGGACCAGCGGCAAACCGTCCGGCGCCCGGGGCACCGTCCGGAAGACCACGCCCGCGCGGTCGATCACCACGAACTGCTCGCCGCGCGGCACCGCCGCCACGCCCGTGCGCTCGGTCACCCGCACCACCAGCGTGTCCGGCCAGTCGCGCGTCACCACGGCCCGCTGCACCGCCGGCAGCCCGCCGACCCGCCGCGCGGTGGCGGCCAGGTCCACCCGGGCCAGCGGGGCGCCGTCGGGCACCGCGGCCGCGTCGCGGACCTGGACGCTGGTGACCAGCTCGGCGCCCTCGACGCGGACCTCACGCACCCCGAACAGGCCGGTGCCGAGCACGGTCCAGGCGACCAGCCCGGCCACCGCGAGCACGCCCGCGGCGACCGCCCACGGCAGCGCCGCGCGCATCCGACGCTGCCGGGCCCGGGCCATGAAGCGGCGGGTCGACGCGGGCACCGCGTCGCTGCCGGCCCGGACCAGCTGCCACCGCCGCTGCGGCCCGCGCCGGCCGCCGCCGTCCGCGCCCGTGGTGCGCCCCCGCGCCGGGCCGGGGCTCATCCGGCTGCGGGCGCCGCGCCGTCCGGGACCGCGCCGCCGGCGCCGGGGACGGTGCCACCGATGCTCGTCGTCCCGCCCGCGTCGCCGCCGGGCGTCGTCCCCGCCGGACCGGCGGTACGCGCCGCCAGCGCGGCAAGCAGCTGATCCCCCATCAGCGAGATCGGCGGGGCACCCATGGTCACCACCACGTCGCCGGGGCGGGCCCGCCGGGCCACCTCCACCGGCGCGGCCTCCCACGAGTCCACGAAGACCTTCCGCTCCGCCGGCAGCGCCACGGCCTCGATCAGCGCCGCCGACCCCTCCCCCGGCTCGCGCAGCTCGCCCGGACCGAAGACCTCCAGCAGCACCAGTTCGTCGGCGATCGCCAACGACTCGGCGATCTCCGCCTGCAGGTCGCGGGTGCGGTAGAGCCGGTAGGGCTGGAAGACCACGATCACCCGGCCGTCCCCGGCCACCTCGCGCAGCGTCTGCAACGCCAGCGTCATCGAGGTCGGGTGGTAGGCGTACTCGTCGTAGACCAGCACGTCGTCCGCGACGCCCTTGCGCTCGAAGCGCCGCCGCACGCCGGGGAACGCCGCGAGCGCGCCCTCGGCCGCCTCCAGCGGCAGCCCCAGCAGGTACGCGGTCAGCACGGCCGAGGCACTGTTGAGCCCCATGTGCCGCCCGGGCACCGGCAGCCGGAACTCGCCGAGCGAGCGCCCGTCGATGCCCGCCAGGTAGCGAACCCCCCGGGCCGACGAGGCGATGTCGGTCAGCCGCAGGTCGGCGTCGGGCGCCTCGCCGTAGGTGTGCACCCGGCGGCCCTCCGCGCGCAGCGTCTCGGCCAGCCGCCGGCCGCCCGGGTCGTCGGCGCAGGTGATGATGAAGCCGTCCGGGTCGGTGAGCCGGGCGAAGTCGGCGAAGGCCGCCTCCAGCGTGGCGAGGTCGCCGTAGGTGTTCAGGTGGTCGGCCTCGACGTTGGTGATGATCGACACGTACGGGCGGTAGATCAGGAAGGAGCGGTCGCTCTCGTCCGCCTCGACCACGAAGTACTCGCCGGTGCCGTGGTGGGCGCCCGAGCCGACCTCGGAGATCTCCCCGCCGATGACGAAGGACGGGTCCTGCCCCGCCTGCTGGAGCACCATCGTGACCATCGACGTGGTGGTGGTCTTGCCGTGGGTGCCCGCGACCGCCACCGTCCGGCGGCCGGTCATCGCGGCGGCCAGCGCCTCGGAGCGGTGCAGCACGCGCAGGCCGCGCCGGCGTGCCTCCACCATCTCCAGGTGGTCCTGCGGGATCGCCGAGGAGTAGACGACCGTGTCGACGCCGTCGAGGTTGGACGCCTCGTGGCTCATGTGGATCGTGCCGCCGAGGGCGCGCATGCCGGCCAGCGAGGGCCACTCCCGCAGCTCGCTGCCGGAGACCCGGATGCCCCGGGTGAGGAAGAGCCGGGCCAGCCCGCTCATGCCGACCCCGCCGACCCCGATGAGGTGGATCGTGCCCAGGTCCTCGGCGGTGAGCGTGCCGGCCGGGGTGAACTGTGCGGTGTTCATGACGCGTACCTTCCCGTCGCGGTGCGCCCGGTCACGGGGCCACCGTCGTTCGCGACTGCGGGGCTCGCAAGCTCACTCCTCGCGCTCACTGCGCCTGCCTTTCGTTCGCGACTGCGGGGCTCGCAAGCTCACTCCTCGCGCTCACTGCGCCTGCCTTTCGTTCGCGACTGCGGGGCTCGCAAGCTCACTCCTCGCGCTCACTGCGCCTGCCTTTCGTTCGCGACTGCGGGGCTCGCAAGCTCACTCCTCGCGCTCACTTGGCCACCGCCTCGTAGACGAAGTTGAGCAGCGCCTCGTCGCCGTCGCGGCGGCCGTACGCGGCGGCGGCGGCGCCCATCGCGTGTAGCCGGTGCGGGTCGCGGATCAGCGGGATGACGGTCCGCTCGACCCAGTCCGGCGTCAGCTCGGCGTCGTCGACGAGCAGCCCGCCGCCGGCCTCCACCACGGGCAGCGCGTTGCGCTTCTGCTCCTGGTTGCTGTGCGGGTACGGCACGTAGATGGTGGGCAGCCCGATGGCGGCCACCTCGGCGCAGGTCATCGCCCCGCCCCGGCCGAGCATCAGGTCCGCCGCGGCGTAGCCGGCCTCCATCTCGGACAGGTACGGCAGCGTCACGTACGGGACCGGCAGGTCGGTCGGGACCGGCACCGGCTCGTTGCGGGCGCCGATCACGTGCAGCACCTGCACCCCGTTGCGGGCGAGTTCCTTGGCCGCGCCGGCGACGGCGAGGTTGATCGAGCGGGCGCCCTGCGAGCCGCCGGCGACGAAGAGCACCGGCAGGTCGGGGCGGAGGCCGAAGTGGGCCCTGGCGGCGTTGCGCATGGCGAACCGGTCCAGCCCGGCGATGCCCCGGCGCAGCGGTACGCCGACCACCCGGGCGTCGCGCAGGGCCTCGGCCTGGGCCGGCTGGTGCGGGAAGCCGACCGCCACGTGGTTGGTGAACCGCATGCCCAGCCGGTTGGCCACCCCCGGCGGCACGTTGACCTCGTGGATGACGATCGGCAGCTCACGCCGCCAGGCGGCGAGGTAGGCCGGCACGGAGACGTACCCGCCGAAGCCGACCACCACGTCGGCGCGCACCTCGTCGACGACCTTGCCCGCGGCGCGGGCCGCGGTCCACATCCGGCCGGGCGTCTTGACCAGGTTCATGTTCACCGAGCGGGGCAGCTGGTAGGCCGGGATCTGCCGCAGGTCGTAGCCCTGCGGCGGGATCAGCTCGTTCTCCAGGCCCTTGGGTGTGCCCAGACAGGTGATCCGGACGCCGGGGTCGTGTCGGCGCAGGCAGTCGGCGAAGGCGAGCAGCGGGTAGATGTGCCCCCCGGTGCCACCTCCCGCGAGCACCACCGAACGCAGCGGACCCATCAACGTCTCCTCTCGTCCGCCGACCCACGCCTGGTCCGGGCCAGCCGGACCCCGCGCGGTGCGGCCTGGTCGTCTCCCCGCCGCTCCCGCGCCCGGGGCACGGACCCTCGGGCGGCCGGGGACGCCGCCGGCCGGCGGCGCCGCCCGGGAAGCGGCGGCAACGGGGCCCAGAGTAGTCGGACCCATCGGGCCGGCGGACGGGCATGCAGCGCTCTGGCGGCGTCGGGTTCGGCGCGGGCGAAGGAGGCGAGCATCCCGATCGCGGCGAGGGTCACCACCAGGGCGCTCCCGCCGTCGGAGATGAACGGCAGCGGCACGCCGGTCAGCGGCAGCAGGCCGACCACCCCGCCGATGTTGATCACCGCCTGGCCGACCAGCCAGGCGGTCGCCGCCGCGGCGGCGAGCCGGCGGAACGGGTCCTCGACCCGGCGGGCGATCCGCAGGCCGGTGTACGCCAGCACGGCGAAGAGCGCCACCACCACGACGCACCCGACGACGCCCAACTCCTCGGCGACCACGGCGAAGATGAAGTCGTTCTCCGCCGCCGGCAGCCACTGCCACTTGAGGCTGCTCTTGCCGAGGCCGACGCCGAACCACCCGCCGTTCTCGATGGCGTAGCGCGCCTGGGCGATCTGGTAGCAGTCCTCCAGCTTGCACTGGTCCGGCGGCGGCGGATTGATGAAGGCGGTCAGCCGGGCCAGCCGGTAGTTCTTCTCGCCCGTCTCGCCGGAGCCGGCGCCGAGCGAGGCCACCGCGACCAGCAGGCCGATACCGAGCAGACCCACCGCGGAGAGCGCGGCGAAGACCCGCAGCCGCACCCCGGCTGCCCAGAGCAGCCCCACCACCAGGGCGAGCAGGCAGAGCATCGTGCCCAGGTCGTTGTAGCCGACGAGGACGAAGAGCAGGCCGACCACCGGGAAGAGGGGGGTGGCCAGCTCGCGCCACCAGCCCAGCGCGGCGCCCTTGCGGGCGATCACGTGGGCGCCCCAGAGCACCAGGGCGAACTTCGCGAACTCGGAGGGCTGCACCTGGATGCCACCGACGAAGAGCCACAGCAGCCGGGCCTCGACCGGGCCGATCCGGGCGGAGTCCTGGTTCGTCAGCCGGGCGTACGCGAGCAGCAGGTTGAGCACCAGCAGCAGGCCGACGGCGGTGAACAACAGCGGCCGGCCCAGGGACCGGTAGGTCGTCGCCGGCAGCCGCTGGCACGCCCAGAACGCGACGATGCCGATCACCGCGAAGATCGCCTGCTTGACCAGGGACGTCGAGGCGTTGCCGTTCTCCGCGTAGTCCCGGACGCTGGTCGCCGAGAAGACCATGGTGAGGCCGATCAGCAGCAGCAGGCCGGCGCTGGACAGCAGCAGGTAGTAGGAGGCCAACGGGCGGTCCAGCAGACCACGCAGCGCGGCCAGCCCGCCGGCGGCGTCCAGCCCGTGCGGCACCTGGGGACCGGGGTCGTCCGGCCCGCGCGTCGCGGCGGGCGCGTCGCGCGTACGCCTGCCTCCCGCCGACCGCCCGGGCGTCCCCTCTGCCGTGACCTCGATGCCTCGTCCCTCCCCCACCGCACCATCATGGCGGTTACCCGGGGTCGTCACCGGCGCAACGGCCCGGTCGGCGTGTCGGGCTTGCGCCGGGTCGCGCGGGCCTCCCGGGGCCGGACGCGCCGCGGGGCCCGGGGCGACACGCGCCCGGGCCCCGCGGCGGGACCTGCCGGCCCGCTCAGGTCATGTTGGCGAGGAACTCGCTGTAGAACAGGCCCAGCGCGATGGCCACGCCGATGCCGGCGATGATCCAGAACCGGACCACGATGTTGACCTCGCTCCACCCGGCGAGCTCGAAGTGGTGCTGCAACGGCGACATCCGGAACACGCGCTTGCCGGTGGTACGGAACGAGATGATCTGGATCACCACGGACATCGTGATGATCACGAAGAGGCCACCGATGATCGGCAGCAGCAGGATCGTCCGCGTGGACATCGCCATGCCGGCGATCAGGCCGCCCAGGCCCAGCGCGCCCGTGTCGCCCATGAAGATCCGCGCCGGCGAGGTGTTCCACCACAGGAAGCCCACGCAGGCCCCGGCCGCCGCGCCGGCGATCAGCGCGATCTCCAGCGGGTCCCGGACGGCGTAGCAGTAGTCCTGGGTGTAGTTCGGGTCGGCGCACCAGTGCCGGTACTGCCAGAAGGCGATCAGCGCGTACGCCGCGAGGACCATCACCGAGGCGCCGGTCGCCAGGCCGTCCAGGCCGTCGGTGAGGTTGACGCCGTTGGTCGCGGCCATCACCACGAAGATGAAGATGACCACCGCGCCGATCTTGGTGACGTCCAGCGCCGGGATGTCCCGGATGAAGCTGAGCGTCGTGCTGCCCACGGTCTCGGTGTTGGTCTCGGCCCCCGCGGCGTCGGTCATGGTGCTCGGGAAGTAGAGCGCCACGACGCCGAAGACCGCGCCGACCAGGATCTGCCCGAGCAGCTTGCCGCGCTTGTTGAGACCGCCGCTGTGCCGCTTGCGCACCTTGAGGAAGTCGTCGATGAAGCCGACCGCGCCGGAGAAGACCATCAGCCCCAGCAGCACCAGCGCGGTGATGGTCGGCTCGACCTGGGCGATCTGCGCGTCCGGCAGGGTCGTCAGGGCCAGGTGTCCGGCCACGTACGCGATGACCGTGGCCAGGATGAAGACCACGCCGCCCATCGTCGGCGTGCCCTTCTTGCCCTCGTTGCTGGCGAGCCCGAGGTTTGATCGGATCGGCTGGCCGGCCTTCAGCCGGGCGAACACCTTGATCGCGATCGGGGTGCAGAACAGCGAGACCAGGAAGGCCACCCCGATGGCGACGATGACCGCCCTCATGCGGCGCCGCCCCCCGTCGCCGTCGGGCCGGATCCGTCCCCGGCGGCGTCCGCGCGCAGCGCGTCGGCCACCTCCCAGGTGCGGTACCGGGAGCCCTTCACCAGGACGACGTCGCCCGGTCGTAACTCGCTGCGCAGCACCTCGACGGCCGCCGCCTGATCGGTGAGCAGCACCGACTCTCCTCCCCAGTCCCCTACCGATGTCGCGCCTTCGTGGATCGGCGCGGCCGGCTCGCCCACCACGAGCAGCCGGTCGACGCCCAGTTCGGCCGCGAGCCGGCCGACCTCGGCGTGCCCGTCGCGTTCGAACGGGCCCAGCTCGGCCATGTAGCCGAGCACCGCGACGGTGCGCCGCTCCCGCCCGATGCCGGTCAGCGCGCGCAGCGCGACCGCCATCGAGGCGGGGTTGGCGTTGTACGAGTCGTCGATCACGGTCACCCCGTCGACGCGTTCGAAGACGTCCATCCGGCGGGTGGAGACCAGCCCCAGCGCGCCCAGCGCGGTGGCCAGCTCGGCCAGCGGCATGCCCAGCTCGCGGGCCACCGCGGCGGCGGCGAGGGAGTTGGACACCTGGTGCCGGCCGGTCAGCCCGAGCCGTACGGGTGCGGTCCCCTCCGGGGTGACGAGGGTGTACGCGGGCCGCCCCCGCTCGTCCAGCGTCACGTCCTCGGCCCGCACGTCGGCGTGCGCCGCCTCGCCGTAGCGGACGACCCGGGCGACCGTACGCGCGGCCATGGCGTCGACCAGCGGATCGTCGGCGTTGAGCACGGCCAGCCCATCGGCGGGCAGCGCCTCGACCAGCTCGCCCTTGGCCAGCGCGATCGTCTCCACCGAGCCGAACTCGCCGATGTGCGCCACCCCGACATTGAGCACCACGGAGATCCGGGGCGGCACCACGTCGCAGAGGTAGCGCACGTGCCCCACCCCGCGGGCGCCCTTCTCCATCACCAGGTAGCGGGTCTCGGGCCCGGCCTGCAACGCCGTGTACGGGTGCCCCAGCTCGTTGTTGAACGAGCCGGGCGGGGCGACGGTCGGGCCGAGCCGCGCGGTGAGCTGGGCGATCAGGTCCTTGGTGGTGGTCTTGCCCGACGAGCCGGTCAACCCGACCACGGTGAGCCCGGGCAGCCGGTCGACCACCGCGCGGGCCAGCCGGCCCATGGCGGCCAGCGCGTCGTCGACCAGCACCATCGGCACGCCGGGCACCTCCCGGGTGCCGAGCACGGCCACCGCGCCGGCGGCCACCGCGCCGGCGGCGTAGTCGTGCCCGTCCACCTTCTCGCCCGGGAAGGCGACGAAGAGCGCGCCCGGGCACACCTTGCGTGAGTCGAACTCGACCGGACCGGTGACCCGGGCCTGCGGGTCGGCGCCGGCCAGCCGCCCGTCGACCGCCGAGGCGACCTCGGCCAGGCTGAGCGGGATCACCGCTGACCCGCCGCGTCGGCGAAGCGGACGCGCAGCGCGTCGGCCAGCTCGGTGCGGTCGTCGAACGGGTGCACCTCGCCACCGATCTCCTGCCCGCGCTCGTGGCCCTTGCCGAGCACCGCGACCACGTCGCCCGGCTCGGCAAGCCGGACCGCCGCGTCGATCGCCGTCCGGCGGTCGGCCACCTCCTCGACCCGGGCCGTCGTGCCGGCCTGTCGGGCGCCGGCGAGCACCTCGGCGCGGATCGCCGCCGGGTCCTCCGTACGCGGGTTGTCGTCGGTCACCAGCACCACGTCGGCTCCCTCCGCCGCGGCGGCGCCCATCACCGGCCGCTTGCCCCGGTCCCGGTCCCCGCCGGCACCGATCACGCAGATCAACCGGCCTGCGCCGTACTCCCGCAGCGCCGCCAGCGCGGCGACGATCGCGTCCGCCTTGTGCGCGTAGTCGACGACCCCCCGGACCGGGCCGGGGGCGTCCACCAGCTCCAGCCGGCCGGGCACCCCGCCGCATTCGGCCACCCCGGCGGCGGCGGTGCGCGGATCCACGCCGGCGGCGACGAGCGCGGCGATGGCCAGCAGGGCGTTGGCCACGTTGTGCCGGCCCGGCAGCGCCACGCCGGCCGCCACGACCAGCCCGTCGGGGCCGTGCGCGGTGAACCGCTGCGCGTACCCCTCGCCGCCGACCTCGTCGGCCCACCACGTGGCGCCCGGGTCTCCGGCCGCCGAGTAGGTGACCGTCGTCGGGCGGTACAGCGGCTTCAGCGCGGGGTCGTCGTGGTTGAGCACCTCGACCGCGCAGCGCCCGTCGAACAGCTGCGCCTTCGCCGCGAAGTAGTCCGCCGAGTCGGCGTGGAAGTCCAGGTGGTCGGAGCCGAAGTTGGTGTAGCCGCCGACCGTGAACCGGACCCCGCCGACGCGGCCCATCGCCAGCGCGTGGCTGGAGACCTCCATGACCACGGCCGTGACGCCGCGCTCGCGGGCGGCGGCCAGCATGGCGTGCAGGTCGGTGGCCTCGGGCGTGGTGCGCACGCTGTCGATCGCCAGGTCGCCGAGGCGGGTCTCGACCGTGCCGATCAGGCCGGTGGTGTGGCCGGCGGCGCGCAGGCCGGACTCGACCAGGTAGGCCGTCGAGGTCTTGCCGGCCGTGCCGGTCACCCCGATCACCGTCAGGTGCGCGGTCGGGTCGCCGTAGACCGTCGCCGCGAGGTCGCCCAGGACCGCGCGGGGGTCGGGGACCACCAGCGCCGGCAGGCCCGCCCCGGTCACCGCCGCGGCGCCCGCCGGGTCGGTCAGCGCCGCCACCGCGCCGGCGGCCGCCGCGGCGGCGGCGAACTCCGCGCCGTGCCGGCGGGCGCCCGGCAGGGCCGCGTACAGGTCGCCGGGGCGGACCTCCTGGCTGGCGTGGGTCACCCCGGTCACCACCACCTCGGCGGCGCCCTCCGGGGGCTCGACGGCGAGTCGGGCGGCGAGGTCGCCGAGCCGGACACCGATCACGGTACGGGGACGAGGATTGCCGGGCACGGCGTCAGACCCTACCCGGTCGTCCGGTTCCGGCCGCACAGCCGCCCCGGTGGTTCGTCGGCACTCACCGATGATGTCGCGGTGTGGCCGCTCAGCGCGGATAGACCGTGAACTTCGGGGCCTTCTCCCCACTCGGCGGCACGCCGTAGTGACGCAGCGTGAACTGCATCATGTCCCGGAACGCGGGGGCCGCGATGGCCCCGCCGCCGCCGGAGGGGGTGTGCGCGAAGACCGCGATCACGTAGCGCGGCTTCTCCGCCGGAGCCATCCCGATGAACGAGGCCACCTCGCCGAGCTGCTTCTGCCCGTCGACCAACCGCCAGCCGGTGCCCGTCTTGCCGGCGACCCGCCACTCGGGGATCGCCGCGGCCCTGCCGGTGGCGTCCTCGACGGTGGTGACCGCCTCCAGGATGTGCCGCAGGGCGGCGGCGTTCTCCGGGCTGAGCACCGACCGGGTGACCGGGGGCTCGGTCAGCGCACGCTTCCCGTCCGGCCCGATCACCTCCTTGACCAGGCGCGGCTGCACGTACGTGCCGTCGTTGGCGATCGTCGCGTAGACGGCGGCCATCTGCAGCGGCGTGGCGTCCACGCTGTGCCCGATCGGCACCGACCCGGCCGACGACCCGCTCCACTCGTCGGCCGGCAGCAGCCGCCCGCTGGCCTCGCCGGGCATGCCGACCCGCGTCGGCTCCCCGAGGCCGAAGCGCTTCTGGTAGTCGATGAGGCGTTCGGGGCCGAGCTTGTCGGCGATGTGGATCGTGCCGACGTTGGACGAGTACGCCATCATGCCGGGCAGGCTCATCCGCTTGCCGTCGGCGCGGTGCGTGTCGGAGAACCAGGTGTCGCCCTTCTTGATGCTGTTGGCGATCGGCAGCGTGGTGTCGGGGGTGATCACGCGCTCCTGGAGCGCGGCGCCGAAGGTGATCGCCTTGTGCACCGAGCCGGGGTCGACCACGAAGCTGGTGGCCGCGTCCTCCCGGTCGCTCGGGTCGCTCGGCACCGGCTTCGCCGCGTTGTAGGTGGGGTGGCTGGCCTGGGCCAGCACCTCGCCGGAGGGAATCTCGATCACCACGGCGGCGCCGGTGCTGCCCTTGCTCTGCGCCATGTGCCGGCTCAGCATCCGCTGCACCATGAACTGCAGGTCACGGTCGATGGTGAGCTGGAGCGAGCTGCCCGGCCTGGCCTTGGTCGTCTCGCTGTAGCCGCCGGGGATCGGGGCGGCCAGGTCGCCGAGGCCGACCTCGTAGACCCGCTTGCCGTCCTTGCCGCGCAGCACGTCGTCGTAGCGGGCCTCCAGCCCTTCCAACCCGACCATGTCCTGGCTGGTGAAGCCGAGCAGGTTGGCCGCGAGGTCCCCGCCGGGCACCTCGCGCCGCTCGTCGCGGTGGGTGTAGATGCCGGGCAGCTCCAGCGCGGTGATCTTCCGGGCCCGGTCGATGTCGACCCCCCGGGCGAGGTACTCGAACTGCGAGTCGACGCCGTTGACGCGCTTGCGCGGCTTCATCTTCTCGGCCAGCTCCGAGGCCGGCATGCCGAGCAGCGGGGAGAGCGCCTTGGCGGTGGCCTGCTGGTCCTTGACCTGGGTGGGGTCGGCGTAGACGTAGCGGGCCTCGACGCTGTGCGCCAGCGGGGCGCCGTCCCGGTCGTAGATGGCGCCGCGCGCCGCCGGCAGCGTGACGGTACGCAGCCGGTCGGCGACGCCGCCGCCGGCGTACGCCGGAGTCTCCACGGTCTGGAGGACGACCAGCCGGATGCCGATGACGGCGAAGAGCGTCAGGGTGAGCACGGTGCCCAGCCGCAGCCGGCGCCGGGGGTCGGCCAGCCGGGGTGGCTTACGCGGCTTGCGCGACGGTCGCCGGGCGGCCGGGCGGTCCGGCCGGCGCGCGGGCCGCGCGGCGGTGCGGCGCGGCGCGGGCGGCTCGTCGTCGTGGCGGGGGGTGCGCGGTGTGACGGTACGGACGACGCCGGAGCGGCCCGCCGCCTCGCGCCGGCCGGCCCGGCCGGCGCCCGCGCGGCCGCCGTCGAGCACCTGGAGGGCGGGGCGGAACGGGTCGCCGGAGCGGGTGCTGCGCGGCGTGCGGCGCTGCGCGGCGGGGCCGGCGTCCGCGTCGGGCTCGGCGCGCCCGCCGGCGCGCTGCTCGCGCACGGTGCGCCCGCGCGGGGTGTACGCCCGGGCGTCGGAGATGCCACCGACCCCCGGCTCACCGGAGCGCGGTTCGGCGCCCCGGCCACCGGCGTTGCGGGACGAACCGCGCCGGGAGCCTGTGGCGTCCCGGCGCGGTTCCTCCGATCTCGGTGGCACGGTCGTCAGCCTCCCGCGCCCTGCTGGCTGGTGATCGAGGGCTGGCCCTCGGCCGGCTGCGGCACGCCGATCACCTTGCCGTCGGGCAGCCGGATGTACGCCGGCTCGCCGGCCTCCACCAGGCCGAGCTTGCGGGCCCGGGCCTCCAGGTTGCCCGGGGCCTCCGCGTCGGCGATCTCCTTGTTCAGCTGCTGCTGCTCCACGTCGAGCTTGGCCTGCTGCTCCTGGAGCTTCTCCAGCCGGAAGGCGTTCTCGTTGATCTTCGTGTTGACCAGCAGGATGCCGAGCACCCCGCCGACCACCAGCACCAGCACCAGCGCGGCGAAGGGCGCCCGGGGCACCCGCACCGGCGGTGGCGGCGCCACCCGGAGTCGGGGCGGACGCGCCGTGCCGGCGTTCTGCCGCTCGGCCGGCCGCAGCGCGGCGCTGCCCTGGGTCGGGAACTCGCGCGCCCCCCGGGCGCGAGTCTCCCCCTGCCGGTTCGCGCGGTCCGCCCGCGGCGTGCCGGTCCCGATGCGCGTGGCCCGCTCCGCCGCGGTCCGGCCCCCCGACCGCGGTGCGCGCTGCCCGCCGCCGGTTACGTCCCGGCGGTCGCGCTTGTCAATCGTCATGTCCCTCCCCCTCTTCGTCCGTCCCTGTCCCGTCCCCCGGGGTCCGTCGGATCCGTGTCGGATCCTCCGGTCCCCGCCCCTGGCTGGTGCATTGCCTTCACCCGCCGGCGGTACCGTTCGCGGTCGGTACGCCCCTGCTGCGCAGCGTCCGGGTCGAGTCGCTCCGCGGCCCGCAGCCGCACCGAGGCGGCGCGCGGGTTCGCGGCGACCTCCGCCTCCCCGGGCAGTTCGGCGCCCCGGCTCAGCAGCCGGAACGTCGGACCGGACCCGGGCAGTTCGACCGGGAGGTCTACCGGGCCCTTGCTGCGGACCCGGTCGCTGAGCGCCGCCTTGGTGAGCCGGTCCTCCAGCGAGTGGTAGGACAGGACCACCATGCGGCCGCCCACGTTGAGCTTGTCGAGCGCGGCTGGCAGCGCCGTCTCCAGCGCTGCCAGTTCCTTGTTTACCTCGATCCGTAAAGCCTGAAACGTTCTCTTGGCCGGGTGTCCCCCGGTTCGTCGCGCCGGTGCCGGAATGGACTCCCTGACCAGTTCCGCCAGCCGCGCCGACGAGGTGATCCGGGCCCGCTCGCGTTCGCGGATGATCGCCGAGGCGATCCGGCCCGCGAACTTCTCCTCGCCGTAGACCCGCAGCACCCGGGCCAGGTCCGGGTGCGGGTAGGTGTTGACCACCTCCTCGGCGGTCACCCCCCGGGTCTGGTCCATCCGCATGTCCAGCGGGGCGTCCTGCGCGTAGGCGAACCCGCGGTCGGGTGCGTCGAGTTGCAGGCTGGAGACGCCCAGGTCGAACAGGATCCCGTCGATGCCCGGGTAGCCCAGCCGGTCGAGCACCTCCGGCAACTCGTCGTAGACGGCGTGCTCCAGGTGGACCCGGTCGGCGAAGCGGGCCAGCCGGACACGCGCGTGGGCGAGCGCCTCGGTGTCCCGGTCGAGCCCGATCAGCACCGTCTCCGGATGCGCCTCGAGAACCGCCTCGGCGTGCCCGGCCAGCCCCAGCGTCGCGTCGACGTGGACCGTCCGTCCGCCCCGGCCCAGCGCGGGGGCCAGCAACTCGAGACACCGCTCGAGCAGCACCGGCACGTGCGTGCCGCGTAGCTCCCCCATGTCGACCCCCACTGGTGTGAAACCCTCGTCCTTCATGCGTCCGTCGTCGGACGACGCCGTGCCGTCGTACCGCCAGATCCCCATCCGCTCCCGCCCGTCGGAGGCCGCGGCCCTCCGATCGGATCGTGCGCCTGGCACCGGGGAAGGGGTGCCAGGAACTCGAAAGCGGGTGGAGATCTCGCAGTACGTCGGGCGTCATCACGCCCTACAGACCGCTGGGCAGCACCCCCTCCTCGATGTCGGCGAAGTCGTCTTCGCTCTCCGCGAGGTAGGACTCCCAGGCAGCCTTGTCCCAGATCTCCACCCGGGTGCTCGCGCCGATCACCACCAGGTCCCGGTCGAGTGCGGCGTAGGCCCGCAGGTGGGCCGGGATCGTCACCCGGCCCTGCTTGTCGGGCACCTCGTCGTGCGCGCTGGCGAAGAAGACCCGGCTGTAGGCCCGGGCCGCCTTGTTCGTCATCGGCTGCGCGCGCAACTGCTCCGCGATCCGCTGGAACTCGGGCATCGGGAAGGCGTAGAGGCAGCGATCCTGCCCTTTGGTTATCACGACACCCCCCGCCAACTCGTCCCGGAACTTCGCCGGAAGGATCAACCGGCCTTTGTCGTCCAGGCGTGGGGTGTGGGTGCCGAGGAACATCGGCCCAACCCCCTCGCCCTTGAGCGGCGTTCGCGGCGCCGCTGACCCCCCGGGCCGGTGGGCCCTCCCGGCCTCACCATTGGGCCCCACTCTACTCCACTTCCCTCCACCCGCAACCAGAATCGCCCGCGTGGCGCGGCGTTTCGGCGCGCAAAACCGCACGTCAACGGGGGTGGAGCGGAGTGGAGGGCTGCGGGGCCGCCGGGGCCGGTCCGCTTTCCGACATAGATCGACTCCGTCCGGCTGAGCGCGCCCCGACCGCCCCGCCGGGCCACCCCGGCCGAACGGTTCGCCGTCGGCGGCGATCTGGCGGGGTCGGCGGTCCGGTAACCTCGCTCGGGTGACGGACGCGAAGATGCCCCTGCGGGCAAAGGTGGCCAGCTCGGTGTCGCGGACCGCCGCGGCGCTGTCGCGGGCCGCGGGGCGCGGTGACGGCTCGGTGATCGGCGGCTGGATCGGCCTGAAGATCGACCCGGACCTGCTGGCCCACCTGTCGGCCGGGCGCGCGATCGCCCTGATCTCCGGCACCAACGGCAAGACCACCACCACCCGGCTCACCGCCGCGGCGGTCGGGGTGCTCGGTCGCGTCGCCACCAACTCGTTCGGCGCCAACATGCCGACCGGGCACACCTCGGCGCTCGCCAAGGCCGGCAGCACGCCCTACGCCGTGCTGGAGGTCGACGAGCACTACCTCGCCCAGGTGCTGGAGGCCACCGAGCCGCACGTGGTGGCGCTGCTCAACCTCTCGCGCGACCAGCTCGACCGGGCCAAGGAGGTCGCCATGATGGCGCAGCTCTGGCGCGCCGCGCTGGTCCGGCACACCAACGTGCGCATCGTCGCCAACGCCGACGACCCGATGGTGGTGTGGGCCGCCACCCCGCCGCCCAACCACGACCACCGCATCGCCCCGCCGCACGTCACCTGGTTCAGCGCCGGGCAGCGCTGGCACGACGACTCCTGGGTCTGCCCCGAGTGCGGCTCCACCATCCAGCGCTCCGGCGACCAGTGGTGGTGCAGCGGCTGCCCGCTGCGCCGGCCCGAGCCGCAGTGGACGGTGGAGGACGACGGCGTGCTCGACCCGACGGGCGCCTGGCACAAGGTCAAGCTCCAGCTCCCCGGCAAGGTCAACGTCGGCAACGCCGCGACCGCGCTGGCCGTCGCCGCCGAGTTCGGCGTCCGGCCCGTGGACGCCGTGCTCCAGCTCGGCACCGTCACGTCCGTCGCGGGCCGCTACGCGCAGGTCGACCGGGACGGGCGCAACATCCGGCTGCTGCTGGCGAAGAACCCGGCCAGCTGGCTGGAGGCGTTCGACATGGCCGACGTCGCCCCGACACTGCTCTCCATCAACGCCCGGGACCCCGACGGGCTGGACACCTCGTGGCTCTTCGACGTCGACTTCGCCCCGCTACGGGGCCGGCAGGTGCTGATCACCGGCGACCGCGCGTACGACCTCGCGGTCCGGCTGGAGGTCAACGACGTGCCCTTCCAGCATGTGCGGACATTCGCCGACGCCGTCCGGTCGGTGCCCCCGGGGCGCCTGGAGGTCATCGCGAACTACACCGCGTTCCAGGACATCCGAGCGGAGTTGGACCGTGTCAACTGAGAGCCTGCGCATCGTCTGGATCTACCCCGACCTGCTCTCCACCTACGGCGACCGTGGCAACGCGCTGATCCTCGCCCGCCGGGCGCGCCTGCGCGGTTTCCCGGTCGAGGTGCTGGAGGTGCGCTCCGACCAGCGGCTGCCCTCCACCGCCGACATCTACCTCATCGGCGGCGGCGAGGACGGCCCGCAGGCGCTCGGCGCGCAGCGGCTGCTCGCCGACGGCGGCCTGCACCGGGCCGTCGCCCAGGGCTCGGTCGTGTTCGGCGTCTGCGCCGGCTACCAGCTCCTCGGCACCTCCTTCTTCGCCAAGGGCACCCTCTACGCCGGGCTGGAGCTGCTCGACCTCTCCTCCGACCGGGGGCCGACGCGCGCCGTCGGCGAGCTGGCCGGCGAGATCGACCCGCGGCTGGGCGTACCGGCGCTGACCGGGTTCGAGAACCACGGTGGGCGTACCCACCTCGGCCCGGGGGTCTCCCCGCTGGCCCGGGTCACCGCCGGGGTCGGCAATGACGGCGCCACCGAGGGGGCGTGGCGGGGCAAGCTGCTCGGCACGTACTCGCACGGCCCGGCCCTGGCCCGCAATCCCGCGCTGGCGGACCTGCTGCTGCGCTGGGCCACGGGCGTGCACCAGCTCCCGCCGCTGGACGACACCTGGTCGGACCGGCTGCGCGCCGAGCGCCGCGCCGCGGTGGCCGCCGCCGCCAGGGCATGATCCCGGCCGTCCGGCGGCTGCTGCGCCAGCCGTCGGCCGTCCGCTTCGCCCTGCTGCTGCTCCTGTTGGTCACCTTCGGGGCGGTGCTGCTCGTCGTCGACCTGCCCGAGGCGCACCAACTGCCCCGGCTGGCCGACCGGATGGGCGCCCTCGCCCCCGTGGCGGCGGTCCTCGGCGGCGCGCTGCTGCTGGTCGCGCTGGTCCCCCGGACCTTCGTCACGCTCGCCTCGGGAGCGATCTTCGGCGCGCTGGAGGGCGCCGCGTACGCGCTGGGTGCCGCGCTGCTCGCGGCGGCGCTGGGCTTCGCGGTCGGCCGCCTCCTCGGGCGGGAGTTCGTCGCCGAGCGGGTACGCGGCCGGCTGGCCCGGCTGGACGGCTGGTTCGCCCGGCAGAGCGTCCTCGGCGTGATCACCGTACGGCTGCTGCCGATCGCCGGCTTCGGGCTGGTCAGCTACGGCTACGGCACCACCGGCGCCCGGGTCCTGCCGTTCCTCGCGGGCAGCGTGATCGCGTCCGCGCCCACCGCGTTCGGCTACGCGGCGGTGGGCGCGGCGGTCACCTCACCGGGCGACGTCAACTGGTTCGGCGCCGCGCCGGCCGCGCTCGGCCTCGTCGCCAGCGTGGTGCTGATCCGCCGCTGGTGGCGCGCCGAGCGGCAGCGCCGGCTCGGGCCGAGCTGAGGCCGGCGGTGCGCAGTCGGTCGCCCGGGGCGGGCGGGGACACCGGGCCGGGACACGAGGAGCGGCAGCCGACCGCCGCCACCGGTCGCGTCGACCCGGCCGTCGCCGGGGAGCGGCTGCGCGGCGGCTTCATCGCCGAGGTGGTCCGGGTCGGCGACACCGTCCGGCGTACGCCGCCGGAGAACGCCGAGTTCGTCGCCGCGCTGCTGCGGCACCTGGATCGGGTGGGCGCGGACGTCGCGCCCCGCCACCTCGGCACGGACGAGCGGGGTCGGCAGGTGCTCAGCCACGTCGACGGCCGGGTGCCGTGGCGGGACAGGGAGGATCCGGCGTACTTCGCGGACCCGGCGCTGACCCGGCTGGCCGAACTGGTCCGGCGGCTGCACGACGCCTGCGCGGGCAGCCCGCTGGCCGGGGACGCCGAGACGGTCTGCCACCGCGACCTGTCCCCGAAGAACACGGTGTATCGGGATTCCCCCGCCGGCCCGCTGCCCGTGGCGCTGATCGACTGGGACCTCGCCGCGCCGGGCCGGCGGGTCGAGGACGTTGCCTTCGCCGCCTGGCACTGGGCGGCGCCGGGAGCCGACCCGGTGGAGCTGGGCCGGCGCGCCCGGCTGCTCTGCGACGCCTACGAGGCGGCCGGCACGGGGTCGCTCGCGCTGCCCCGCGCCGAACTGGTCGACGTGATGCTCGCCCAGATGGACGGGACCTGGCGCGGGATCGCGACCGGCGCCGAGCGGGGCGATCCGGCCATGTGCCAGCTCCGCGAGGCGGGGATCGCCGACCTGGTGCGCGACTGGTACGACTGGCTGGCCGAGCACCGCCCGGTGGTGACGGCCGCGCTGCGCTGACCCGCTCCGTGCCGCACCGCGGCCGCACTGCGCTGACCGTCCGGAGCGCGCCCGCCCCACCCGGTCGCGCGCCTCATCCCGCCGTGGAGACCAGCCCCGCCTCGTAGGCGGCGATGACGAGGTGCACGCGGTCGCGGGCGCCCAGCTTGCTGAACAGCCGGGCCACGTGGGCCTTGGCGGTGGCCGCGCTGATCGTCAGCTCGGCGGCGATCTCGCCGTTGGACAGGCCCCGGCCGACGAGGGTCAGCACCTCGCGCTCCCGCTCGGTGACGCCGTCGAGGGCCCGGGTCGGGGCGGCGGGGGCCGGTCGGCGGGCGAACTCGGCGATGAGCCGGCGGGTGACCCCGGGAGCGATCAGCGCGTCCCCGGCGGCGACCACCCGGACGGCGTTGAGGATGTCGTCCAGCGCCATGTCCTTGACCAGGAATCCGCTCGCGCCGGCGCGCAGCGCGGCGTGCACGTGCTCGTCGTCGTCGAAGGTGGTGAGCACGAGGACGCGGGTGACGCCGCCCGCCGAGGTGATCGCCCCGGTGGCCCGGATGCCGTCCATGCCGGGCATCCGCAGGTCCATCAGCACCACGTCCGGCACGAGCTCGCGGGCCAGCCGTACCGCCTCGGTCCCCGTGCCCGCCTCGCCGACGACGTCGATGTCGGGGGCGTCGGCGATGAGCACCCGCAGGCCGGCGCGGACCAGCGGCTGGTCGTCGACGAGCAGCACGCGGACGCTCACCGCTCCCCCGTCCCGGCCGGCTCCACCGCCGCCGGCGACACCGGGGGTACCGCCGTCGCCGTCGGCAGCCACGCCGCCACCCGGAAGCCACCCTCCGGGCGCGGCCCGGCGTGGAACCGCCCGCCCGCCAGGGCGACCCGTTCCCGCATGCCGACGATGCCGTGTCCCTCGCCGCCGACCGAGCCGCCCCGGCCGTCGTCGACGACCTCCACCGCGACCTCGTCGGGGCCGTACGTGACGGTGACCCGGCACCGGTCGCTGCCCGCGTGTCGTACCACGTTGGTGAGCGCCTCCTGCACGATGCGGAACGCGGCGAGGTCGACCTCGGCCGGGACCGGCCGCCGTTCGCCGCCGCGCCGCAGGTCCACCCGCACGCCGGCGTCGGCGGCGGCCGTGACCAGCCGGTCGAGGTCGTCCAGCCCGGGCGTCGGATCCAGCGACGCCGACTCCGAATGGGGGCGGCGCAGCGCGCCGAGCGTACGCCGAAGGCCGGCCAGGGTGTCGCGGCTGGTCGCCTCGATGGTGGCCAACGCGGCGCGCGCCTGGGCCGGCTGGGTGTCGATGACCCGGGCCCCCACGCCGGCCTGGATGGCGATCACCCCGATGCTGTGGGCGACCATGTCGTGCAGCTCGCGGGCGATGCGCAGCCGCTCGGCGGTGACCGCCTCGGCGGCGGCGTGCGACCGCAGCGCCTCGGCGTAGCCGCGCCGGGCCCGCACGGAGTTGCCGACCGTCCACGCGGTGACGACCGCCAGCACGGAGAGCGTGGCCCGGCTCACCGGGTCGGTGGAGGGGTTCACGAAGCTCGCGGTGATCTGCACGGCGAGCGCCACGACGGCCACCGGCGCCGAGACGCGGCGGGACCTCCCCGCCGCGATCAGCCCCACCACCAGGTCGACCGCCAGGAACTGCGCGTACCAGATGTCGGCCAGGTAGCCGTCCTCGCCGACGTTGACGACCACGGTGACCACGCACGCCGCGACGAGCATCAGCGCCAGGGCCAGCACCGGCCGGCGCCGCAGCAGGCCGGCGGGCGGGGCCACGGCCAGCAGCGGGACCAGGTAGCGCTCGGCGAGCCACCAGTCGCCGAACCCCACGCCGTTGCGGCTCGACGCCACGACCGGGGCCATGAGCACGGCGAACGGCAGCACCGCGACGCCGAGCCAGGGCAGCACCGCCCGCGCCGGGGCGCGGCGCGGTGGCGGCGCGGTCGCATCCATGCCGCACACGGTAGCCAGCCCGCCGCCGCCCGGGCATCGGCCCACGGGCGTACGCCCCGGGGCGGGTCACCGCCCGCCGGATGTGCCCGCCGGGGCGACGCCGCGACGGCCGTCACCCGGCAGCGTGGGCCGGGTGATCGAACTGAACGCCCTGACGAGACGGTACGGCCGCACGACGGCCGTCGACGACCTCACGTTGACCGTGCGCCCCGGCCACGTGACCGGGTTCCTGGGCCCCAACGGGGCCGGCAAGTCCACCACGCTGCGGATGATCATCGGGCTCACCGCGCCGACCAGCGGCACCGTCACCGTGGACGGGGTGCGTTTCGCCGACCGGCCGCGCGGGCTGCGTCACGCCGGCGCGCTGCTGGACGCCGGCGACGTGCACGGCGGGCGCAGCGCCGTCGCGCACCTGTGGGCCCTGGCCCGCAGCAACGGCATCGCGCGCAGCCGGGTCGACGAGGTGCTGCGGGAGGTGGGGCTGTCGGCCGCCGCGCGGCGGCGCATCGGCGGCTTCTCCCTCGGCATGCGGCAGCGGCTCGGGATCGCCGCCGCGCTGCTCGGGGACCCGCCCGTGCTCCTCTTCGACGAGCCGTTCAACGGCCTCGACCCGGAGGGGGTGCGCTGGGTACGGGACCTGTTCCGGCGGCTGGCCGCCGAGGGGCGTACGGTCTTTGTCTCCAGCCACCTGATGAGCGAGATGCAGAACTGCGCCGACCGGCTCGTGGTGATCGGCCGGGGCCGGCTCATCGCCGAGCAGAGCCTCGCCGAGTTCGCGGCCGGGAGCAGCCGGGCCGCCGTGTCCGTCCGTACGCCCGACGCGGCGGGCCTGGCCGCCGTGCTGGCGGCGGAGGGCGCGGACGTGCGGCCGGGCGACGCCGGGGCGCTGATCGTGACCGGCCTGACGGCCGCGCGCATCGGCGACCTCGCGCTCGCCCACCGCATCGTGCTGCACGAGCTGAGCACCCGAACGGCCTCGCTGGAGGACGCCTTCATGGCGCTCACCGCCGACAGCGTGGAGTACCTCGCCGGGGAGGGGACCCGATGACCGCCGTGACCGGGGCGACCCGCCGACCGACCGTGACCGGGCCGCCGGCCCGGTTCCGCGACCTGCTGGCCGCCGAGTGGATCAAACTCTGGTCGCTGCGCTCGACCCGCTGGACGCTGCCGCTGGTCTTCCTGTTCGTGGTCGGGGTCAGCGTCAACGCCAGCCTCGCCGACCACCGGAACTGGCCGGCGTACCCGGAGGGGCGCCGGGAGATGTTCCGGCTGTACGGGCCGCTGCGCGACGCCTTCCCCGAGGCCGGCTACCTGCTGCTGATCCTCACCTCGGCCACCGTCGGCGCCCTGACGGTCGTCGGCGAGTACCAGAGCGGGCTGATCCGGGCCACGTTCGCCGCCGTGCCCGTCCGCCGGGCGATGGTCGCGGCGAAGGCCGCCGTCCTGGCCGGGGTGATGCTCGTCCTCGGCGCGGTCACCGCGGCGACCTCGTTCTGGGTGTCCCAGGCGATCCTCGCCGACCGGGGCGCCGGCTGGTCGATCGGCGAGCCGGGGGTGCTGCGCGCCGTCGTGGCGAGCGCCGTGCTGGTGCCCGTGTGCGCGCTGGTCGGGATGGGTCTGGGCGCCCTCACCCGGCACGCCGCCGGGGCCGTGGCCGCCGCCACGGCGGTGCTCGTGCTGGTGCCGATGGCGGTGGACAGCGACGAGCACCGGTGGATCGCCGAGGCGTACAACGCCCTGCCGCTCACCGCCTGGCTACGACTGATCGAGGTGCACCCCGACGTCCTCAACCCGGACCCGTACCCGGCCACCGTCACCGGCTCCTGGCTGACCCTGGCCGCCTGGTCCGTGGCCGCGACCCTGACGGCCGTGACCCTCACCCACCGCCGCGACCCCTGATCCAGGTCAGCCGCGCCGATCATGCAGTCGTGGTGCCCGACTCGTCCAGGTCCGGGGACTCCGCCCCCCACCACGACTGCATGATCGATCCAAGAGAAATCAGGCCACCACGGAGACCATGCGGCCCTTGATGACGATGACCTTGCGGGGTTCCTTGCCGGCCAGCGACGACGCGACCGCCTCCAGGGCCGCCGCGCGGACGGTCTCCTCGGACGCGTCGGCGGGGACCTCGACGCGGCCGCGCACCTTGCCGTTGATCTGCACCGGATACGTCACCGTCTCCGCCACCAGCAGCGCCGGGTCGGCGGTCGGGAAGTCCGCGTACGTCAGGGAGGTGTCGTGCCCCAGCCGGCGCCACAGTTCCTCGGCGACGTGCGGGGCGAACGGCGCCACCATCAGCACCAGCGGCTCGGCCACCTCGCGCGGGGTCTCCGCCAGCCGGGTCAGCCCGTTGGTCAGCTCGATCAGCTTGGCGATCGCGGTGTTGAACCGGATCGCCTCCATGTCGCCGCGGACCCCGTCGACCACCTTGTGCAACAGCCGCCGCGTCGCGTCGTCGGCGGGGGCGTCGGTGACCCGCAGCGCGCCGGTCTGCTCGTCGACGATCGCCCGCCAGACCCGCTGCAGGAACCGGTACGACCCGACGACCGCCCGGGTCTCCCACGGGCGGGACACCTCCAGCGGGCCCATCGACATCTCGTAGACGCGGAACGTGTCCGCCCCGTACGCGGCGCACATCTCGTCCGGCGTGACCACGTTCTTCAGGGACTTGCCCATCTTGCCGTACTCGCGGTTGACCTGGGTGTCGCCCAGGTAGAAGCCGCCGTCGCGCTCGGTGACGTCCTCGGCCGGCACGTAGGCGCCCCGGGCGTCGGTGTACGCGTACGCCTGGATGTAGCCCTGGTTGAACAGCTTGCGGAACGGCTCGAACGACGAGACGTGCCCCAGGTCGTACAGCACCTTGTGCCAGAACCGCGCGTACAGCAGGTGCAGCACGGCGTGCTCGGCGCCGCCGACGTACAGGTCGGTGCCACCGCAGTCGCCCTCGCCGCGCGGCCCCATCCAGTACGCCTCGTTCTCCGCGTCGACGAAGCGCTGCGAGTTGGTCGGGTCCAGGTAGCGCAGCTCGTACCAGCAGGAGCCGGCCCACTGCGGCATCACGTTGGTCTCGCGGGTGTAGCGCTTCGGGCCGTCGCCCAGGTCCAGCTCCACCTCGACCCAGTCGCGCCGGCGCGACAGCGGCGTCTCCGGGTTGCTGTCGGCGTCCTCCGGGTCGAACGTGCGCGGCGAGAAGTCGTCGACCTCGGGCAGCTCGACCGGCAGCATCTCCTCCGGCAGCGCGATGGCGGCGCCGGTCTCGTCGTACACGATGGGGAACGGCTCGCCCCAGTAGCGCTGCCGGCTGAACAGCCAGTCGCGCAGCCGGTAGGTCACCGCGCCGGTGCCGTGCCCGTTGGCCTCCAGCCACCCGATGGTCGCCGCCTTGGCCTCGGCCACCCCCAGGCCGTCCAGGTCCAGGCCGCGCTCGGGCGCGGCGCTGTTGATCGCCGGGCCGTCCCCGGTGTACGCCTTGCCGTCGAAGCCCTCCGCCGGCTGCACGGTACGCACGATCGGCAGCTCGAAGACCTCCGCGAACGCCCAGTCCCGCTCGTCCTGGCCGGGCACCGCCATGATCGCGCCCGTGCCGTAGCCGGCCAGCACGTAGTCGGCGATGAAGACCGGGATCCGCCCGCCGGTGACCGGGTTGGTGGCGTACGCGCCGACGAAGACGCCCGTCTTCTCCTTCGTGTCGGCCTGCCGCTCGACGTCGGTCTTGGCCGCCGCCGCCTTGCGGTACGCCTCGACGGCCGCGCGCGGGTTGGCGTGCCCGCCGGTCCACGCGTCCTTCGTGCCCTCGGGCCAGGCGGCCGGCGCCAGCGCGTCGACCAGTTCGTGCTCGGGGGCCAGCACCATGTAGGTGGCGCCGAAGATCGTGTCCGGCCGGGTCGTGAACACCCGGATCGGCTCCACGGTGGTCGGGAAGTCGATGTGCGCGCCGGTGGAGCGACCGATCCAGTTGCGCTGCATCAGCTTGATCGGCTCGGGCCAGTCCAGCGTGTCCAGGTCGTCCAGCAGCCGGTCGCCGTACGCGGTGATCCGCATCATCCACTGCTTCAGGTTGCGCTT
This sequence comes from Micromonospora sp. ZG13, assembly GCF_059359355.1. Classification (NCBI taxonomy): domain Bacteria; kingdom Bacillati; phylum Actinomycetota; class Actinomycetes; order Micromonosporales; family Micromonosporaceae; genus Micromonospora; species Micromonospora sp. ZG13. Next base: position 225,547 of record NZ_JCADBQ010000005.1, read on the forward strand.
GAAGACCGGGAAGTTGCCCCGCTCGGAGCGGCCGTCGGCGGTGACCTCCTCGTTGGCCAGCACGGTGCCCAGCCCCGGGCACCAGTTCACCGGCGCCTGCGAGACGTACGCCAGCCGGTGGTCGTCGACGACGGCCCGGCGCTCGGCGACGGACAGTTCCGCCCACGCCCGCCCGTCGGGGGTCGGCCGGTTGCCGCCCTCGAACTCGGCGATCAGCTCGGCGATCGGGCGGGCCCGCTTCGCGTCCGTGTCGTACCAGGAGTTGAAGACCTGCAGGAAGATCCACTGCGTCCAGCGGTAGAAGTCGGTGTCGATGGTGGCCACCGAGCGGCGCTCGTCGTGGGCCAGGCCCAGCCGGCGCAGCTGCGCCTTGTAGCGCTCGATGTTCGCCACCGTGGTGGTGCGCGGGTGGGTGCCGGTCTGCACCGCGTACTGCTCGGCGGGCAGGCCGAACGCGTCGAAGCCCATCGCGTGCAGCACGTTGCGCCCCGCCATCCGCTGGTAGCGGGCGAAGCAGTCGGTGCCGATGTAGCCCAGGGGGTGGCCGACGTGCAGGCCCGCGCCCGACGGGTACGGGAACATGTCCAGGACGTACAGCTTCTCCGCCCCGGCGCGGGGGTGACCGGGGTCGGCCAGCGGGCCGGTCGGGTTCGGGGCGTGGAACGTCCCCTCCCGCGCCCAGACCTCCTGCCAGCGCTGTTCGATCTCCTCGGCCAGGGCCGCGGTGTACCGGAACGGCGGCACGTCGCTGGCCGGTGCGGCTGCCTCACTCATGGCGTCTCTCCTCGATCCGCTGTTCGTCGTACCGCGGGATGCGGGTCGGTCTCGTCCGGTAGGCACAAAAAAACCCCTCGCGCAGGAGGGGCGGCCGTGCTGTCGCGGATCAGCGCGTCAACACGGCTCGGTAAGAAGCAGACCGGCCACGGACATGCCCCGCAGTCTACCGCCGGGTCGATGGCGACGGCGAGACGGTTACCCACCCGCGGGTCCGCCACCCGCAGGTCCGCCACCCGGCGGGTCGCCTCCGGCATCGGCGGGCGATCCGGCGTCGGCGTCGGCGTCGGCGAGGTCGTCGTAGCGGGTCAGCGCGGCCAACGGGCTGCCCGCCCGGTAGGACGCCACGGCCAGCGCGTAGCCGCCCACGGGCGCGCTGACCAGTTGCAGTCCGACCGCCACGGCCACCACCACCGCGCTGCGCGCATCGAACACCAGCACCAGCACCCCCGCCAGCACGCACACCATGCCCAGGCTCGCCGCCTTGGCCACCGCGTTCATCCGGTTGTAGACATCCGGCAACCGAAGCAGGCCAAGAGCACTGACCGCGATCAGTCCGGTGCCCACGAGCAGCGGAATCGCCGCCAGCACGGTGCGCATCAGCGCGACCGCCGGTGCACCAGGCGGGCCAGGGCGACCGTGGCCAGGAAGGCCACCAGGGTGCCGGTCAGCACCAGGTCCAGCAGGGCCGGGAAGTCCAGCCGGGCGGCCAGCACGGCCACCGCGGCCAGGACGACGAAGAAGCCCAGGTCGAGGGCAGCCGCCCGGTCCGCGTCCGTCGGGCCGACGGCCAGCCGCCAGATCACCGGCAGCACCGACAGCGCGAGCACGACGAGCACCACGTCGAGCAGGAACACGTGCTCACCTCCCATCCGGGTCGCCGGCCGCGGGTGCGGGTCCGGCCGGCTGCCCACCGGCGGGACGGACGGCCGACCGCAGCTTCCGTTGCAGTTCGACGACCTCCCGGCGGAACGCGTGCGGGTCCTCGGCGTACATGCCGTGCACGAAGAGCACCGGCGGGGTCGTGCGGACCGCCACCGTGAGGGTGCCCGGGGTCAGCCCGACGAAGAGCGCCGTCAGCACCAACTCGGTGCTGCTCGCCCCGGGCAGCGGCACCCGGACGATCGCCGGGCGCAGCCGCCAGCCCGGGGTCAGAATCTCCCGGGCGACCACCAGGTTGGCCACCACCAGGCGGGCGACGAACCACCCTAGGAACCGCAGGACCCGCCCGACCCGCACCACCGCCCGCCGCCCCCAGTCCACGCTCACCGGCCGCTCACCGCCCTCAGGTAGGCGTCGGGGTCGAGCAGACCGGCCGCCGCCGTGTCGGCGAGCCCGAGCAGAGGTTGCGCCACCGGGCCGAGCAGCAACGACACGACCGCCAGGGTCAACGCCGGCAGCACCGTCCGGGCCGGCACGCGGGTCGCGGCGGCCTCGTCCGGACCGGGTGGCTCCCCCCAGAACGCCCCGCCCCAGATCTTGAGCATCGAGGCCAGCGTGAGCAGGCTGACGCCGACGGCCACCGTCACCGCCGCCCACTGCCCGGCGTCGCCCACCGCCCTGATCAGCAGGAACTTCGCCACGAACCCGGAGAACGGTGGGAGCCCGGCCAGGGAGAGCGCGGCGCCGGCGAAGGCCAGTGCCAGCACGGGATGGACGGTGGACAGGCCGCTCAGCCGGTCCAGCCGATCCGTCCGGTGGCCGGCGTGCACCGCCGCAGCGCAGAGGAACAGCGCCGTCTTCACCAGGATGTACTGCACCAGGTAGAAGACCGCCGCGGCGAGGCTCGCGGCCGTGAACAGGGCCAGTCCCAGCAGGACGTACCCGATCTGGCTGACCATGTGGAAGGTGAGCACCCGGCGCATGGTGGCCTCGCCGAGCGCGCCGAGCACGCCCACCACCATGCTGAGCAGCGCCGCCACGGCTATCACCCCGAGGTACGCCGGATCGCCGTCGTACACGACGGCGTAGATCCGGATCAGGGCGTAGAGGCCGACCTTGGTGAGCAGCCCGGAGAAGAGCGCGAGCACCACGGGCGGCGCCTCGGGGTAGGTCCTGGGCAGCCAGTCGTGCCAGGGCACCACGGCGCTCTTGACCGCCAGCGCCAACAGCACGACGCCGGCGGCCACGGCCACCGTGGGCGAGGTGCGCGCGGCGGCCGCCAGGTCACCGAACTGCACCGTGCCGGTCACCCCGTAGACCAGCCCGACCCCGGCCAGCAGGATGGTGGAGGCGAGCAGGTTCATCGCCACGTAGACCCGGGCGGCGCCGAGCCGGGTGGCGCCGCCGCCCAGCGCGACGAGCGCGTAGGACGGCACCAGCATGACCTCGATCAGTACGAACAGGTTGAACAGGTCGGCGGTGAGGAACGCGCCGTAGGCGCCGGCCGAGAGCACGAGGACCAGCGGCACGAACAGTGGATGGTGGTCGTCGCCGGATGCGGTGGCCGTGGCGAGGCAGGCCAGCACCACCACCGCGCAGACGGTGACCATCAGCGCGCTGAACGCGTCGGCCGCGAACCCGATCGCCACCAGGGGATGCCAGCCGCCGATCCGCTCGGCCACGACCGTGCCGTCCCGCGTGGCCACCAGCAGCGCGACGGCCAGGAAGAGGACGGCGGCGGTCACGGCGAGGCCCGCCACCCGGTGCGCCGTCCGGCGGCGTGGCGTGGCGAGCAGTACCGCGGCGGTCAGCAGCGGACCGGCGAACGGCAGGACCAGCAGCCGGCTCACCGTTCGTCCCCGCCATCGGCGCCCACGTCGTCCTGCCCATCCTCCGGGGCGCAAGGGTCCTCGGCGGTCCCCTGCTCGCCACCTCCGGTCGGTCCGTCCGCGCTGAGCAGTCCGAGCAGGTAGAGCGTGATGCCGAAGCTGATCACGATGGCGGTCAGCGCGAATGCCTGCGGCAGCGGGTCGGCCATCTCCTCGCCGCCGCCTTCGAAGGCGGGCGTGCGGCGATCCAGCCCGCCAGCGGAGAGCAGCAGCACGTTGACCGCGTGGCCGAGCAGGAGGAACCCGAGAATCACCCGGAGCTGGCCACGCTGGAGCAGCAGGTGCACGGCGGCGGCGACCAGCACGCCGACCATGACGGCGGCCGTCACCTCGGCCGTCCCGTCGGGGCGGGTCGGGTCGGCAGGTCGAGCCGGCGGACCGCCGCCACGATCAATCCGAGGACGATCAGGTAGATCCCGAGGTCGAACAGCAGGCTGCTGGAGAACGGCAGGGTCGCCCCACCGGGCAGACCCACCTTGCCGAGAGTGAGGAACGGGCGACCCAGCGGCAACGCCGCCAATCCCACACCGACACAGAGCAGTAGCCCCGCCACCAGCAGCGGGCCGCTCCGCAACCGACCGAGCAGGGGTGCCGGGGCACCGGCGTATGCGAGGTGGCCCAGCCCGACCGCGGTACCGGCCAGCAGGGCACCGATGAACCCGCCCCCGATCTCCTCATGGCCGCGTACGAAGAGAAAGCCCGACACCACCAGCATCACCGGAGCGAGTAACCGGTGGGCGAACACGAGCACCGGGTCGACGGAGGGACCGGCCCGGGTGCCCCGTCCGGGTCGGGTGATCTGGTCGGAGAGCGAGACCAGCCCCAGCGCCACGACCGCCAGGACCACCGATTCGCCGAGCGTGTCCAGCGCGCGGAACTCCACCAGGATCGTGTTGACCGCGTTGCTCCCGCCGGTGATCGGGGCCGCCTCGGCCAGCAGGAAGCGGCCGGGTGCGGACAGGTCACGGCGGCCGGTCAACGCCGCGGTGCCGGCCGCCGCTGCCAGCCCCGTCGCGCCGGCCAGCACCGCGCCGGCCAGCAGGGCCCGCGGTGCGCCGCCCGGGGGCAGGCGCGGCGGGCGGCGTCGCAGTACCAGCATCACCACGATGGTGGTGAGCACCTCGACCAGCATCAGCGTCAGCGCGACGTCGGGCGCCCCGGCGGTCACGAACCAGACGGACAACAGGAGTCCGACCGTGCCGGTGAGGCCGACCGCCCCCAGCGCCGAGCGGACCGTGACCAGCCCGACCAGGGTCACCACGAGCAGCACCAGCAGCACCGCGTCGCCGGGACGGGTCGCATCGCCCACCGGCGGCGGCAGTGGGCCGAGTCCGACCGCCGCCACCACGGCCAGCAGCGGCACGGCGAGCACCGGCCGGAGCAGGAACGTCGCCGGGCCGGCGGCCCGGGCCGGTCGGGCGACCTGGGCGCCGAGGCGCAGCAGCCGAGCGCGGCCGGCCTCGAACCAGACGGCGAAGGGGGTGGAGGTGGGCAGGCGGCGCAGCAGCCGGTCGGCCCGGGCACGGAACACGAAGAGCAGCGTCCCGAGCCCGACGGTGAGCGCGGAGAGCCCGAGGGCCGGGGTGAAGCCGTGCCAGAACGCCAGGTACGGCGGGTCGCCCTGAGGTCGGGCGTCGTTCGCGGCGCGCTCGACGAGCGGGCTGAGCAGGGTGACGATGGGTCCCAGGGTGGTGGCCAGCACCGCGGCCACCGCTGCGGGGGCGACGAAGGCGCGCGGCGGCGGACGCAGCCCCTGCTGGCGCAGCGGGCCGGTGAAGACGCCGTGCACCAGTCGGGCCGCGTACGCGAAGGTCAGCACCGAGGCCAGCACCCCGAGCCCGGCCGCCAACGGCGCGGTCCAGCGCGGGTGGTGCGCCTCGGCCAGCGCCTCGAAGATCGCCTCCTTGCCGACGAAGCCGATCGTCGGCGGCAGGCCGGCCATGGTGGCGGCGGCGAGGGCGGTGAACACCGCCGTCGCGGGCATGATCCGGTGGAGTCCGGACAGCTTTCGGATGTCCCGGCTGCCGGCCTCGTGGTCGATGATGCCGACCAGCATGAACAGCGTCGCCTTGAACAGCGCGTGCGCGACGGTGTACAGGATCGCGGCCGCGTCCGAGGCGGGGGTGCCCACCCCGACGACCCCGACGATCAGCCCGAGCTGACTCACCGTGGAGTACGCGAGCAGCGCCTTGAGGTCGTACTGGCGCAACGCCAGGAAGGCCCCGAGCACGGCGGTCAGCAGGCCGACCGCGAGCAGCGTCTGCTTCCAGGCGGTCTGACCGCCGAACAGGGCGGAGAACCGCATCAGCAGGTAGATGCCGGCCTTGACCATGGTGGCCGCGTGCAGATAGGCGCTGACCGGGGTGATCGCGACCATGGCGCCGGGCAGCCAGAAGTGGAACGGCACCTGCGCCGACTTGGTGAAGGCCGCGACCAGCACCAGTGCGCCGGCCGCCCAGGCGGGACCGCCCTTCAGCCGCTCCGGTTCGGCGAGGATGCGGCCGATGTCGCTCGTGCCGAGTTCCAGCGTGAGGACCACGACGGCGGCCAGCAGGGCCAGGCCGCCGCCCGAGGTGACCAGCAACGCCCGCACCGCCGGAGGCCCGGCTGCCGGTCTGCCCTGCCCGATCAGCACGAAGGACAGCACCGACGTCAGTTCCCAGAAGACGAACAGGACCAGCAGGTCGTTGGCGAGGACCAGGCCGATCATGGCGGTCGCGAAGAGGGTCAGCAGCAGGTACGTCCGCGTGTGCGACGCCTCGCGGCCCAGGTAGCGCGGACAGTAGGCGAGGATGAGGGCGCCCACCCCGAGCACCAGCAGGGCGAACACGAGGGCGAGGGCGTCCATGCGCAGGGCGGCCGAGACGTCCAGCGAGGGCAGCCACCGCCAGTCGGCCGTGACCGTCCGGTCGGCGAGGACCACCGGGAGCGGGAGCAGCAGCAGCCCGGCCGTCAGCAGGAAACCGGCGGCCAACGGATAGCCGGCGTCGCGACCCAGCCGACGGGACAGCAGGGGTACGCAGGCCGCGAGCACGACCTGCCAGACGAGGACGGCTGCCAGGATCATGCCGGGCGGCGGTCGGTAGCCGACGGCGGCGCCGGGTCGGTCATGTTCGCTCCCGTCCGGATCAGGAGCGGCGTCTACCCCCTGGGCGGGGACGCATGCGTCCCCCGACCGGCGAAATTTCCGCGCGTAACCGACGGACTACCTGCAGGGGTCGGCGACAGCGACAAACATGGTTAGCCTGAGAGACCAATGAGATTTCTGCGGCAGACGAGGCTCGGCGTCGCGAACCCTACGGCGGGTCCAGCTGCTCTATACAGAGCTGCCGTCCGGCGACGAGGAGGAGGCCCGTGACACAACAGACCTGGGACGAGGTGGGCGGCCTGCTGCCGCACGACGAGTTCCGCGCCGCCAGCGAAGCCATCGTGTCGAACATCGAGCAGGTCATCGAGGGCAAGACCGCCACCGTGCGGCTCGCCCTGGCCGTCCTGCTCGCCGAGGGCCACCTGCTCATCGAGGACGTGCCCGGCGTCGGCAAGACCAAGCTCGCCAAGGCCATGGCCCGCTCGATCGACTGCTCCGTGCGCCGCATCCAGTTCACCCCCGACCTGCTGCCCAGCGACGTCACGGGCGTCAGCGTCTACAACCAGGAGACGCACGACTTCGAGTTCCGCCCCGGCGCGGTCTTCGCCAACCTGGTCGTCGGCGACGAGATCAACCGCGCCTCGCCGAAGACGCAGTCCGCGCTGCTGGAGTGCATGGAGGAGCGCCAGGTCACCGTCGACGGCGTCACCTACCACCTCCAGACGCCGTTCATGGTCGTCGCGACGCAGAACCCGATCGAGATGGAGGGCACCTATCCCCTCCCCGAGGCGCAACGCGACCGCTTCACCGCCCGCATCGCGATGGGCTACCCGGACCCGAGCGCCGAGCTGGCGATGCTCGACGGGCACGGCGCCACCGACCCGCTGGACGAGCTGCGGCCGGTCTCCGACGCCAACATCGTGCGGCAGCTGATCGGCCACGTCCGCCAGGTGCACGTCGCCGACGCGGTCAAGCAGTACGCGATCGACCTGGTCACCGCCACCCGCGAGGCCGCCGACCTGCGCCTCGGGGCCTCCCCCCGGGCCACCCTCCAGCTGCTGCGCACCGCCCGCGCGGTGGCCGCCCTGGAGGGACGCGACTACGTCCTGCCCGACGATCTCCAGGTGCTGGCTGTGCCGGTGCTCGCGCACCGGATCATCCCGACCGCCGACGCCCAGCTCGCCCGGCGTACGACCGACGCGATCGTCTCCGAGCTGGTGCACCGGCTGCCGCTGCCGCACGACCGCGGGCGCTCCCCGTACGACACCCGCCCGACGGGCGAGGGCAACGGCCGAGCCACGTACGAGCCGCGGAGGCGGTGACGTGCGCGACGGGCTGCGAGGGCTGACCACCCGCGGCCGTTCGTTCCTCGCGGCCGCGGTCGCGGCGGCGGTCTCGGCCGGCATCCTCGGCGAGAAGGATTTGCTCCGGGTCGCCGTGCTGCTGGCCATCCTGCCGCTGCTGGCGGCGGCCTACGTCGGGCGCAGCCGCTACAAGCTGGCCTGCAACCGGTCGCTGGACCCGCACCGGGTGCCCGTCGGGGCGAGTTCCCGGGTAGTGCTGCGGTTGCAGAACCTGTCCCGGCTGCCCACCGGCACCCTGCTGCTGGAGGACCGGCTGCCGTACGCGCTGGGCAGCCGGCCCCGCGTGGTGCTGGAGCGGCTCGGCGCCCACCAGGCCAGCTCGGTGGCCTATACGGTGCGCGCCGACGTGCGCGGGCGCTACGAGGTGGGCCCGCTGGTGGTCCGGATGACCGACCCGTTCGGGCTGTGCGAGCTGAGCCGCGCGTTCCCGAGCACCGATCACCTGACCGTCATCCCGCAGGTCACCCCGCTGCCCTCGGTGCGTCTGCCCGGCGAGTACGCCGGCAGCGGCGACAGCCGGGCCCGCTCCGTCGCCGTGCACGGCGAGGACGACGCCGCCACCCGGGAGTACCGGATGGGCGACGACCTGCGCCGGGTGCACTGGAAGTCGACCGCGCGCACCGGCGAGCTGATGGTGCGCCGGGAGGAGCAGCCCTGGGAGAGCAGGGCCACCGTCGTGCTGGACACCCGCGCGTACGGCCACCGCGGCGACGGGCCGACGGCCTCCTTCGAGTGGGCGGTCTCCGCCGCGGCGAGCATCGCGGTGCACCTGCGGCAGGCCGGCTACAAGCTGCGTCTGGTCACCGGCTCCGGCGCCGACGTGGACGCCTCCGAGGCGACCGGCGACGGGGTGCTCCTCGACCACCTCGCCGAGGTGCGGCTCGACAAGAAGGGCGAGCTCACCACCCTCGTGCAGCGGGTCCGGCAACGGGCGGACGGCGGCCTGATCATCGGGCTGTTCGGCTCGGTGAGCACGGCCGAGGCCGAACTGCTCGCCGGGCTGCGCGGCAACGGCGCCACCTGCGTCGGCTTCCTGCTCGACAGCTCCACCTGGCTCAACCTGCCCGCCAAGGCCCGGGCCGAGGCCGACCACGCGCACGGCGCCGCCGCGCTGGCCATGTTGCAGAGCGGCTGGCGGGTCATCGGGGTCGACCACGGCACGCAGCTGCCCGCGCTGTGGCCGCAGGCGGCCCGTGGTTCGCAGGGCTTCGCGCTGCGGGCGGCCATGGCCGAGACGGTGGCCGGCGGCATGCGATGAACGGAAGGGTCCCCTCATGATCGCCCACCGGAACCTGGGCTTCGTGGCCGCCGTGGCGACGCTGCTCGCCGCCGCCCCGCTGTCGGCCATCTTCGAACGCTGGACGTGGCTGATCCAGGCGACGATCGCGGTGGCGGTGGTCGCCGCCGTCGCCGCGCTCGCCCGGGCGGCGCGGGTTCCGCTCTGGGGCCAGGCGCTGGGCATGCTGGCCGGCCTGACGCTGGCCCTGACCTGGCTCTTTCCCGGCGGCGGCGAGCTGCTGGGCATCGTGCCCACCCCGTCGACCTTCACGCACTTCGGCGAGCTGCTCGACGGCTCGCTGGAGGACATGCGCTCCTACGGCGTCAAGGTGCCCGACACCGATCCGCTGCTGTTCGTCACGGTCCTCGGGATCGGCGGGGTGGCCGTGGTGGTCGACGTGCTCGCCGTCGGGCTGCGTCGCCCGGCGCTGGCCGGCCTGCCGATGCTGGCGATCTACTCGGTGCCCGTCGCGGTCTACGTGGACAGCGTCCCGGCGGTGCCGTTCGTCGTCGGCGCCGCCGGCTTCCTCTGGCTGCTGGTGACCGACAACGTCGAGCGGGTCCGCCGGTTCGGCCGACGGTTCACCGGCGACGGGCGCGACGTCGACGTCTGGGAGGCGTCGCCGCTGGCCGCCGCCGGGCGGCGGCTGGCCGCGGTGGGGGTGGCGCTGGCCGTGCTGCTGCCGCTGGCCGTACCGGGCATGACGGGCGGGCTGCTCGACACGCTGGGCGCGGGTTCGGGCAACGGCAACGGCAACGGGCGCCCCGGGCAGGGCGGGACCGGCCGGATCGACCTCTTCGCGGCGCTGAGCGGGCAGCTCAACCAGTCCGAGGTCGCCGACCTGGTCAAGGTCACCACGAACGAGCCCAACCCCTTCTACCTGCGCTTCGGGGTGGCCGACAAGCTCACGCCGAGCGGCTTCCGGGAGGGCACCCCCACGGGGCGCCCCGTCGACGACCTGCCGGCACCGTCCGCGCGGGGCGCCGAGCAGCGGAGGTACCAGGCCACGGTCGAGGTGACGAAGAACCTCACCATGCCGCTGCTGCCGGTCTACACCGAACCGGTGCGCACCGAGGAACTGAGCGGCAACTGGGCGTACGACCCGAGCCTCCAGGTGATCTTCTCCAACCGGGACAACTCGCGCGACAAGCGCTACGCGTTCGAGTACGTGCGCTCGACCTACACGCCGGCGGCCCTGCGCCGGTCGCCGCCGCTGCCGGCCGACCACGCCGTACGGCGCCTGCACCCCACCCCGCCGCCGGTGCCCGAGGTCGAGGAGCTGGTCTCCACTCTGGTGCGGGGCGAGGACACGGAGTACGACAAGGTCCGCGCGATCTACGACCACTTCTCCTCGGACAACGGCTTCACCTACTCGCTGAGCACCAAGGGCGGCACCAGCGGGCGGGAGATCGTCGACTTCCTCGACAACAAGGTCGGCTTCTGCCAGCAGTACGCCGCCGCGATGACGTGGCTCGTCCGGGCCGCCGGCATCCCGGCGCGGGTGGCGTTCGGCTTCGCCAACGGCAGCAACTCCAGCGAGGGCACCTACACCCTGACGAACCGCAACCTGCACGCCTGGACGGAGGTCTACTTCAACGAGGTCGGCTGGGTGCCGTTCGACGCCACCCCCGCGTACGGCGTGCAGGGCTCGACCCGCTCGGCCTGGGCGCCGGACACCGACGCCCCGGAGGAGCAGGCGCCGGCCCCCGGCCCGTCGAGTGCCCCCGGCGGCGCCGACCCGTCGGCCGGGCCGGCGGGGCCGGCAGGTCCCGAGGAGGACTTCGACTCCGGCCTGGCCCTCGGCGACGCGGCGGCGACCGAGCGGCGTCCGGTCTGGCCCTGGTACGCCGCCGGCGCGGTGCTGGCCCTGCTCGTCCTGCTCGCCCTGCCGGCCCTGCGGAGGGCGGCCCTGCGCCGGCGGCGCAGCGGCCCGGCGGCCCCGGCAGCGACGCCGGTACGCCCCGAGGCGGCCGGCGACGCGCCCGCGGACGGGCGGCGCATGGTGGTGCTGGCGGACGCGGAGCGGGCGCGGGCGGACGCGCACGCCGCCTGGGACGAACTGCTTGACACGCTGGTGGACTACCGGGTCCGGATCGACCGCACGGAGACCCCCCGGGCGACCGCCGGTCGGCTGTCCCGGGAGGCGCTCACGGCCGACGCGGAGGCGGTCACGGCGGTAGGCCTGCTCGGCCGCGCCGAGGAACGCGCCCGCTACGCCCGTGACCCGCTGACCGGCGAGAAGCTCCTGCCGGCCCTGCGCGCCGTACGCGCCGCGCTCGCCGCGCGGGCGGACCGGCGCACCCGCCTGATGGCGGCGGTGCTGCCGCCGTCGGTGCTGCTGCGCTGGCGCACGGGCACGGCCGAGGCGTCGTCCCGGCTGGTGGCGGCGGGCGGACGGGCCCGGCACCGGTTGCTGCGCTGGAGCCCGCGTCGCCTGCTGGCCGACCGGGTAGCCCGCTGACCGACGGCCGAACGGGCCGGTAGGGCGTCCTCGCCCTGCCGGCCCGTCGCGTTCGCGGGGCCGCGCCGGGACGGGTGCCCCCCAGGTGCCGGGCTGTCGGGAGCCGACCGGGCCCAGCGCGGACCGGACGACGGGGCTGGCAGGGCGCACCGGGGGCGACGCGAGCCGGGGCGGGGGTGACGCGAGCCGGGCCAGAGCAAGGAGGACCCGGGCCGGCTGAGCCGAACGGGCCCCGAGCGGGATGCCGGAGCCGGCTGAGCCGAACGGGCCCCCGAGCCGGGGCTCAGGGCCGGTGGGCGTGCCGGGACATGCGAGGAGGCACGCCCCGAGGGCGTGCGGAATCGTCAGGGGCCGCCGGGCGTGCCGGCGGCCGACTCGTCGGCGCGGCCCGGCTCAGTGCCGGGCCGGACTCAGCGGTAGGCCCGACTCAGTGTCGGGCCGGGCTCAGCGGTGTCCCTCCGGGCGCTGCCGCCACCGGTCCTCCATCCGATCCAGGATCGAGGGCCGGCGACCCGACCGACCTCGGGGGCGACGACGACTCGTCGTCCCGCCGACGACGTGCAGGTCGGGCGACTGCGCCCGACGATGCGACTGCACCGCGAACGCGGCCGAGGCCAGCATGACGACGAAACCCGCCACTGCCAGCGGCGGAAGCTTGATCACCGCGCCGTAGACCAACAGGGCCAGCCCGGCGATCATCAAGCCGGCAGCGACGAGCAGGCGACGCCGCGCGTGGAAGCGCGGATCGCTGGCGCGCACGGCCGAGGCGAATTTGGGGTCCTCGGCAAGCGACCGCTCGATCTGCTCGAACAGCCGCTGCTCGTGCTCCGAGAGCGGCACGGCACTCCTCCCCGGTCACGTTGGTCGGCCCGGGCGGGCCGACAGACCGTGGCAGCCAACCGGCTGCTTACCCGCAAGTCTACGAGGGCCCCCGCGCGTCGGAAAGCGGGACGACCTACGGCCGGGGAGGATTTTCATTTCGTCGCCCGTCCCGGGGCCCCAGCAGACTGGCCGGACCTATGACGGACCGCCCGAAACGGGCAGCCGCGGCGTCGGCTGCGGCCTCCGCTTCCCGCCAGCCCCGCTCGGGCGCGCCGAGGGTGAGCTGTCGCGGGGTCTCCTGCGCGGCGGCGAGCCCCTCGACGCGTACGCCCACCAGTCGGATGGGATCACCGGGGTCGAGCGCGGTGTAGAGCGCCCAGACGGTGTCGAAGATCTCCCTGGCGACGTCGGTCGGTGTGCCTGCCGTGCGGGAGCGGCTGACGGTGCGGAAGTCGGCCAGCCGCACCTTGAGCGACACGGTGCGCCCGACCTGCCCGGCCCGGCGCAGCCGGACGCCGACCTTCTCGGCGAGCGCGAGCAGCGCCCGGCGGATCTCCAGCGGGTCACCCACGTCGACGTCGAAGGTCACCTCGGCGCCGATCGACTTCTCCACGTGCTCCGGACTGACCCGGCGCGGGTCCCGTCCCCAGGCCAGCTCGTGCAGCCCGGTGGCGGCCGCCTCGCCGAGCGCCTTGCGCAGCATGCCCATCGGCGCGGCGGCGAGATCGCCGATCGTGGCCAGGCCCAGCCGGCGCAGCGTCTCGGTGGACCGCTCCCCCACCCCCCACAGCGCCGACACCGGCAGCGGGTGCAGGAAGTCGAGCACCCGGGCGGCCGGGACGACGAGCAGGCCGTCGGGCTTGGCGCGGGTCGAGCCGAGCTTGGCCACGAACTTGCTCGGGGCGACGCCGACCGAGCAGGTCAGCCCCTGCTCGGCGGCGACCCGCTCACGGATGCGCCGGGCGATGGCGGCCGGCGGGCCGAACAGCCGCCGGGCGCCGGCCACGTCGAGGAACGCCTCGTCCAGGGAGAGCGGCTCGACCAACGGGGTCACGTCGCGGAATATCTGCATGACGGCGGTGGAGGCCGCCGAGTATTGCGGGAAGTCGGGCGGCAGGTAGACCGCCTGCGGGCAGAGCGCCCGGGCCCGCGCGGTGGGCATCGCGCTGCGTACGCCGTAGCGCCGGGCCTCGTAGCTGGCGGAGCTCACCACCCCGCGCGGGCCGGTCCCGCCGACCACGACGGGCCGACCGCGCAGCTCCGGACGGCGCCGGACCTCGACCGAGGCGAAGAAGGCGTCCATGTCGACGTGCAGGATCGGGCAGCCGGAATCGTCGGCGTCCGGCCCGAACCGGGGATCGCCGCCCCGGGGCAACGACTGGCTGCGACCCATCCCCGCAGGCTAGCCCGGACCTGCGACATCCCCGCCCGGCGGGCCGGCGCGTCAGCCGCGTACGACCAGCAGCGGGATGGTCATCTCGGCCGCCGTGTCCGCCCCGTGGTACGCCACCAGCCGGGAGACCGCCGGCGGCTCGGAGCGGGAGGCGGTCACCGCGTACGTGGCGTTGCAGATCACCACCACGTCGCCGATGCGGAGCAGGTGCTCCTCCGCCACCGGGCCGAACCAGCCGGCCGCCACCACCTCGTCGCGCGTACGCACCCGGGCCGCGTCGCCGAGCACCGCCGACCAGGCGGCCACCACGTCGTCCACGGCGCCGGGGGTGACGTGCAGGTAGCGGACCCGGGGCTCCCCGGCGACCACCTCCAGCCCGGGGCGCAGCCGGGGGTCGGTGTCCAGGTCGAAGCGGTGCCCGGCCGGGATGTCGAGCTGGCCGTGGTCGGCGGTGACCAGCAGCGCGGCGTCGGGCGGCAGCCCGTCGACGAGCCGGGCCAGCAGCCGGTCCACCTCGGCCGCGGCGATACGCCAGGGCGCCGAGTCGACGCCCGTGAGGTGGCCGTGCCGGTCCAGGTCGGGGTGGTAGCCGGAGACCAGCGTGGGTCCCGCGCCGGCGGCCAGGGCGGCGAGCATCCGTTCGGCGAGCGCGTCGACGCCGGACGCGCCCCGGTAGTCGCCGCCCCGGTTGGCGGCCAGCGTCAGCCCGCTGCCGCCGAACTCCGGACGGCTCACCACGGTCACCGCGACCCCGGCGGCACGGGCCCGTTCCAGCTGCGTACGCACCGGCTGCCAGCGCAGCGGTGCCGGATCGGCCGCCCACTCGATGTGGTTGAGCACCCGGTCGGTCCCCGGCACCCGCACCGTGAACCCGAGTACGCCGTGCACGCCGGGGGCGGCGCCGGTGCCCAGCGTCACCAGGCTGGTCGGCGTGGTCGACGGGAAGCCGGAGGTCAGCTGCCGGCCGGCGGTGGCGGCGAGCCCCGCCAGGGTCGGCGCGTACGGGGCGGCGGTCGGGATCTGGTGCCAGCCGAGGCCGTCGACGAGCAGCACCGCGATCCGGCGTACCCCGGGCAGCGCGGCCCGCAGCCCGAGCGGGTCGGCGGCGCCGGGCACGCCGAGCACGGCGAGCGCGGCGGGCAGGACGTCGGCGAGGCTGGCGTCGCCGTAGCGCGGCCCGACGATCTCCAGCGGGTCGGTCACGGGCGGCGGGCGAACAGGTGCAGCTGGGCGGCGAGGTCCCGCCAGGGCGCCCGCGCGGCGAGTGCCCGTTCCAACTCGACCAGGGCGGCCGGCTGTCCGTCGGCGACGGCGGCGGGGAGGAGGTCGGCGAGCACGCGTACGCCGTGGATCTCCTCGACGACGAGCCCGGCGGCGGCGAGCAGCGCGGCGGCGCGGTCGGCGTCGTAACGTCGGCGCAGGGTGTCCCGGCTGCCGGCGGTGCCGGCCGGGTCGGCGGCCAGCGCGGCGGCGACGTCCAGGTGCCCGTTCATGGCCCGGCCGAGCACCGCGGCGGCCCGGCCGGCGACCAGCACGCTCGCGGCGCCGCCCGGGCGCAGCGCGGCGGCCAGCGCGGCCACGACCGCCGCCGGGTCGTCGACGACCTCCAGCACGGCGTGGCAGAGCACCAGGTCGGCGCTGCCCGGCTCGACCAGGCCGGCGAGCGCGTCGCCGTCGCCCTGCACGGCGCGGACCCGCTCGGCCACACCGGCCTCCGCGGCCCGGCGGGTCAGCGCGGCGAGCGCGTCGGGGCTGGCGTCGACCACGGTCACCCGGTGCCCGGCCTGGGCCAGCGGCACGGCGAAGCCGCCTGTGCCGCCGCCGACGTCGAGGACGGTCAGCGCGGCGCCGGTGCGGCGCTCCAGCTCGGCGCGCAGCACCGACCAGATCACGGCGGTACGGGGGGTCAGCGGCGGCCCGGCGAGCCGGCCTGGGGTCTGCTCCACCCGGTCGAGCCTAGTCACCCGGTCCAGCCGAGCCGAGTCGCACCGGCGGCGACCCGGCCGGCTCCCGGACCACGGAAGGTCAGGACTCGCCGGTGGCGGCGTCGTCCTCGGCGCGCGAGCGCAGGGCGTTGGCCACCGGGCCCTCGACGATCTCGTACTCGCGCGGTTCGGTGTGGTGACTCGGGGTCCAACCGGCGCCGAGCCGGGTCCGCCGGGAGTTCGCCACCCCGCCGCTACGGTCGTTGTTTCCCATGATCGTTCGTCCCCCTCGTGCTCACGCGGGCCACTCTGCCCGCGCGAGCTGGAGTGTCCCTCCATCGGGCGCGGAAAACCGTAATGTGGATCACTGCCGTCAGCGGAAGTCGCGCGAGGCCGGACTGACCGGGGGCTCGATCGCGTCCAGCCGGTCGGCGGTGAGGTTGATCACTCCCTCGTGCCGTTGCAGCCGCCCCCGCACCACCAGCGCGGTGCTCGTGCGGGCCACCCGCCGGTAGCGCTGCCACAGGCCCGGGGAGCAGGTGACGTTGAGCATCCCCGTCTCGTCCTCCAGGTTGAGGAAGGTGACCCCGCCGGCGGTCGCCGGCCGCTGCCGGTGGGTGACGATCCCGCCGACCCGGATGCGCCGACCCGGCTCCACCCGACCGAGCCGGGCGATCGGCACCGCGCCGAGGGCGTCGAGCCGGGGCCGGATGAAGCTCACCGGGTGGCTCTCCGGCGACAGCCCGGTCGCCCAGACGTCGGCGACCAGCCGCTCCACCGCCTCCATCCCGGGCAGGGTCGGCGCGGTCGCGCCGGTCACCGTGCCCGGCAGCCGGCCCGGCCGGTCCTGGGCCGCCGCGCCGGCGCCCCAGAGGGCCTCCCGCCGGGACAGCCCGAAACAGGCGAAGGCATCCGCGGTGGCCAGCGCCTCCAGCTGCGCGGCGGACAGCCCGGCCCGCCGGGCCAGGTCCGGCATGTCGCGGTACGGCCCGCGCGCCGTCCGTTCCGCCTCGATCCGCTCGGCCACCCCGTCGCCGAGGGTACGCACGCCGGAGAGCCCGAGCCGGACGGCGGGCCCGTTCAGCCCCCAGGCGTGCGGCGGCTCCCCCGGCGCGCTGCCCCACCGGGTCTGCGGGGTGGACTCCAGCACCGCCAGGGCGCCGCTGGCGTTGATGTCCGGCCGGCGCACCTCCACCCCGTGCCGGCGGGCGTCGTCGACGAGGGTCTGCGGCGAGTAGAAGCCCATCGGCTGGGCGTTGAGCAGCGCGGCCAGGAAGGGCCCCGGGTGGTAGCGCTTGAGCCAGGAGCTGGCGTAGACCAGGTAGGCGAAGCTCATCGCGTGGCTCTCCGGGAAGCCGTAGCTGGCGAACGCGGAGAGCTTGCGGTAGACGTCGTCGGCCAGCTCGCCGGTGATGCCCCGCTCGGCCATGCCCGCGTAGAGCCGGTCGGCGACGCGGGCCATCCGCTCGGCGGAACGCTTCGCGCCCATCGCCCGGCGCAGCTGGTCGGCCCCCGCCGCGTCGAAGCCGGCCAGGTCGATGGCGAGCTGCATGAGCTGCTCCTGGAACAGCGGCACGCCGAGGGTCTTCTCCAGCGCGTTGCGCATCAGCGGGTGCGGGTAGGTCACCGCCTCCTGGCCGTTCTTGCGCCGGATGTACGGGTGCACCGAGCCGCCCTGGATCGGGCCGGGCCGGATCAGCGCCACCTCGACCACCAGGTCGTAGAACTCGCGGGGCTTCAGCCGGGGCAGGGTGGCCATCTGGGCACGGCTCTCCACCTGGAACACCCCCACCGAGTCGGCCCGGCAGAGCATGTCGTAGACCTCGGGGTCGTCCAGCGTCATGTCGCCGAGGTCCAGGCTCATGCCGATCATGTCGTAGCCGTAGTGCAGCGCGGAGAGCATGCCGAGCCCGAGCAGGTCGAACTTGACCAGGCCGACGGCGGCGCAGTCGTCCTTGTCCCACTGGAGCACGCTGCGGCCCGGCATCCGCCCCCACTCCACCGGGCACACCTCGATCACCGGCCGGTCGCAGATCACCATGCCGCCGGAGTGGATGCCCAGGTGCCGGGGGAACGTCTGCAACTCGTTGGCGTACGCGACCACCTGCTCGGGGATGTCCGCCACGTCGACGGACGCCACGGAGCCCCAGCGGTCGATCTGCTTGCTCCAGGCGTCCTGCTGGCCGGGCGAGAACCCGAACGCCTTGGCCACGTCGCGCACCGCCGAGCGGGGCCGGTAGGAGATGACGTTGGCGACCTGCGCGGTGTGCTCCCGGCCGTAGCGGGCGTAGACGTGCTGGATCACCTCCTCGCGGCGGTCGGACTCGATGTCGACGTCGATGTCCGGCGGACCGTCGCGCTCCGGGGCGAGGAAGCGCTCGAAGAGCAGCCGGTGCCGGACGGCGTCCACGTTGGTGATCCGCAGCGCGTAGCAGACCGCCGAGTTGGCCGCCGAGCCCCGCCCCTGGCAGTAGATGTCCTGCTCACGGCAGAACGTGACGATGTCGTAGACCACCAGGAAGTAGCCGGGGAAGCCCAGCTCCTCGATCATGTTCAGCTCGTGTTCGAGCTGCGCGTACGCCCTCGGGTGCGCCTCGGGCGGGCCGTAGCGCTCGCGGGCGCCGGCGTGGGTCAGGTGGCGCAGCCAGCTCATCTCGGTGTGCCCGGGCGGCACCGGGTACGCCGGCAGCCGCGGCGCGACGAGCTGGAGGTCGAAGGCGAGCTCGGCGCCGAACTCGGCGGCCCGTGCCACCGCGCCGGGGTACGCGGCGAACCGGGCCGCCATCTCGGCGCCGCCGCGCAGGTGGGCGGTGCCGGCGGCGGGCAGCCAGCCGTCGATCTCGTCCAGGCTGCGCCGGGCCCGTACGGCGGCGACGGTGGTGGCCAGCCGACGCCGGCCCGGGGTGGCGTAGTGCACGTTGTTGGTGGCCACCGTGGGCAGCCCGGCCGTCGCCGCCAGCTCGGCGAGCGCGTCGTTGCGGTCGGCGTCGACCGGATGCCCGTGGTCGGTCAGCTCGACCGCCACCGTCTCCGCGCCGAACAGGGCGGTCAGCCGGCCCAGCTCGCGGGCCGCCGCGTCCACCCCCTCGGTGAGCAGCACCGCCGGCACGTGCCCCTTGCGGCAGCCGGTCAGCACCAGCACGTGGTCGCGCAGCTCGGCGGCGACCTCCTCCAGCCCGCCGTAGACCGGGCGGCCCTTCTCCCCGCCGCGCAGCTGGGCACGGGCGATGGTCGACGCCAGCCGGGCGTACCCCTCGTGGCCGTGGGCGAGCAGCAGCAGGTGCCGACCGAGCGGGTCGGGCTCGCCGTTCTGCGGGCCGGGCAGGTCCAGGGAGAGTTCGGCGCCGAAGACGGTCGGCAGGTGCAGCGCGCGGGCCGCCTCGGCGAAGCGCACCACCCCGTAGAAGCCGTCGTGGTCGGTGACGGCGAGCGCGGTGAGGCCCAGCCGGGCCGCCTCCTCGGCCAGTTCCTCCGGGTGGCTGGCGCCGTCGAGGAAGCTGAAGTTGGTGTGCGCGTGCAGCTCGGCGTACGGCACCGCGTCGTCGGGGCGGGCCACCTCGGGCGGCCGGTAGTGCTCCCGCCTGCGGCTCCAGGCGGGAGAGTCGCCACCGTCGGCGTCCACGGCCAGCGGGTCGACCACGTGCAGGTGCCGCTCGTCGCGCACCCGGCCGCCCTCCCCGCCGGCCAGCCCCTCCCTCGACGATCCTTCACCCGACCGGTCCGCGCCCGATCCACCCGGGCCCACACCCGACCGGTTCGGGGTTGACCGTCCGGTGCCGGGTTCCCGGCCGGAGAGCAGGCGTTCCAGCTCCGACCAGGGCAGCTTCGGGTTGTGGAAGCTCACCGGAGCCCCTCCGTGCGGACGACCGGAGAGATCTTGGACGATTTCGGCCCCTGGAGGGGCCGGATCTCACCAAGATCCGGCGGTCGGTGGTCGGCGGTCCCACCCGACCGTCGTGCCGGCGGCACACCGCCTCGACCGGACCGCCACGTCGGCAGGGTGCCGGAGCGGCCGGGTCGGCGGGTGCGGGGTGGTCGCCGACCGGTGACCGTGGGCGGGCGCTCAGTCATAGATCGCCTCCACCAGCCACCGGCCGGCCTCGACGGCGAGCAGCAGGGCCGTACCGTCGGCCAGGCAGACCTGGAACCGGGCCCGGCGGCGGGCCTCGGCCGGCACCCACCAGCGCTCGTCGACCGGCCACGGGCCGGCCCACCCGACGATCTCGACCGGCCGGGCGGCGCCCACGGCCAGCCGGGCCGGGTCGGCGCTGACCTGGAGCCGCGCGCTGACCTCGACCGGTGTGCCGGCGGCGTCGTGCACGACCGCCGCGAGCGGATCGGGCAGCACCACGGCCGGCGCGGGCGGCGGCAGCCGGCCCGGCCAGGGCGGCGGGACGGGACGCGCCGGCAGGCGTTCGTCGCCCCACGGCACCAGGCGCACCTGGTCGGCCGGGGAACGCCCGCCACCGAGCACCGCGGTGACGACCGCCTCGGGGCCGAGGATGCCCTGCACCCGGCTCAACGCCCGGTGTGCCCGCTCCCGCTCCTCGCCGGTCTCCCCCCACAGGCCGGGTTGCAGGCCGGCCTGCGCGAGCACTCCGTCCGGGACCAGCCGCAGCCGGATGATGCCCGCCGTCGGGCGGGTCGCTCGGGTGCCGGCCCGGCCGGTGCTGCCGGACAGCCAGCCGTCGAGCTGCCAGCGCACCCGGTCGGCGATGGCCCCGGCGGTGAGCAGCCCGTCGTGCCGCCAGACCCGGTGCAGTTCCTGGCCGTGCGCGGTGACCGCCTCGATGCCGAGCCGGGTGCAGGCCAGCCCGTGCGCGGCGAGCCGGTCGTGCAGCCGTTCGGCCAACGCCCGGGCGGCGAAGGCCGCCGCGTCGACCCGGTCGAGCGGCTCGTCGTGGTCGGCGGTGACCGCGAGGTCGACGGGGGGTCGCCGGACGGCGAGCGGACGGTGGTCGCGCCCGCTCGCCAGCCGGTGGGCCAGCGCGCCGTCGAAGCCGAACCGGGCCAGCACGTCGCCGGCGGGCAGCGCGGCGAAGTCGCCCAGGGTGCGTACGCCGAGCCGGCGCAGCAGGTCGGCCAGGGCCGGGCGGCCGAGCGCCTCGACCGGCAGGTCGGCGAGGAACCCCGGTGTCCCGCCGGGCGGAACGACCCGTCCGTCGCGGGCGGCCAGCCCGGCGGCGAAGACCCCGTCGGCGATGCCGACCTGACTCTCCACCGCGCAGGACTGGGCGACGTGCTCGACGATCCGCTCGGCGGCGGCCTCCTCGCCCCCGAGGTAGCGGCTCGGTCCCCGGGCGGCCACCGCGCACGCGCCGGGGCGCACCACCTCGACGCCGGCGACCAGTTCCTCGACGGCGGCGACCACCGGTTCGAACGCCCGGGCGTCGCGCCCGGGGTCGTACTCGACGGCGGTGAGCTGCGGGCAGCGGCCCTGGGCCTCCCGTCTGCGCAGCCCCCGGCGCACCCCCTCGGCGCGGGCCCGCTCGGAGCAGACGACCACGCGATTGGCGTGCAGTACGGCGACCGGGTCGGTGGCCGGCACCCCGTCGACGATCTCCGCGGCGAGCACCGGCCAGTCCGGGCACCAGAGCAGCAGGGTCCGCGCGGGCGCGGCGGTCACCGGACACCGGCCGGGGTGGGCGCGGTGGTCACGAGACACCGGCCGGGGTGTGCGGTCACGACGGCGCGACCAGGGTGGGCGCGCGCCACCGGGGTGGGCGCGGTCACGACGGCGCGACCAGGGTGAGCGCGGCACGACGGGACGGACCGGTGGGTGTGGCGGCGGCTGGGCCGACCGGGCGCAGCCGGCCGGCGCTCGACCGGCCGGTGGCGGAGACGCCGGCGGGGGGAGCGGAGCGGGGAATGACCCGGGTGAGCCCGTCCCCGGGCAGCCAGACCTTGATCTCCTTCGGACGGGCGGCGGCTCCGCGCCCCCGCGCGGAGACGGTGACCTCGCGGCGGCGCAGCCGGCCCCGCCCCTGCCCGAGCCCCTCCCAGGCGCCCCGGACCACCTGGAGGGTCACGTCCGCGCCGTCCCACCGCCCGTAGGGGACGAGGACGCTGCCGCGCTGCCGGGCCCGGGCGGCCAGCCGGTTGGCGACCGAGGCGGAGACCGCCGTCGGCACGGCGGTGACCACGACGTCCACCCCGTCGATCAGCGCGGCGATGACGGTGGCCCACTCCGGGCCCGGGTGGGGCACCAGGGCGAGCCGGTCCAGGGCGATGCCCAGCTCGGCGGCGGCGCCCGCCCCGAACGTGGGGACCCCGACCACGGCGCACCACGAGCCGGCCCGGGACGCCTCGGCGAGCAGCGCCAGGACCAGCGAGGTGCCGCCGCTGCGCCGGGGTTGGCCGGTGGCGACCGCGATCGTGCTGCCCCGCCGCAGTCCCCGGTTGGGCAGCAGCCCGGTCAGCTCCGGCGCCACCGGCAACACCCGGTGACCACCTGCCGGGTCCGGCGCGCTCGCCGGGCGCACCAGACCGGCCAGTGCGGCGGAACCGACCACCATCCGGCCCGCCATCGGACCTACCCCCCGTCGTGCTGTCGGATCAGACGTGCGTGTGGCGGGACCCGGGCACCCGGTCGCCGCCGGATGGCCCAGGACGCCCGGTCAGGCCGCGAGGCCGTCGAGCGCCGGTTGGTGGGCCACGCCGAGCGCGTCCTCCACGACCGTGACGAACTGCTCGGCGGAGCGCAGCAGGTCGTCGGCCTCCCGGACGGTCACGACCCGTGGGATGCCGGCCTCGGCGGCGGCCCGCTTGCCGGCGCCGAGAGCGAAGAAGCGGGCCCACTCGTCGAGCTCGGGGGCGACGCCGGAGAGCAGGACCCAGACGCTGGTGACCCGGTGCCGTCGGGCGGGGGCGGGACGCGCCCGGGCGGCGAGCACGGC
Organism: Micromonospora sp. ZG13; assembly: GCF_059359355.1. NCBI lineage: Bacteria > Bacillati > Actinomycetota > Actinomycetes > Micromonosporales > Micromonosporaceae > Micromonospora > Micromonospora sp. ZG13. The sequence continues at coordinate 248,320 of NZ_JCADBQ010000005.1, forward strand.
CGCGGCGGCACGGAGCGCGGCCAGGTGGGCGGCCGCGTAACGCAGGCCGTCGGGACGGGTCTGGGCGGCCTCGGCCAGCCCGCGCCGGGCCACCGCGAGAAGCTGGGCGGGGGTGCGGTGCGGCAGCACGTGCGCCGGCACCGTCGGTGCCTGAGCCGGGTTGGTCGGCATGGGACTGTCTCCTCCACGTGGCCGAGGCGCCGCCCCGGAGACGGCCCTGGGCCGCCGGCGGGACGCCGGGTCGAGTGGTGCGGAGGAAGACGCACCAGGGGTGGCCGGCCGGGTGTGGACGCTTCCCCACACCACACCCGGCCGGCGTTACCGGCGGGTTCGTCGCCCGCCGCCCGGGGGTCGTGGGCGGCGGGCGACGCTCCTGCCTGACGGGCCCGGACTCGCGACTGCCCGGGACCCAGGTGCGGCCCGCGGAGCCGCACCGCCCGGAGCCGCGCCGCGAAACACCGCCCCGGGTCTGTTGGAACGAGCGTTCGAGGCAATCGAACACTCGTTCTAACTGCTGCTGACAGTACACCCTCCCTCCGACGAAAATGCAACGTGTGACGCGCGGCCGTCGGTCGACGTCGCGGCAGGTGCCGGGCTCGGGCGTACGCCGCCGTGGCCGTCGCGCGGGGGACCACGGCGGTGGCCTCCGCCGGCGACGACCGTCCCGTCCTCGGGGTCGCCATGGTGCGTGCCCCGGCCACGGCACGGCCGGCTGAGCCGCCGACGCGGGCACCGGGAAGAATGGCCGGTATGCAGCCACACCCGAACGTACGGGCGGTGCAGGACGTGCTCGACGCCGCGGGCGCCCGGGACGCGTCCGGAGCGCCGAGCGTCGTCCGCCTGCTGCCCGACGCGGTGCACACCGCCGCGGCCGCCGCCGAGTCGCTCGGCGTCGGGGTCGGCCAGATCGCCAACTCGCTCGTCTTCGACGCGGACGGCACGCCGCTGCTGGTGCTCACCTCCGGCGCGCACCGGGTGGACACCGCCGCCCTGGCCGCGTCCATCGGGGTCGACCGGCTGCGCCGGGCCACCCCGGAGTTCGTCCGCGCGCACACCGGGCAGGTGATCGGCGGGGTCGCCCCCGTCGGTCACCCGCACCCGCTACGCACGCTGGTCGACACCGCCCTGGGGTCGTACGACGAGATCTGGGCGGCCGGCGGCGTGCCCCGGGCGGTCTTCCCCACCACGTACCCGGAGCTGCTGCGGGTCACCGGCGGCACGCCGACCCCCGTGGCCTGAGCGAGCGGAGCGGACCATGAGGCACAGCAGCGTGGCACCGCGCGCCGCCGTCGAGCGCCGTGAGGCGGCGGCGTGAGCGGACGGAGCGACAGCGGGGCGGACGTCCCGGAGCTGGTCACGCTGCACGTGTGGCGCACCTCCCGCGCCGCGCTGCCCAGGGCGCTCACCCGGATGGCGCTCGACCCCCGCCGGCTGCGCGCGCTGCCCGGCGTACGGTTCGGCAAGCTGCTCGGCACCGGGACCGGCACCGGCTTCGGGCCGGGCGACGCGGACCTCACCCGGTGGGCGGCGCTGACCGTGTGGGACTCCCCCGCCGCCGCGGCCGGCTTCGACGGCTCGCCGGTGGGGCGTGCCTGGGCGCGGATCGCCCACGCGCGCGTCCGGGTCGACCTGCGCCCGCTGAGCAGCCGGGGCGAGTGGTCGGGCCGCCGCCCGTTCGGGGAGCCGCCCGGCGGTCGGGTCACCGGCCCGGTGCTGGCGCTGACCCGGGCCCGGCTGCGGCCCCGGCGGGCGGCCACCTTCTGGCGGGCGATCCCCCCGGTGGCCGCCGCGCTGCACGCCGCGCCCGGCCTGCTGGCCCGCTTCGGCGTCGGCGAGGCCCCACTGGGCTGGCAGGGCACGGTGAGCGTGTGGCGCGATCCGGCGGACCTCGTGGCGTTCGCGTACCGTCACCCGGAGCACCGCGCGGCGATCATGCGGACCCCCACCGAGGGGTGGTACGCGGAGGAACTCTTCGCGCGGTTCGAGGTGCGCGACGTGGTGGGTGACCGGGCGGTGCTGGGGTGGGTCGCGGACGGCGATCCGGGAACGGCGGAGGGTGCACGGGCATGAGGTTGGTGCGGTGGACGCCGGACGATCTCGTCCGACGGCTGGACGACGTGGTGGCCGTCTACGGCGAGGCGATGGGATACCGCCCGGAGCTGCTGGAGGCCCGGCGCGGCTACATCGCCACCCACGTACGCCGGCCCGGCTTCCGCGCCGTCGCCAGCCTCACCAGCGAGGGGCACCTGGCCGGCTTCGGCTACGGCTACCTGGGCGGCTCCGGGCAGTGGTGGCACGACCAGGTATGGCGGGCCCTCGACGCGCCGACCCGGCAGCGCTGGCTGACCCGCTGCTTCGAGGTGGTGGAGCTGCACGTCCGCCCGCCCGCGCAGGGGCACGGCCTGGGCGCGCGGCAGCTGCGGGCCCTGCTCAGCCTGGCGGAGGGGACGACCACGCTGCTCTCCACCCCCGAGGCCGACGAGGCGCGGTCGCGGGCCTGGCGGCTGTACCGCCGGTTCGGCTTCGTCGACGTCCTGCGCGACTTCCACTTCCCCGGCGACGAGCGCCCGTTCGGCGTACTCGGCCGGGACCTGCCGCTGGAGCCGCCGACACCCGCCGCGCCCGCCCGGGGCGCCCCGTGACCCGTCGGCTGTCCTGGGCGCTGCTGGCCGCGCTGGTGCTGGCGCAGATCTGCTACCCGCTGACCGCCGGGCAGACCCGGGCGCGGCTGACCGTCGCCACCGTCGTGCTCGGCTACCTGCTCTCGGTCGGCCACGCGCTGCTCAGCCGGGGCCCGCGTACGGCGGCGGCGCTGGTCGCGGTGGCCACGGGCGGCGGGTTCGCCATCGAGGCGCTCGGCGTGGCCACCGGCTTCCCGTTCGGCAGCTACGACTATTCCGGCGAGTTGGGGCCGAAGCTGGCCGGGGTGCCGCTGATCATCCCGCTGGCCTGGACCTGGATGGCCTGGCCGGCCTGGCTGGCGGCCACCCGGCTGACCGGCGGCGCCGCCAACGGCACCACCGGCAGCGGGCCGGCTGTCGGCAGCGGGCCCGCGACCGGCAGCGGGTCGGCGGTCGGCATCGGGTCGGCGGTCGGCAGCGATGCCGGTGGCCGGCCGGGAGGCTGGTTCCCCGTGCGGCGGATCGCGCTGGCCGCTGTCGGGCTGGCCGCCTGGGACCTCTTCCTCGACCCGCAGATGGTGGCCGAGGGCTACTGGGTCTGGCGGGACGCCACCCCCGCGCTGCCCGGGCTGCCCGGCATCCCGGTGAGCAACTACCTGGGCTGGCTGCTCTTCGCCGTGCTGATGATGAGTGCGCTGCGCCCGCTGGCCGGTCCCGCCGTGGCCACCACCGACGGGCGGGACGCCCCGATGTTCGCGCTCTGGCTGTGGACGTACTTCTCCAGCGTGCTGGCCCACGCGGTCTTCCTCGACCTGCCGGCGTCGGCGCTGTGGGGCGCGGCCGGCATGTCGGTGGCCGCCGTGCCGCTGGCGCTCACGCTGCTGCGCTCGCGCCGCGACGACCGGCACCGGCCCCGCCAGCCGCAGCGCCCCGGCGTCGACGCGACGGCATGACCGCCGTCCTCGCGCTGCTGCTCGGCGTGGCCGCGCTGACCGCGCACACCCTCGTCAACGCCGGCCGCTGGCTGCGCCGCCCGGCAGAGCGGCCGGCGCCGGTCACCGAGACCGTGGCGGTGCTGCTGCCGCTGCGCGACGAGGCCGCGCGGGTCACCCCCTGCCTGCGCGCGCTGCTCGCCCAGCGGGGCGTGCCCCGGCTGCGCGTGGTGGTGCTCGACGACGGCTCGACCGACGGCACCGCGGACGTGGTCCGCGCGGTGGCCGGCGACGACCCCCGGGTCACCCTGCTCGACGGGGTCGCCCCGCCGCCGGGCTGGCTGGGCAAGCCGCACGCCTGCTGGCAGCTGGCCACCCGGGCCGACCCCGCGGCGACCGCGCTGGTCTTCGTCGACGCCGACGTGGTGCTCGCCCCGGACGCGGTCGCGGCGGCCGTCACCGAGTTGCGTGCCGCGCGGGTGACGCTGCTGTCGCCGTACCCCCGGATCCTGGTGGCGACGGCGGCCGACCGGCTGGTCCAGCCGCTGTTGCAGTGGCTGTGGCTGACCTTCCTGCCGCTGCGGGCGATGGAGCGCTCGCGGCGGCCGTCGCTGGCCGCCGCCGGCGGGCAGTTCCTGGTGGTGGACCGGGCCGGCTACGACGCGGCCGGTGGGCACGCCGTGGTGGCCGGGAAGGTCCTGGAGGACGTCGAGCTGGCCCGCGCGGTCAAGCGGGCCGGCGGCCGGATCGCCCTCGCCGACGGCTCGCGGCTGGCCGCCTGCCGGATGTACGAGGACTGGCCGCAGCTGCGCGACGGCTACTCGAAGTCGCTCTGGGCGACCTTCGGCAACCCGGTGGCCGCCGCCGCCGTGGTGGCCCTGCTGCTCCTGCTCTACACCGCTCCCCCGCTGCTGGCGGTCGTCGCCCTGGCCGCCGGCGCGCCGGCGGTGGCCGCCGCGGCCTGCGCCGCCTACCTGCTGGGGGTGGCCGGGCGGGCGGTCAGCGCCCGGGCGACGGGCGGCCGGTGGTGGCCCGACGCGCTGGCACACCCCGTGTCGGTCGTGGTCCTCGGTTGGCTGACCCTGCGGTCGTACCATCTGCGGAAGCGGCGTCGCCTGTCCTGGCGCGGCCGCCCCGTCACCTAGGGAGGCGCGGCATGGCGCGGATCGTGGTCGTCGGCGCCGGCGTGGGAGGGTTGGCCACCGCCGCCCGGCTGGCCGCCACCGGACACCAGGTCACCGTGCTCGAACGCGCGGAGACCGTCGGCGGCAAGCTCGGCCGGTACGTCCACGACACCCCGGCGGGCCCGTTCCACTTCGACACCGGGCCGAGCCTGCTCACCCTGCCCGACGTCTTCCACGACCTGTTCGAGGCGACCGGCGCGAAGCTCGACGAGTACCTGGACCTGAAGCCGGTGGACCCGATCGTGCGGCACGTCTTCCCCGGCCGCGGCCCCGCCCTCGACTCGTGCGCCGACCCGGCCGAGTTCGTGGCCCGCATCGGCGCGGCGTTCGGCGACCGGGCCGCCGCGGACTGGCAGCGGCTGTGGCGCCGGGCGGCGCGGGTGTGGCAGGCGTCGCACCGCGACATCCTGCGTCGCCCGATCGACTCCCCGCTGGACCTGGCCGCGCTGGCCTGGCGGCTGGGCGACCTGGCCGCCATCGGGCCGGGCCGCACGCTGCGCGGGCTGGGTCGACGGCACCTGTCCGACCCCCGGCTGCGGATGCTGCTGGACCGCTACGCCACCTACACGGGCGCCGACCCGCGCCGGGCGCCGGCCGCGCTGGTCGCCGTCCCCTACGCCGAGCTGACCTTCGGCGGCTGGTACCTGCGCGGCGGGCTGGGCACGCTCGCCGACGCGCTGCTGACCCGCTGCCTGGACCTCGGCGTGGTCGTACGGACCGGCGCCACGGTCACCCGCATCGACGCCGCGGGCGGCCGGGTGCACGGCGTACGCCTGCGCGGGGTCGCCGCCCCGGTCCCCGCCGACGTGGTGGTGGCCAACGTCGACGCGCTCACCCTCTACCGGGACCTGCTGCCCAGCCCGCGTCGGCTGACCGGGCTGACCGACCGCAGCCTGGCCGGCTTCGTGCTGCTGCTCGGCGTGACCGGGGACTCCGGGCTCGCCCACCACAACGTGTTCTTCCCCCGCGACTACGACGCCGAGTTCGACGCCGTGTTCGGCCGCCCGGGGCGCGGCGTGCGGGCCCGACCGGCGGCCGATCCCACCGTCTTCGTCACCGTGGCCGACGACCCGGTGGTCCGGCCGGCCGGCCACGAGGCCTGGTTCGTGCTGGTCAACGCCCCCCGGCACGGCACCGCCGCCGGGGCCGTCGACTGGCGCCGGCCCGGCCTCGCCGAGGCGTACGCCGACCGGGTCCTCGACGTGCTGGCCGAGCGCGGCGTCGACGTGCGGGACCGGCTGGCGTTCCGGGAGGTCCGCACCCCGGCCGACCTGGACGACGCGACCGGCGCGCCCGGCGGGTCGATCTACGGCACCGCCGGCGGCCTGCTGCGCCCCGCCAACCGGGGCCCGGCGCACGGGCTGTGGCTGGTCGGCGGCTCCAGCCACCCGGGCGGCGGCCTGCCGATGGTGACGCTCTCCGCCCAGATCGTCGCCGACGAGATCGGCCCCGCCTGGTAGCTACGCGCCGCGTCGACGCCGACGGCCTCCCCACCGCCCCGGACGGATCGGCGCGGGCCGGTGCGGTCAGCCGGCGTCGATCAGGGCGCGGCGGACGGCGGAGAGCAGCTGACCGAGACCGAAGCCGGCCAGCAGCACCCAGACGGCGGTCGCCATGGTGATCGTGCCGGCGGCCAGGTCCGGCTCGATCAGCCCGGTCAGCCCGGCCAGCAGCAGCCCGACCAGGGCCACCGAGACCCGCGTGGGGCGCTCCCCCACGGTCACCGCGCCGAGCTCCCGCATCCCGGCGGCGACCGCCCGGGAGCGGACGTACTCGTGCAACCAGGAGAGCGCGCCGGCGGTCACGACGAGCGCCCCCGGCGCGCCGATCAGCCAGAACGCGGCCAGCCAGGCGACCTCACCGAGCCGGTCGGCCAGCGAGTCGTAGACGTAGCCGAGCCGGGAGGTGCGGTTCGTGGCCACCGCCACCGCCCCGTCGACGCTGTCCGCCACGGCGGCGAGCAGCACGAACAGCGACGCGAGGAAGGGACCGTCCTGCGGCCGTACGGCGAACAGCGGGACGCAGGCGCAGAGCAGCACGCCCACCACGGTGACCGGGGTGGGACCGACCCGCAGCCGGCCCAGCACGAATCCCACGTGGTAGGCGAACCGCAGCCAGGCGCGGACGACCGGGGCCGCCGCCCGGGGGTCGAAGCCCCCGTGCAGCCGTGCCCAGGCCGTGGCGTACTCGTCCCAGTTCAGCTGTGTGCCCACCACGGAACAACCGTCGCACCGTCGCTCAGGTGTCGCGGCAGCGGGGTCACACCCGCGCGCCCACCTGGAGGTTCTGCCAGACCTCGCGGGTGGCGGTGGAGCGGTTGAGGGTGATGAAGTGGATTCCGGGCACGCCCTCGTCGAGCAGCCGCCGGCACATCTCGCTGGCCTGCTCGACACCGAGGCGGCGGACCGCCTCCGGGTCGTCGGCGACCTTCGCGAACCGCTCGGCCAGGGCCGGCGGGAACGGCGCCCCGGAGAGCTGCACCGAGCGCTCGATGGTGCCGATCTGGGTCACCGGCATCACGCCGGCCAGGATCGGGGTGTCGCAGCCGGCGGCGGCGACCCGGTCGCGCAGCCGCAGGTAGTCGTCGGCGTCGAAGAACATCTGCGTGATCGCGAAGTCGGCGCCGGCCCGGCACTTGCGCACGAAGTGCTCCGTGTCGCTGGCCACGTCGGGCGAGCGCGGGTGCTTGTAGGGAAACGCCGCCACCCCGACGCTGAAGTCGCCGGCGTCGCGCACCAGGCGGACCAGGTCCTCGGCGTGCAGCACGCCCTCGGGGTGGCACACCCAGTCGCCGCCCGGGTCGCCCGGCGGGTCTCCCCGCACGGCGAGCACGTTGCGCACGCCGACCCCGGCGAGCCGACCGATGACGTGGCGCAGCTCGGCCACGGAGTGGTTGACCGCGGTCAGGTGGGCCATCGGCAGCAGGGTGGTCTCGGTGGCGATCCGCTCGGTGACGGCCACGGTGGTGTCGCGGGTCGACCCGCCCGCGCCGTAGGTGATCGAGACGAACGACGGGCGCAGCGACTCCAGCTCGCGGATCGCCTGCCACAGCAGCCGCTCGCCCTGCTCGGTCTTGGGCGGGAAGAACTCGAAGGAGAAGGTCGGCTGCCGGTCACGGATCAGCTCCCCGATCGCCGGCTGCGGATTGGGGAGGACCGATGGAAGACCGAGCGCCACGTCACGACTCTAGCGGGCCGGGCCCCGCGTACCGACACCTTCCCACACTGGTGGACACCGGGCCGGGCTCGGCCGGGCGCGGGGATCGGCGGCGTACGGGCGGCGGGGCCGGAAAGCGTCGTACCCACGGAGTAGTCATGTGACTGCGCGGGGTGGGACCGGCCGGAGCCGGGCCCCGGGGGCACGCGCGGGGGTCAGCATCCACCGGTGGCGCACCGGTTCCGTTCCGGGACCTGCGCCGCCGCCGCGCCGACACCCGCCCGGAGGACCGATGACGTCGCCCCCGCCGCCCGGCCCGCAGTTGCTCGGGCCCCTGCTCGCCCAGCTCCGGCTGGCCCGGGGGTGGAGCCAGCTGCGGGTCGCGGCCGAGCTCTGCGCCGCCTCCGGTGTGCCGACCCTCAGCCGGCACGAGGTCTCCCGGTGGGAGCGGCAGCAGCGCGTCCCCGGCGAGTTCTGGCTGGGTTGGCTCGCCGTCGTCCTCGCGGTGCCGGTGGACCTGCTGACCGCCGCAACGGCCCGCACCCGCCGCCTCGCTCCCCCACCGGCCTTCGGCGGGTCCCGGCCCCGGGCGGCGCTGCTGGCCCTGGCCCAGCGCTGGCTGGCCGATCCACGCGCCGCGCTGCTGCCCGGCCCGCCCGCGCGGTCGGCCGGCGCGGGCGACGACGCCGGCCGCCCGGCCGGGCGGGGGCTGCCGGATTCCGGGGCGGCGGCCGGCGGGCGGGTAGGGCCGGTGCGGCTGGCGGAGCTGCGCCGGCTCGACGACCTCGTCGGCGGCGCCGACCTGGCCGGGTTCGGGGCACACCGGTTGGCGCGCGCGGTGCGGGCGCTGTCCGGGTGCGGCCCCGCCGCGCGCCCTCGGCTGCTGCTCGAACTGGCCGAGTCCGCCCAGCTCGCCGGCTGGCTCGCCGCCGACGCCGGGGACGCCGCCGGCGCGCTGCACGCCTACCGGCTGGCGTTGCGCGCCGCCGCGACGGCCGGCGACCCGGCCCTCGCCGGGCACGTGCTCGGCTCGGCCAGCCACCTGCTCAGCGGCGTCGGCGACCCGGAGGGCGCGCTGGTGCTGGCCAGCACCGCGTACGCCGGGGCGCGCCGGTCGGCCGGCCCCGGACTGCGGGCCCTGCTGCTGCACCGGGTGGCCCTGGCCACGGCGCTGGGCGGCCGGGCGGGAGCGGCCCGGCAGGCGCTCGACGCGGCCCGGCGGATGACCGACGCGCCGGAGGCGGGCCGGGAGCCGCCGTGGCTCTACTGGCTCGACGGGACGGAGCTGGCCGCGATGGCCGGGCGCACGCTGGTCGCGCTGGGCCGCCCGCGCGCGGCCGAGGCGCCGCTGCACGCCGTCCGGCGGCGCGGCCCGCGCACCTCGGCGATCTACGGCGCCTGGCTGGCCCGGGGCTACCTGCAACTCGGCGAGGTGGAGCGGGCCTGCGCGGTGGCCGGCGAGGCGCTGCTCGACGCGGTCCGCGCCGGGTCGCCCCGCGCGCTGGGCCAGCTGGCCGACGTGCGCCGGCGGCTGGCCGGGCACGGCGACGAGCCGGCCGTACGGCGGTACCGGGCGCTCGCCGCGTCGGCGGCCCCGTACCTGCCGCGTCCGGGGCCGCCACCCGGGCCGGCCGGCGGGCGGGCTCCGGCGGGACGTACGGCGCGTCGGCCCCCCGGTGGCGCGACGGGCTCCACGCCGACCGGATAGCGTCGGGGCGTGACCCACGCTGCTCCTGTCTCCCCCGTCGACCGCGCCGGGCTGCGTCAACGGATCGACAAGGCCCTGACCGAGTTCCTCGCCAGCCAGCGCGCCTGGATGGCCGGGGTCGACGACGCCCTGGCTCCGCTCGCCGAGACGATCGAGGCGTTCGTCCTCGGCGGGGGCAAGCGGCTGCGGCCGGCGTTCGCCTACTGGGGGTTCCGGGGAGCCGGCGGGGTGGACACCGACCAGGTGGTCACCGCCCTGGCCTCGTTGGAGTTCGTGCAGGCCAGCGCGTTGATCCACGACGACCTCATGGACCGCTCCGACACCCGGCGCGGTGAGCCGGCCGTGCACCGGCGGTTCGCCGCCCGGCACCGGACGGCCGGCTGGGGCGGCGACGCGGACGGCTTCGGCGACGCCGCGGCGATCCTGCTGGGCGACCTGGCCCTGGTCTGGTCGGACGAGCTGCTGCACTCCGCCGGGCTGGACCCGCGCACGGTGGCCCGGGCCCGGCCGGTCTTCGACGCCATGCGCACCGAGGTCACCGTCGGGCAGTACCTCGACGTGCTGACCCAGGTCACCGGGGACACGTCGGTGGAGCGGGCCGGCAAGGTGGCCCGCTACAAGTCGGCGAAGTACACCGTCGAACGGCCGCTGCTGGTCGGTGCGGCGCTGGCCGACGCGACGGCGGAGGTCCGGGCGGCGTACTCCGCGTACGGGCTGCCGCTGGGCGAGGCGTTCCAGCTCCGCGACGACGTGCTGGGGGTGTTCGGCGACCCCGCCCAGACCGGCAAGCCGGCCGGCGACGACCTGCGCGAGGGCAAGCGGACGTACCTGGTGGCGGCAGCCCTGGAGACGACCGACGGGGCGGGTCGGGACGTGCTGCTCGGCGGGCTCGGCGATCCGGGGCTGGACGCGGCCGGGATCGCCCGGCTGCGCGAGCTGATCGACGGCAGTGGGGCGCTGGCGCGTACGGAGCAGCGGATCGGCGTGCTGACCGACACCGCGCTGGCCGCGCTGGCCGCCGTCGACCTGGACACCGAGGCGCGGCAGGCCCTGGTCGACCTGGCCATCGCCGCCACCCGCCGCGCCGACTGACCGGCCCCCCGCGCGTCCTCGTCCCCACCCCCGCGCGGGAACGGGCGGGGGCGGGGACGAGGACGGGTCAGAAGCCCAGGGCCTGGGCCCGGCGCTTCACCTCGCGGGCCTGGTCGCCGGCGAGCGCCTTCGCGGGGGTGGCACCGGGCAGGGTGTCGTCCGGCTCGTAGAGCCAGCGCAGCGCGGCCTCGTCGTCGTAGCCCGCGTCGGCCAGCAGGTTGAGCACGCCGGGCAGGTGCTTGAGCACCGTCTTGTTGGCCACCAGGTCGGCCGGCATCCGGCGGACGCCGTCGCGGCGTACCGCGATCAGCTCCCGGTCGCGGATCATCTGGTGGACCTTGCTGATCGACACGTCGAGGCGCTCGGCCACGTCCGGCAGGGTCAGCCAGTCGGCGGCGTCGGTGGGGCCGGCGGCGGATTCGGGGCCGGGCACGGCCCGGTCGGCGGGTACTGAGTCGGTCACCGGACCACCCTGCCACGTCCCGTCCGGCCGGGGCGAACGGCACCCCGACGAGCCGGCTGAGCAGGGCGGCTAGGGGAAGCGAGCGCGGCGAGCCAGTCGTGGTCGCACCCCATCTGTAGCATCCTGTTCAACCTTCACCTCCTGGACACATAGACTCCCTGCCGATGGACACACAGGTCGCCGACACGTTGCTGGGCTCGCTGATCGACGGGCGCTACCGCATCCGCGGTCGCGTGGCCCGTGGCGGCATGGCGACCGTGTACACCGCCACCGACGAGCGCCTCGAGCGCACCGTGGCGGTCAAGATCATTCACCCGTCCCAGGCCCCGGACGCGCAATCCCGGGCAGCGGGCTTCGTGGAGCGGTTCACCGACGAGGCGAAGACCATCGCCCGGCTGACCCACCCCAACGTCGTCGCGGTCTACGACCAGGGCACCCACTCCGGCCTGCCCTACCTCGTGATGGAGTACGTCCGCGGTCGCACCCTGCGCGACGTGCTCGCCGAGCGACGCCGGCTCAACCCCGACGAGGCGCTGGCCATCGCCGAGCAGATGCTCGCCGCGATCGCCGCCGCGCACCGGGCGGGGCTGGTGCACCGCGACGTGAAGCCGGAGAACGTGCTGGTCGCCGAGGCTCCCACCGGCGGCGCGGCCAACCTGATCGACAGCGTGGTCAAGGTCGCCGACTTCGGGCTGGCCCGGGCGGTCGAGGCGAGCGCCGAGGAGGACGGCAACCAGCTGATGGCCACGGTCGCGTACGTGGCCCCGGAGCTGGTCACCGACGGGCACGCCGACCCCCGCACCGACGTCTACTCGGCCGGCATCGTGCTGTTCGAGATGCTCACGGGCCGGGTGCCCTACGACGGGGACCGCCCGGTCGACGTCGCCTGGCAGCACGTCGACAAGGACGTCCCGGCGCCGTCGACCCTGGTGCCCGGCCTGCCCAAGGCGCTCGACGAACTGGTCGCCCGGGCGACCCGGCGTGATCCGGGCGCCCGGCCGACGGACGCCGGCGCGCTGCTGGCCGAGGTGCAGGCGGTCCGCGACGACCTGGGCGACGCGAACACGCGTACCGCCGTGCTGCGCCGGGTGTCCGACGAGCCGGTGGCCGGGCCGACCATGATGGTCGCGGCGGTCCGGCCGGCCGAACGACCCGCCTGGGCCCGGCTGCCCGAGGGCGGCGGCCCCCGGACGGGCCGTCGCCGGGCCGAGCCCGAGGAGGGCGAGAGCCTGTGGTCGCGGCTGTCCACGCTGCGCACCCGGGTCATGGGCGACCCGCGCGGCCGCACGGCGGTCATCGCCGCGGCGGTGGTGCTGCTCCTGGTGGCCGCCGTCGGCGGCTGGTGGTTCGCGGCCGGGCGCTACACGGAGGCGCCGCAGCTGCTGGCGATGACCAAGGCCGAGGCGGAGGCGCAGGCCGCCCGCGCCGGGATCGTCCTGAGCTACGCCGAACCGCGCCACGACGAGAAGGTCCCGAAGGACGCCGTCCTGGCGCAGGACCCGGTCTCGGCCACCCGGATCGTCAAGGGCGGCACCGTCACGCTGACCCTCTCGCTGGGCCCGGAGCGGTTCCCGGTGCCCGACGTGGTGGGCAAGGAGTTCGAGCTCGCCGAGGCCGACCTGCTCGACGCCAAGCTCGTGGTGGCGAAGGGCACCGCCCGCTACGACGACAACCTGCCCACGGGCGTGGTGATCGACACCAACCCGAAGGTCGGCACCGAGGTGAAGCCGGGCGACAAGGTCACCGTCATCCTGAGCAAGGGCAGGGCTCCGATCTCGGTGCCCAACCTGGTCGGCAAGAGCCTGGGCGAGGCGCGCACGATCCTCGCCCAGCTGGGCCTGGAGCTGGTGGAGCCGCCCACCTACAAGGACTCCGACAAGCCCCGCGACGAGATCCTCGGGCAGAGCCCGGCGGACGGCACCGGGGTGGAGCGGGGAGCCAAGGTCAAGCTGGAGCTGAGCAAGGGCCCGCCGCTGGTCGCCGTGCCCCGGGTCATCGATCTGCCCTGCCAGCAGGCCAAGCAGCTGCTGGAGAGCCAGGGCTTCCCGGTGGCGATCCAGTTCAACCCGAACGGCATCACCCGGTTCCAGAACCCGCCGGAGAACACGCAGGTGCCGCCGGGCACCCCGGTCACCCTCGGGTGCATGTAGCGATGCCGGCACACCACCGGCTGGTCGGCTCGCACACGCCCACCTCGGGGGGTCTGGCGAAGGCCGCCCTGCCGTACGTCGACGCGACCGGCTCGCAGGTCGTGCAGGTCTACGTGTCGAACTCGCGCGGCTGGGCGCTGCCGGCCGGCGACCCGACCCAGGACGTCGCGTTCCGCGACGGCTGCGGCGAGCGGGGCGTACCCGTCTTCATCCACGCGTCGCTGCTGGTCAACCTCGGCTCCCCCACCGCCAACACGGTCGAGCGGTCGGCCGAGACGCTCGCCCACGCGCTGCGCCGGGGCCGGGCGATCGGCGCCGGGGGCGTGGTCTTCCACGCCGGCAGCGCGGTCGACGAGGGCTACGCCGAGGCCGCGATGCGGCAGGTGCGCGAAACCCTGCTGCCGCTGCTCGACGAGGCGGCGGCAGCGGACGGCCCGCGGCTGCTGGTCGAGCCGAGCGCGGGCGGCGGCCGCTCACTCGCCTCCCGGGTGGAGCAGCTCGGGCCCTACCTCGACGCGGTGGAGCGGCACCCCTGGCTCGGGGTCTGCTTCGACACCTGCCACGCCTGGGCCGCCGGGCACGACCTGGCCGCCGCCGGCGGCATGACCGCGACGCTGGACACGCTCGTGGCGACGGTCGGGGCCGACCGCCTGCGGCTGGTGCACGCCAACGATTCGAAGGACCTGTGCGGCTCGACCCGGGACCGGCACGAGAACATCGGCAAGGGCACCATCGGCGAGCCGGCGTTCGCCGAGCTGATGGCGCACCCGGCCACCGCCGGCGTCCCGATCGTGGTCGAGACGCCGACGGAGAAGCACGTCGGCCACGCCGCGGACATCGCCACCCTGAAGCGCCTGCACCCCTGACGCGGGGCCGGCAAGGCGGTCAGCCCCGCAGGACGCGGGTGAGGACCTCGACGGCGCGGTCGATGCCGGCGTCGTCGACGCCCAGGTGGGTGACCAGGCGGGCCGTGCGGGGGCCGAGCACCGAGACCAGGACGCCCTCGGCGCGCGCGGCGGCGGCCAGGGCGTGCGCGTCCATCGGCGCCTTGGTCAGGTCCAGCGGCACCAGGTTGGTCCGCACGGTCGTGGCCAGCACCCCGAACGGGGCGATCGCCTCGGCCAGCCTCGCCGCCTTCGCGTGGTCGTCGGCGAGCCGTTCGACGTGGTGGGCGAGGGCGTACCGGCCGGCGGCGGCCAGGATGCCCGCCTGCCGCATCCCGCCGCCCATCCGCTTGCGGAGGAACCGGGCCCGCTCGATCTTGTCGGCGCTGCCGACGACCAGCGAGCCGACGGGCGCGCCGAGCCCCTTGGAGAGGCAGACCGACAGCGTGTCGAAGAGGGCGCCGTAGTCGGCCAGCGGCACGCCGTCGGCGACGTGCGCGTGCCAGATCCGGGCGCCGTCGCAGTGCAGCGCCACCTGCGCGTCGTCGGCGATCCGGCGCAGCTCGCGCAGGGTGGCCAGCGGGATCACCCCGCCGCCGCCCCGGTTGTGGGTCTGCTCGACGGCGATCGCCCGGGTGGGCACCGCCCAGTAGCCGTCCGGGCGGATCATCGCGGCGACCGCGTCCGGGTCGACGTCCGCGCCGACCGCCGGCCAGGTCCGCGAGGAGATGCCGCCGTACGCCGCGGCGGCCCCGATCTCGTACGTCACCACGTGCGCGTCGGCGTCGCAGAGTAGCTCGTTGCCCGGCGGCACCACCAGTTGCAGGGCGATCTGGTTGGCCATCGACCCGCTCGGGGCGAACAGCGCCGCCTCGTGCCCGAACAGCGCGGCGACCTCCGCCTCCAGCGCGTTGACGGTGGGGTCCTCGCCGTAGACGTCGTCGCCGACGTCGGCCCCCGCCATCGCCTCCCGCATCCCCGGCGTCGGCCGGGTGACGGTGTCCGAACGAAGATCGACAAACGCGTCAGCCACAGTCATCCTTCCGGCTGCCGGCTGCAGGGCCCGCAAGCTCACTCCTCGCGTCAGCCACGGAGCATCTCCGCCACGAGGAACGCCAGCTCCAGCGACTGCTGGGTGTTCAGTCGCGGGTCGCAGGCGGTCTCGTACCGGCCGGGCAGGTCGAGGTCCTCGATGCCCTGGGCGCCGCCGAGGCACTCGGTGACGTCCTCACCGGTCAGCTCGACGTGCAGGCCGCCGGGGTGGGTCTCCAGGCCCCGGTGCACCTCGAAGTAGCCGAGCACCTCGTCGACGATGCGGTCGAAGTGCCGGGTCTTGTAGCCGTTGGACGACTCGTGCGTGTTGCCGTGCATCGGGTCGCACTGCCAGACCACCTTGGCGCCGGCGGCGGTCACCTTCGCCACGATCGGCGGCAGGGCGTCGCGGACCCGGTGGTTGCCCATCCGGCTGATCAGGGTGAGCCGGCCGGGGACGTTCTCCGGGTTGAGCTTCTCGCAGAGCTCGATCGCCTCGTCCGGGGTCGTCGTCGGGCCGAGCTTCACGCCGATCGGGTTGGCGATGCGGGAGATGAAGTCGATGTGCGCCCCGTCGATCTGCCGGGTGCGCTCGCCGATCCAGAGGAAGTGCCCGGACAGCCCGTACGCCCGGCTGTCGGAGACCCGGGTCAGCGCCCGGTCGTACTCCAGGGCGAGGGCCTCGTGGGAGCAGTAGAGGGTGACGGTGCGCAGCGCCTCGTCGTCGGTCATCCCACAGGCCCGGATGAAGGCCAGCGCCCGGTCGATCTCGCGGGCGATCGCCTCGTAGCGCTCGCCGGCCGGGGAGTTCTTGACGAAGCCCTTGTTCCAGTCGTGCACCGCGTGCAGGTCGGCCAGCCCGCCGGCCAGGTACGCGCGGAGCATGTTCATCGCGGCGGCCGAGTTCGCGTACGCCCGGATCATGCGCTGCGGGTCGGCGGCCCGGGCCTCCGGCGTCGCCTCCAGCGAGTTGATCATGTCACCGCGGTAGGCGGGCAGGCCGCGCGCGTCGGTCGGCAGCGACCGGGGCTTGGTGTACTGCCCGGCGACCCGCGCCACCTTGACCACCGGCAGCGAGGCGCCGTAGGTGAGCACGATCGCCATCTGGAGCAGGGTGCGGGCGTTGGCCAGCAGGTGGCTCTCGGTGTTGTCGACGAAGGTCTCCGCGCAGTCACCGCCCTGGAGCAGGAACGCCTTGCCCTCGCACACCAGCGCCAGCCGCTGCCGCAGCTGGTCGACCTCGTAGGGCGCCACCACCGAGGGCACGGTGTCGAGCACCTTGCAGACCTCGGCGACGCCGGCCGGGTCCGGCCAGGGCGGGGTCTGCGCGCGCGGCAGCTCCCGCCAGCGGTCGAGGCCGAGGGCCGCGTCCTCGGCGGAGTCGACGGTCGGACGGCTGGTCTGCAGCCCAGGGCTGCCCACCGCGGGATGGCTCAGCTGATGCCACTCATGGCGCATGACAGAAAGCGTACGGCGACCGGGCACGCGACCTGTCGGCGAGGGGGATGGTTCCGGCAGGTGAGAGCCGACTCACCCGGACACGGACGAGGCGGGGGCGGCCGGGGAGGCGGTGTTGCCGCCCGGCGCCTCGGCGGCGATGCACCAGTCGGCGCCGTCGCGGGTGACCGTGAACAGCAGCGGCCGGGTGATCGTGCGGGAGCCGGCGGCAACCGAGACCGACGTGCTCACCTCCTGGCCCCGGGGGCCCGAGCGGATGTCGGTGATCTCGGCCTGCGGCACGGTGAAGTGGTCGGCGAAGTCGCCGTTGGGGCCGGTCGCGGCGGCGTCGAAGCTCTCCTGGAGGGCCGCGCAGAGCTGGCTGCGCCCGGCCGCCACGTCCTTGGCGGTCATCGCGTCGAGGTATGCCTGCACCCGCTCCCGCGACTTCGCGGTGGCCTCCTCGGCCGGGGCGCGACCGGGCTTGGTCGCCGGATCCTCCTCCTCGCCGATGCCGCAGCCGAGCAGTGCGAGGGGCAGGATCCCGAGCAGTACGACGCCCGCCGCCAGCCTTCCGCGCCTCGCGCGCATCGCCACCTCCGTCGCCGTGGGCATCGAGCCCGTTGCGCGGCGAGTCTGTCACATCGACACACGTGCCCCGACGCCGCCGCGCCAGGAACCGGGCGATCCGGGCACCGACCGCACACGGCGGGCGGGGAGGGACCGGTGCGTGGTCCCTCCCCGCCGTGTGGGTGGTGCGTCGGCCCTCGGCTCAGCCGAGACCGCCCTTGATGGCGCCGATCAGCTCGCCGTTGCCGGTGTCACCGGAGAGCTCCCAGAAGAACGCGCCACCGAGGCCCTGGTTCTTCGCGTACGTCATCTTGCCGTTGATCGTGGCGGGGGTGTCGTAGCTCCACCAGTTGCTGCCGCACTTGGCGTACGCCGTGCCGGCGATGGTCCCGGTGGCCGGGCAGGTGTTCTTGAGGACCTTGTAGTCCTCGATGCCCTGCTCGTAGGTGCCCGGCGCCGGGCCGGTGGCGGTGCCACCCGGCGCGGTCTGGGTCACCCCGGTCCAGCCCCGGCCGTAGAAGCCGATGCCGAGCAGCAGCTTGTCCGACGGGACGCCCTTGCTCTTGAGCTTCTGGATCGCCGCGTCCGACCAGAAGCCCTGCTGCGGGATGCCGGCGTACGAGGTGAGCGGGGAGTGCGGGGCGGTGGGGCCCTGCGCGTTGAAGGCGCCGAAGTAGTCGTACGTCATCGGCATGATCCAGTTGAGGTGCGTCGCGGCGCCGGCGTAGTCGGTGGCGTCGATCTTGCCGCCGTTGCTGCCGTCGGCCGTGATCGCGGCGGTGACCAGCGCGGAGGAGCCGAACTTCGAGCGCAGCGCGCTGACGACGTTCTTGAAGGCGTTCGGGCCGCTGCTGTCACAGGTGAGCCCGCAGGCGTTCGGGTACTCCCAGTCGACGTCGATGCCGTCGAAGACGTCCGCCCAGCGCGGGTCCTCGACCAGGTTGTGGCAGCTCTCGGCGAATGCGGCCGGGTTCTGCGCGGCCTGGGTGAAGCCGCCGGACCAGGTCCAGCCGCCGAAGGACCAGATCACCTTCAGGTTCGGGTACATCTTCTTGAGCTTGCGCAGCTGGTTGAAGCTGCCGCGCAGCGGCTGGTCCCAGGTGTCGGCGACGCCGTCGACGCTGTCCGCAGCGGTGTAGGCCTTCTCGTAGTCGGCGTAGCTGTCACCGATGGTGCAGCGGCCGCCGGTGGTGTTGCCGAAGGCGTACAGGATGTGGGTCAGCTTGGCGGCCGAGCCGCTGGTGTGGATGTTCTTCACGTGGTAGTTGCGGGCGTAGACGCCCCACTGCGCGAAGTAGCCGACGACCTTCTTGCCGCCCGGGCCCGGCGGCGGGGTGGTGGGCGGAGGCGTGGTCGGCGGCGCGGTGGTGGGCGGCGCCGTGGTCGGCGGGGTGGTGGTCGGCGGCGCCGTGGTGGGGGGCGGGGTGCCGCCGCCGCACGGCGCGCCGTTGATCGTGCAGTTCAGCGGCGCCTTGTACGCGCCGGTGCCGTTGTAACCCCAGCTGAACGAGGCGCCCGCCGCGATCGGGCCGGCCCAGCTCTTCTTCACCGCGACGTAGTGGTCGCCGGTACGCGTGACGTCGGCGTCCCAGGAACTGCTGATGCTGGTGCCCGACGGCAGGTCGAACTCGATGCGCCAGGTGCTCACCGGGGCGCTCGTCCCGTTGGTGACGGTCACCCGCGTCTCGTGACCGGTCCCCCAGTCCTGCGCCTTGGCGAAACCGGCGGTCACGCTGCCGGCGCCGAACGCACTGGCCATCGGGACCGTGGCGGCGGTCACCGCCATCACGGCGCCGACCCAGAGGGCCCGGCGGAGCGATCTCTTCATGCGGCGTCTCCCTAAACAGTTAGGAAACTTTCCAGATTGATGGTGAGACGCTACTCACGTCGTCATCGCTTCGTCAAGATGTGCATCTATCGATTTCCACTGGGAGCGCGACCAGCCCTCCCGACCGGCCCCGACCGGCGACTGGCGGTAGCCGGGCGGTGGCCCGGCGCCCATCCGGGGCGACGCGTAGCCTCGGGCCCATGACCGTCTTCGACATCCCGATCGACGCTCTGACCGGCGGCCCGGCCGACCTCGCGCAGTACCGCGGGCGCGCGCTGCTGGTGGTCAACGTCGCCTCCCGCTGCGGCCTCACCCCGCAGTACGCCGGCCTCCAGGCGCTGCACGACGAGTACGCCGACCGCGGCCTGGTGGTGCTCGGCGTGCCCTGCAACCAGTTCGCCGGCCAGGAGCCGGGCAGCGCCGCCGAGATCAGCGACTTCTGCCAGGTCAACTACGGGGTGAGCTTCCCGCTGACGGAGAAGGTCGACGTCAACGGCGCCGACCGCCACCCGCTCTACGCGGACCTGATGGGCACGGCCGACGCCGACGGCCACAGCGGCGACGTGCGGTGGAACTTCGAGAAGTTCCTCGTCGCCCCGGACGGCACGGTGGCGGCCCGCTTCGCGCCCACCGTCGAGCCCGGCGCGGCCGAGCTGCGCGCCGCGATCGAGAAGGCGCTGCCCGCGGCGACCTGAGAGCCAGCCCGCCTCGACCGGCTGGCCAGGGCGCCCGCGTCGCCACCGTGCCGCCGGGTGTCGGCCGGACTACGATCGGCGACACCTGGGACGGTCCGGGCGGAGGGGGGCGGGATGTTCTTCGCGGTGCAGGAGTCGCCCGCCGCACCGGGCCGGATCCCGCCCGAGCATCACGTCAGCATCCAGGGCCCGCTCGACGCCGGGCGGGTGGTGTTCGACGCCGCCGTGCCCGACGACGTGCTGCGCGACCACGGCCGGCTGCGGCACCTCCCGCCGGCTCCCGAGCACCTCGACGGCCCGGGGCGGCACCGCTTCGCGCTGGAGCATCTGCTCGCCCGGGTCGACGGGGCGACGCCCTACATCCGGGTGCCACCCGAGGACCTGCCGCCGTTCGTCTGGCCGCTCTTCGCGGCGGCCAGACCTGTGGTGTTCGTCTGGACCGATCCCGCGACCGGCGACCGCGTCGAGCGGGTGGTGGTGGCGGTCCGGCGCATTGTCGACCATCCAGGTGGGGAATACCGTCACCGCGAGCGGAGTTGGGAACCGGCATGACAACTGTGGGACTGATCGGCAGTGGACACATCGGCGGCACGGTGGCGCGGCTGGCGGTGGCCGCCGGCTACGACGTGGTGCTGAGCAACTCGCGCGGCCCGGAGACCCTCAAGGACCTCGTCGAGGAGCTGGGCCCCCGCGCGCGGGCGGCCACGGCCCGGGAAGCGGCGGAGGCCGGCGACCTGGTGGTCGTCACCATTCCGCTGAAGGCGTACCGGGACGTGCCCGTCGAGCCGCTCGCCGGCAAGCTCGTGCTGGACACCAACAACTACTACCCGCAGCGGGACGGACAGATCTCCGAGCTCGACTCGGGCTCCACCACCAGCAGCGAACTGCTCCAGCGGCACCTGCCGCAGTCGCGGGTGGTCAAGGTGTTCAACAACATCTTCTTCAAGCACCTGCACACGCTGGCCCGGCCGACCGGCGCCGCCGACCGCAGCGCGCTGCCGATCGCCGGCGACGACGCGGGCGCGAAGGCGGAGGCCACGGCCTTCCTGGACCGGATCGGCTACGACGCCGTCGACGCCGGCACGCTCGCCGAGAGCTGGCGCTACCAGCCGGACACCCCGGCGTACGGGACCATCTACTCCCTCGACCCGGCGGACTGGGAGCGCGAGGCGCCGGCCGACGCCGCCAAGGTGCGCGCCGCGCTGACCGAAGCCACCCGCTGAAACCCGTCCCGTCGGCCACCGCCGTGGCACGGTCGCGCCGCGGCTGACCAGGTGCCGGGAACGCGGGCCCGCCGGGCCGCCCGGGCGCGGGTCCGGCCGGTCGCATCACGGACGGTGCGACCGGCCGGGCCGGGCTAGGCTGCGACCGTGCAGCTCACCACCGTGGACGACATCAGCACGGCCGAGCAGCGCATCGCGGGACGGGTCGTACGCACCCCGTTGCTGCCCTGCCCCCGCCTCGGCGACCCGCTGCGGCTCGACCTCGCCGTCAAGGCGGAGAATCTCCAGCACACCGGCAGCTTCAAGGTGCGGGGCGCGCTCAACGCGCTGCTCGCCCGCGTCGAACGGCAGGGGGCGCCCGCCGGGCTGACCGCCTTCTCCGCCGGCAACCACGCGGCGGCGGTGGCCTTCGCCGGCCGCGCCTTCGGTCTGCCGACGGTCGTCTGCATGCCGCCGCACGCGGTGCCGACCAAGGTCGAGACGGTCCGCCGGTACGGCGGCGAGGTCGTCTTCACCGACGACCTCGCGGGGACCTGCCAGGCGCTCGCGGCGGAGCGCGGCTACCACCTCCTGCACCCGTTCGACGACCCGGACGTCATCGCCGGTCAGGCCACCGTCGGCAGGGAGATCCTGGCCGACGGCCCGCCGCCGGAGCTGGTCCTCGTGCCGGTGGGCGGCGGCGGGCTGATCAGCGGGGTGGCGTCGGCCGTACGGGCGGCCGCCCCGGGCACGCGCGTCGTCGGCGTCGAGCCGGTCACCGCCAACGCCCTCGGCCACGCGCTGCGCACCGGGGGCGACGCCCTCGCGGCGCGTCCCGTGTCGATCGCCGACGGGCTGGCGGCTCCGTTCGCCGGGCGGCACACGCTGGCGCACGCCCGCGCGCTGGTGGACGAGGTGGTCGAGGTGTCCGAGGAGGACATCCGGGCCGCCTGGTGGGAGCTGCTGGACGCGACGAAGCTCCTGGTCGAACCGTCCGCCGCCGTCACGCTCGCCGCGTTGCGGGCCGGCCTGGTCGACGCCGGGCCGGGCACCCGTACCGTGCTGGTGCTCAGCGGCGGCAACGTCTCCCCGGCCACGCTCGCGTCCCTGGCCTGAGCACCGCCGCCGGGTCAGACCGGGCGACGGCCGGCGAAGCCGCACTCCATCCGGTGGTACCAGCGCACGTCGCTGTCCCCCTCCAGCCAGCACCAGAGCACCGGCCGGCCGTCGCGCTCGCCGGGAAAGTCGAGCAGCACCGGCGCGATGCCCTTGACCTGGATGTCGTGCGAGTGCAGCTCCTCGACGAGGGCGTGCAGCCGCGCCTCCAGGCCCTTGACCTCGGCGAGTCCGCCGAGCGGGCTGGCGCCCCGTTCGGCCAGGTCGACGCGCAGCTCGGCCAGGTCGGCCCGCAGCCGGATCAGCTCGTCGACGCGGGGGCGCAGGGTGGCGATCAGGTGGCGGGCCTGGGCGAGGGTGAACACGGGGCCAGTATGGGGCACCCGACGCTCCGGGCGTGCCCGGTCGGACACCAGCGCACGGCTCCGGACGGCACCCGGCCGGACCGGGTTTGTAGCTAACCTTCCTTGACGGGGCATCCACGTGTAGCTAAGTTTCGACCAAACCGACGGGAGGGGCGACATGGAGCGTAGGAAGTTCCTGGCCGGAGCGGGTGCGGTGACCGTGGGCGCGGTCGCGGCGACGGCCCCCGGCGCGGCCGGTCACGCCGCGCCCGGCATCCGCCACGTGGAGACCGGGCTCGACGTGCTCGTACGCTCCGACTTCGCCGACCTCGCCGGCCAGCGGGTGGGCGTGATCTCGAACCCCACCGGCGTGGACTCGGACTACCGGCACCTGGTCGACCTGATGCACGCCTCCGGCACGGTGCGGCTGGCCGCCGCGTTCGGCCCCGAGCACGGCTTCCGCGGCTCGGCGCAGGCTGGCGGCAGCGAGGGCACCGGCATCGACGCCCGCACCGGGATCACCGTCTACGACGCGTACGGGGCCTCGCTGGCCAAGTGGGAGTCCATGTTCACCCAGGCCGGCGTCGACACCGTCGTCTTCGACATCCAGGACGTCGGCGCCCGCTTCTACACGTACATCTGGACGATGTACACCTCGATGATGGCGGCGGCCCGGGTCGGCAAGCGCTACGTGGTGCTGGACCGGCCGAACCCGGTCGGCGGCCGGGCCTACGGGCCGATGATGACCGCCGGCTACACCTCCGGGGTGGGCCTGAAGGAGATTGTCCAGCAGCATGGCATGACCGTCGGCGAGCTGGCCCGGTTCTTCAACGCCGAGTTCCTGCCCGCCGAGGCCGGCCGCAAGGTCGACCTGCACGTCGTGGAGTGCCGGCACTGGAAGCGCGACAAGCTGGCCGCCGACACCGACCTGCCCTGGGTGCTGCCCAGCCCGAACATGCCCACCACGGACACCGCGCTGGTCTACCCGGGCACCGGTCTGTTCGAGGGCGTCGCGTCGCTCACCGAGGGCCGGGGCACCTGCAAGCCGTTCGAGCTGATCGGCGGGCTGGCCGACGACTTCGACTACCACTGGTCCGACCGGCTCAACGCCCGCGAGCTGCCCGGCGTCGAGTTCCGCGAGGCCTACTTCACGCCGACGTCCGCCGGGCAGAAGCCCGCGCTGCTCAACAAGCTCTGCGCGGGGGTCGAGGTCAAGGTCGTCGACCGGGCGGCGTACGACCCGATCCGCACGGCGGTCGCGATGCTGGTGGAGGCGCACAAGTACGAGGCGTTCGCGTGGCGGCGCGACTCGTGGGACGCCGTGCGGCCGTACTGGATCGACAAGCTGACCGGGTCACCTCGGCTGCGCACGATGATCGACGCGGGGGCCGACGTGGACGACGTGGTCGGCGCCTGGGCCGACGAGCTGGCGGACTTCAACCGTCGACGCGAGCCCCACCTGCTCTACCGGTGATCTCGGCGACCAAGGCGCCGACCCGGGCGAGAGGATCGGCCGGGTCGGCGTCGTGTTCAGTGGTGGGATCCGGCGCCACCGATCGCGTCCACGTACGGCGGGGAAGAGTCAGTCGGCCTGGGCCGCCAGTTCGCGGGCGCGGTCGCGGGCCGCTTCCAGCGCGGCGAGCAGCGCCGCGCGTACGCCGTGCTTCTCCAGCTCGCGCACGGCGGAGATGGTGGTGCCGGCCGGCGAGGTGACCGCCTCGCGCAGCTTCACCGGGTGCTCGCCGGAGTCGCGCAGCATCACCGCCGAGCCGATCGCGGTCTGCACGATCAGCTCGTGCGCGACCTGCCGGGGCAGGCCGAGCAGGATGCCGGCGTCGATCATCGCCTCGACGAGCAGGTAGAAGTACGCCGGCCCGGAGCCGGAGAGCGCGGTGACGGCGTCCTGCTGCGACTCGGGCACCCGGACGGTCGACCCGAGCGGCTTGAACATCTCCTCGGCCAACGCCAGGTGCGCCCCGGTGGCGTGCGCGCCGGCGGAGATCGCGGTCATCGCCTGGTCGACCAGGGCCGGGGTGTTGGTCATCACCCGCACCACGGGCGTGCCCTCGGGCAGCCGGCGGTTGAAGAAGCTGGTCGGCAGGCCGGCGCAGAGCGAGATGACCAGCTTGTCGGCGGGCACCTTCGGCCCGATCTCGTCCAGCAGGGTCGCCGCGTCCTGCGGCTTGACCGAGACGGCGAGCACCTCCGCCTCGTCCACCGCCGTCAGGTTGTCCACCACCCGGACCCCGTAGCGGGCGGTCAGCTCCTCGGCGCGGGCGGGCCGGCGGGCGGTGGCGAGCAGCCGGTCCACGGGCCAGCCCGAGCGCAGCAGCCCGGAGAGCATCAGCTCGCCGATCTTGCCGGCCCCGATGACCGCGACCGTGTGCACCGTACCCGCCATCGCCGTCGTACCCCCTCGCCGTGAGCCGGCGTCGCGACGGGCCGGGCGGCCCGTCGCGACGCCACGGATGGATCAGCTGCCGAAGAAGACCTCGGCCTCGGCGTACCGCTCCAGCGGCACGGTCTTCAGCTCGCGGGTGGCGTCGGCCAGCGGCACGCGGACGATGTCCGTGCTCTGCATGGCGACCATCTTGCCCCAGTCGCCCTCGTGGACGGCGTCGATCGCCTGGAGGCCGAGCCGGGTGGCGAGCACGCGGTCGAAGGCGCTCGGGGTGCCGCCGCGCTGGATGTGCCCGAGCACGACGGTGCGGGCCTCCTTGCCGGTCTTGGCCTCAAGCTGCTCGGCGAGCCACTGGCCGATGCCGCCGAGGCGGACGTGGCCGAACGCGTCGAGCTCCTGGTTGTGCAGGACCATCTGACCGTCCAGCGGCTGGGCGCCCTCGGCGACCACGACGATCGGGGCGTACTGGTGCTGGAAGCGCTTCTCGACGTAGCCGGCGACCTGCTCGACGTCGAACTGCCGCTCCGGCAGCAGGATCACGTTGGCGCCGCCGGCCAGGCCGGCGTGCAGGGCGATCCAGCCGGCGTGCCGGCCCATCACCTCGACGACCAGGGTGCGGTGGTGGCTCTCGGCGGTGGTGTGCAGCCGGTCGATCGCCTCCATCGCGATATTGACGGCGGTGTCGAAGCCGAAGGTGTAGTCGGTGGCGCCGAGGTCGTTGTCGATCGTCTTCGGCACGCCGATCACGTGCACCCCGAGCTCGTGCAGCTTGGTGGCCACGCCGAGGGTGTCCTCGCCGCCGATCGCGATGAGCGCGTCCACGCCCTGCGCGGCGAGGTTCTCCTTGATCCGCTCGACGCCGTTCTCGATCTTGAAGGGGTTGGTCCGGGACGAACCGAGGATGGTGCCGCCGCGCGGCAGGATGCCGCGGACCTCCGCGATGCCCAGGGGACGGGACAGGCCCTCCAACGGACCCTTCCAGCCGTCCCGGAAACCCACGAACTCGTGGCCGTAGCTGGCGACGCCCTTGCGGACCACCGCCCGGATGACCGCGTTGAGACCTGGGCAGTCGCCGCCGCCGGTGAGCACGCCGATACGCATGATCGCTCATCCTCCTGGAGCATCAGGTGAAGCCCGATTTGCCCCAGGATATGTGTCGGATCAGACCATCGGCGCCGTTGCCGGCCCGGGGCGGGCCGTCAGTGCGCACTGTAGTCGCCGCGGGCGTGCGCCGACACCGCGCCCCGGGCCGGTCCCACCGGCCGGTCGGCCTACCGGTCAGTAGCTGACCTCGTGGTTCTCCCCCGCCTTCGGCGGCTTGCCGGTCACCGCGGCCTTGGCGTACCCGAACAGGTTGACCATCGTGCTCGACGGGGAGTCCCAGTACTCAGCGGAGCTGGCGTGCACCCTGATCAGGGTGAGCCCGGGCGTCTCCAGCCCGTCCGGGAACCACGCCTTGAGCACCGGGCTCCACAGCTCCTCGGCCTTCGCCCGGTCGTAGCCCTCCCGGGCCGTGCCCGCGACCGAAACCCAGGCGTTGCGCCGGGAGTCGGAGAAGGAGACGTTGACCTCGGGGTTCACGCGGATCTGCCGGACCTTGGCGGAGTCGGCGTACGCGAAGAACCACAGGTCGCCGTCGAACTCCGCCTCCTGCAGTCCCATCGGGCGGCTCACCAGCCGGCCGTCCACGGCACTCGTGGTCAGCATGCAGATGCGGGCCTCGCGGATCAGTTCGGTGACCCGGCGCCGGGCCTCGTCGGCGCTTGTCGGTTCGTTGCTCATGGGGCTCTCCCTCACATCGGCTCGACGTCGCACCGGTGCCCGGGACAGAACCGACCAAACCTACGAACCGGTCATCGCCCGCCACCGGGCCAGGTTGTGCCGGGCGTCGACCAGGGCGTCGTGCCGCGCCGCGTCGGCGTCCGGCAGCGGCGGCCGGCCCCGGTCGTCCCAGAGCTGACGCAGGTCCTTGGTGAACCGGGGGATCTCCCGGGGCAGCGCCGGCATGGCGCCCCACAGCTGCGCGAGGACCACGTGGTCGTACGCGGCGTACCAGGCCCACAGCTCCAACTGCTCGCCCGGGCGGTCGCGGACCGGCTCGACGAGGAAGTCGTACAGCTCGTCGCGGATGCGCTCGCGCGAGCGCCAGGCGCGGTTGGCCGGGGAGGGCAGCTTGTCGAGCACGTTGCGGCGCACCCAGGGCACGGCCCGCGAGTCGTCGAACTCGGTCGAGACGGCGTAGAACTCGCGGCCGTACTCGTCGACGACGCCGATCGACACCAGGTCGACGAGCCGGCCGTCCTCGATGAACTCGCAGTCGTAGAAGTAGCGGTAGACCATCACCGGTCATCCTCGCCCACGCCCGTCACGCCCGGCCCACCGGGGCGGGCGGTGCCGCCGCTGCGCCCGGCCCACCGGGGCGGCCGGGACCGCCGCTCCGGCGGCGCCGACGCCTCCCGCCAGGCCGGTCGCCGCAGCTCGGGAGTGTCACGGAAGTGCTTCGAGGGGTGTACAGCAAGCGACCGGAGCGTCATGATCTGATGTGTACCGCTACCGGACGCCGAACCGGTGTCAGTTCACCTCGTCGAGGGCCTTCAGGTTCACCCGGTGAGCGAGTTGTGGTCCTTGACCGGGGAGGGGTTGGACCGTGGAGATGCGCCTACCGGAGCCGGGCGACGCGCTCACGGGTGTGGAGATGTTCGCCGGGCTGGAGCCGGAGGTCCGCCAGCGGGTGATCGCCGCGGCGGTTCCCCGCACGTACCGCAAGGGTCAGCTGCTCTTCGTCGAGAACGACCCCGGCGAGTCCCTCATCGTGCTGCGCCGGGGCGCGGTCGCGGTCTTCCGCACCGCGCCGACCGGCGAGCGCGCGGTGCTGTCGGTCATCCGTCCGCCGGACGTGCTGGGCGAGGTCTCCCTGCTCGACGCCTCCACCCGGTCCGCCTCGGCCGAGGCGATCGAGGACTGCCAGGCGCTCGCGCTGTCCCGGGGCGCCTTCATGGAGCTGGTGCACTCCAACCCGCGCATCCTCGACGCGGTAATGCGCTCGCTCGGTGGGCTGATCCGCCGGCTGACCGAGCAGAACGCCGACCACGTCTTCCTGGACCTGCCCGGCCGGGTGGCCAAGACCCTGGTGCGGCTCGCCGGCGAGAGCCAGGCCCCGATGATCACCATCGAGCTCAACCAGAGCCAGCTCGCCGAGATGGCCGGCGGCTCGCGGCAGAGCGTCAACCAGGCCATCGGGTCGTTCGCCAACCGGGGTTGGCTGCGCACGGAGGGCCGGCGCATCGTGGTCACCGACGTGGCGGCGCTGCGGCGCCGCGCCGGCATGAGCGAGCGCTGAGGCGTACGCGTAGAAGGGCCGGAGCAGTCGCTCCGGCCCTTTCGCGTGGGGTGTCAGGGAGTGTTGCTGCCCGGGCCGACCCAGTTGGTGCTGCCCGGCCCGACCCACTCCGTGCCGTCCTTGCCGCCGCCGGACTGCTCGCTGACGATGCCCTGCGCCTGGAGCGCGGCCAGCGTGGCGGCGTCCACGTCGACGGAGTCGCCGGCGAGGTGGCTCACCCCGTTGCCGTCGGTCCAGTCGCTCTGCAACATCACGTACACCATCGGGAATCCCCCTGTGGTCAATGGTCGACAATCAGCCGCCTGACTGTAACGGCAGGACCGGCCGGTGGACTGTCCACAAACCAACAGCCCGGTACCCGACAGCAGGGCGGACGACGATACTGACAGCACAACGGTGCCGATCCCGGCGCCGGCGGGACCGCCAGTGGAGGGTGTCATCGCCACGCAGTGTGACCGCTGTGGACGTACGGCCGCCGCAGGCGACCGCTTCTGCGGCGGCTGCGGCAACGAGCTGGGCGCGGTGTGTCCGCACTGCCTGCGCCCGCTCGCCCGGGACGTGGCGTTCTGCACCTCCTGCGGCGCGGCCCGGCCGGGCACCGAACGGCAGGTGGCCCCGCAGGAGGACCGCCGCCGGGTCAGCGTGCTCTTCGTCGACCTGATCGACTTCACCCCGTACGTCGAGCGGGCCGACCCGGAGCTGGTCCGGGGCATGCAGACCGGGTTCTTCTCGGCCGCCCGCCGCGTCGTGGGCCAGTACGGCGGAGTGGTGGAGAAGTACATCGGCGACGCGGTGATGGCTTTGTTCGGCGCGCCCGTGGCCACCGAGACCGACGCGCTGCGCTGCGTGCGGGCCGGCCTGGAGCTGCAACGGGTGCTGACCCGCTTCGCCCCCACCGGCGCGGAGGCGCTGCGCTTCCGGGTCGGGGTGGCCACCGGCGAGGCGCTGGTCGACGTGGCCGCCGCCCGCGACGGCGGTCAGGCGATCGTGGCCGGCGACGTGGTCAACACGGCCTCCCGGATGCAGTCCGTCGCCCCGCCCGGCGGGGTGCTGGTCTGCGGCGTGACGCACGCCCTCACCCGGGACGCCATCCGCTATTCCGAGCAGCCGCCGGTGACCCTGCGCGGGCGGTCGACGACGACCGAGGTGTGGCTGGCCCTGTCGCCGGTACGCCGGCAGCCGACCGACCGGCAGCCGGACGTCACGCCGCTGATCGACCGCGAACACGAGCTGGGAATGCTGGTCAACGCCCTGCACCGGTCGTTGCGCGACCGGCGCCCGCAGGTGGTGACGGTCTTCGGCCGGGCCGGGCTGGGCAAGAGCCGGCTGGTCCGGGAGCTGTACCGGCACGTGGACCAGTTGGTCGACGAGCCGCTGACCTGGCGCATCGGGCGGTGCCCGCCGTTCGGCGAGAACGTGACGTTCGCGGCGCTGGCCGACATCGTCAAGTCCGAGGCCGGCATCCTGGACACCGACCCGGCGTCCAGCGCCGCCCAGCGGCTCGCCTCCGCCGTCGGCGAGCTGGTCGGCCCGGGCGAGCGGCAGCGCCTCGTCGACGCCCTGCGGCCGATGGTGGGCCTGCCGGGCACGCCGCTGCCGGCCGAGGAGACCGAGTCGGCGTGGCGGCGCTTCCTGCTCGCCCTCGCCGCCCGGCGGCCGACCGTACTGGTCTTCGAGGACCTGCACTGGGCCGACGACGCGATGCTGCGCTTCGTGGAACTGCTCGGCACCGCCGCCCGGGACGTGCCGCTGCTGCTGCTCTGCACCGCCCGGCCCGAACTCGTCGACCGGGACCCGAGCTGGGCGGGGACGATCACCGGCTCGGTGACCATCACCCTGCCCCCGCTGCGCGACACGGGCATCGCGGCGCTCTACGCCCACATGTTCGGCCGGGCGGCCTTCTCCGCCGACATGCTCACCCCGCTGATCGAGGTGGCCGGCGGCAACCCGCTCTACGCCCACGAGTACGTGCGGATGCTGATCGAGCAGGGCGCGCTGCGCCAGTCCGGGCGGGGCTGGTCGCTGGAGAAGCACCTCGACCTGCCGATGCCGGAGAGCGTGCACGCCGTCATCGCCAACCGCATCGACCTGCTCGACGCCAAGGAACGCACGGTGCTGCTGGCCGCCGCCGTGGTCGGCGTGCAGTTCTGGCCGGGGGCCGTGGCCGCCGCGCTCGGGCAGCCCGTCGAATCGGTGGAACGCGCGCTGCGCCGGCTGGAGCAGCGCGACTTCGTGCACGAGCAGGCCGCCTCCACGATGGCCGGCCAACCGGAGTACCGGTTCCGGCACGTGCTGGTGCGCGACGTCTGCTACCAGCGGCTGCCCCGTACCGAGCGGGTGGCGCGCCACGAGCGGACGGCGCAGTGGCTGGACATGCTCTCGCAGAGCCGGGACACCGACCTGGCCGAGGTGCTGGCCCACCACCGCTGGGCGGCCCACGAGATCGCCCGCACGCTGGGCATGGAGATCGGCCGGTACGCCGGCCCCGCCCGGGCCGCGCTGCACCGGGCGGCCCGCCGGGCGTACGCGCTGCACAGCCTCGACGTCGCGGCGAGCCACGCGGGCCGGGCGCTCGGGCTGGCCGACGACACCGACCCGGTCGGCAGGCTCCAGTTGGAGCTGCTCAGCACCGAGATCTCCTTCTACCGCGACGGCAACGGCTTCCTCTCCGGCGGCGGCCCCGAGCAGTTGCAGGCGCTCGCCGACCGGCTGCTGGCGCACGGCGACGACGCCTGCGCGGCGCGCGCCTGGACGCTGCTCGGTCAGGCCGCGTGGCTGCGCGCCGACCGGGCCGCCGCCCTGGCCTGCCTGGACCGGGCCGTGCAGCTGTTCGCCCCGCTGCCGGACAGCCCGCAGAAGGCGGACGCCTACGCCGAGCTGGGCCGGCTGCACATGCTGAACTACGAGCGGGATCCGGCGGTCGCCGCGGCCGAACGGGCGGCGGAGATCGGCGAGCGCCTGGGGCTGACCGAGACCCGCACCAACGCCCGGATCACCTCGGCCATCGCTCGCTACCAGGCGGGCGACCGGTCCGGCCTGGACGATCTGCACAACATCGTCGAGGTCAGCCGCGCCGGCCAGTTGATCGCCCTGCCCCGGGCCATGCAGAACCTCGCCTACGCCGTCTGCGAGGAGGGCGACTGGCTGCGCTCCGACGCTCTGCTCTCGTCGCTGCCGACGCGCAAGGCCAGCGGGCAGACGCTGACCACGAGCTACTCGGCCGAGGCCATGCGCGCCTGGTTCGAGGGCGACTTCGGCCGGCTGCTGGCCGCCGCCGAGGCCTTCGTGGACACCCCGACGGGCAGCTGGGACATGCAGGTTCGTGGCCTGCGCGCCTGCCTGCTGGTGCTGCGCGGCGATCGGGTGCCGCCGGCGCGCTCGCACTCCGACCACGACGCCGCCGCCACGTACAGCGACGACGTGGCGGCCGCGCTGGACGCCGCCCGCCGTGGGGGCTTCCACCGGCCGCACTGGACGATGCTGGGCATGGGCGCGCTCTGCCGGGCCCTTCAGGGGCGCCGTACGGAGGCGACGGCGCTGATCGACGAGCTGGCCGACTCCTGGTCGGCGGTGCCGGCCCTGGCCAGCGGGGAGTGGATCGCGGCGGCCGGCTTCGCGGCCAGCCTCGCCGGGCGGGACGCGGCGGCCCGGGTGCGCGGCATGCTGGACCGGGTGGGTCACCGTACGCCCTGGTCGGAGGCGGCGCGGCGGACGGTGACCGGCGCGTTGGCCGCGGCGGACGGCGACCACCGGCGGGCCGCGGAGCTGCACCTGGCCGGTGCCGAGATCTACGCCGGCATCCCGGACGTGACCGACCGGATGCTCGCGTTGACCTTCGCCACGGTGGAGCTGGAGCGGGCCGGCGAGTCGTTGGCGGGCCGCTCGGAGCTGGCCGAGCTGCGCGCCTTCGCGCTGCGCAACGACGCCCCCGTCCTGCTGGACCTGGCCCGCCCTCCGGCGGCGCCCGCCGGCACGGCCGTGGCCTGCTGACGCCGGTGCTGACGCCGGTGCTGGCCTACCGCGTCGAAGGTGGCACCGTCCGCGCCCGGCGCGGGCCGGTCAGGCGGGGACCGGCTCGCGCGGGACGGGGTTGGCGGGCGGGCTCTTGGCCTTCTGGGCGTACATGTCGACGTACTCGCGGCCGGAGAGCTCCATCAGCTCGTACATGATCTCGTCGGTCACCGCGCGCTCGACGAACCGGTCGCCGGCCATCCCGGCGTAGCGGGAGAAGTCCAACGGCGGGCCGAACCGGATCCGCACCCGGGCGATCTTGGGGATCAGCTTGCCGGGCGGCTGGATCTCGTCGGCGTTGAGCATCGCCGTCGGGATCACCGGGGCGCCGCTCTCCAGGGCCAGCCGGGCCACGCCGGTCTTGCCCCGGTAGAGCCGCCCGTCCGGCGAGCGGGTGCCCTCGGGGTAGATGCCGGCGATGCCCCCGCCGCGCAGCACCCGCAGCTGGGTGTCCAGCGCCGCGCGGGCCGCCCGGCCGCCCGAGCGGTCGACCGGGATGGTGCCGGAGCCGACGAAGAACATCTTCGTCAGCCAGCCCTTGACGCCCTTGCCGGTGAAGTACTCGGCCTTGGCGATGAACGTCACCCGTCGCTTCACGACCAGCGGCGTGAAGATCGAGTCGGAGAACGACAGGTGGTTGCTGGCGAGGATCACCGGCCCGGTGTCGGGCACGTGGTGCAGCCCCTCGACCTGCGGGCGGAAGACCAGCCTCAGCAGCGGGCCGAGGAGGACGTACTTCATCAGCCAGTACAGCACCGGCGTCCTTTCCCAGGGGTGGTCGCGACGCCGCCGCGCTCGCCGCGGCTGCGTCGTGGGCATGAGCCTACGAACCCGATGCCGGCGGCCACAACGTGATCCGGCCCGCGCGGCGTGAGCGTCCATCCCGGACGGCGGCAGAGGGCGGCGGGTAGCGGGCGGCGGGCGGCCGTGCCGGTAGTTGGGCGGTGTCGCCTGTCGACGTACCGCCGGCCGCCACGGATACCGCGCGGGGCGACGGTCGGTCGGGACACCCGTCGGCCCCGCGATGAGGCCGGCGGCACCTACGCTCGGGGGTGTGCGGGTGGCCGAGGCGCAGCGGGGGGCGGGCCGGGAGGCGGGCAGGCTGCTCGGGCTACCCCGGGCCACGGTGCTGGACCTGCTCATCGGGGCGGCCGTGTCGATCGTCGTGGCGGCGGCGATCACCGCGAACGTGGGCGGTGACCGGGGCCGCGAAGTGCCCGCCTACCTGTTCGCCGTCGGGCTCGGCGCGCTCGTGCTGCTGCGCCGCCGCGCGCCGGCGACCGTGCTGGTGGTCAGCGCCGCCGGCCTGGTGGCGTACTACGTGGCCGGCTACCCGCCGGTCGGGCTGGCCCTCCCCCTCGCCGCGGCGCTCTACTCCGCCGCCGAGGCGGGGCAGCTGCGCTGGGCGGTGCTGGTGGGGCTCGGCCTGCTCGTCGTCTCCACCGCGTTCCGCGCGGTGCAGGGCGCGAGCGTCGCGTACCTCGTCGGCTTCGAGCTGGCCTCCAGCGTGGCCATCATGGCCGCCGCGGTCGCGCTCGGCGACGGGGTCCGCTCCCGGCGGCTGCGGCGCCGGGAGCAACGGTGGCGGCTGCGGCAGCTGGAACGCGACCACGCCCGCGAGGCGGCGCGCCGGGTCGAGGAGGAACGGCTGCGCATCGCCCGGGACCTGCACGACGTGATCGCCCACCACATCTCCGTCATCTCGCTGCATGCCGGTGTGGCCGACGAGGCCCTCGACGACGACCCGGTCGCCGCCCGCGCCGCCCTGGGACACGTCCGCTCGGCCACCACCCAGGTCGTCCGGGAGCTGCGCACCACCCTCGGCCTGCTGCGCGACCCGGCCGGGGCCGAACCCCGCCAGCCGGTGGCGGGACTGGCCCGGCTGGACGACCTGGCCGCCGGCGCGCGGGCCGCCGGGCTGCGCGTCGCCGTGCGCCGGCGGGGCGAGCTGAGCGGCCTGCCCGCCGCCGTCGACTCGACCGCCTACCGGCTGGTCCAGGAGGCGCTGACCAACGTCCTGCGTCACGCCGACGCGAGCACCGTCGAGATCGACGTCGTCCGCGGCCCCCGCGCCGTCGCCGTCGCGGTCCGCGACGACGGGCGCGGGCAGCGCGGGGACGCCCCGCGCGGGTACGGGCTCGGCGGCATGCGGGAGCGCACCGCCCTGCTCGGGGGCACCGTCACCGCCGGCAACCGGCCCGGCGGCGGTTTCGAGGTACGCGCCGAACTACCCCTGGGAGGGACCACGTGATCCGGGTGGGACTCGTCGACGACCAGCACCTGGTCCGCGCGGGGCTACGGGCGCTGCTGGACCGGGCGCCGGACATCGAGGTGGTCGGCGAGGCGGGCGACGGCGACGCGGCGTACCGGCTGGCGGCCACCGAGCGGCCCGACGTCCTGCTGATGGACGTCCGGATGCCGGGCACGGACGGCATCGAGGCCACCCGGCGGATCGTCGCCGACGAGCGGCTCACCGGCGTACGGGTCGTCGTGCTCACCACGTTCGACACGGACGAGTACGTCTTCGAGGCGATCCGGGCCGGCGCGTCCGGCTTCCTGCTCAAGGACACCGGCCCCGACGAGCTGCGGGGGGCGGTACGCATCGTCACCGCCGGTGAGGCGCTGCTCTCCCCGGCGGTGACGCGGCGGGTCATGGCGGCGGTGCGCTCCGGCAACCGGGCGCCGGACCCGGCCCGGCTGGGCTCGCTGACCGCCCGGGAGCGGGAGGTGCTGGCCGAGGTCGCCGCCGGCCGGTCGAACGACGAGATCGGGGCCGTCCTGCACATCAGCCCGGCGACCGCCCGCACGTACGTGAGCCGGCTGCTGGCCAAGCTGCACGCCCGGGACCGCTCGCAGCTCGTCGTGGCGGCGTACGAGAGCGGCCTGGTCCGGCCGGGCTCCCCGCCCGACCCGGGCTGAGCGCCGTGGCCGCCGCCGGCGGCGTTCGTGGGCGGCACGACCAGGGTCTCCGTTGAGAAGGATTCAGCAAGAACGGACATAAATCCCTGTCGCGACCTGCGGCAGGGGCCCTGACTTCGTACGCCGCGCCACAAGGCACTCCCGGAACCGGGTCCGGACGTGTCACGATTCAAGGCACGGCGTGCCAGTCGGCGCCGAGGGGGCTCAGGCGGCCGCGCCGCGGGCGCGTGATGAGGAGGATGTCCGGGTGTCAGCGGGTGGTGCCCGCCGGGGACGGCGGGACAACGGGCTCGACGCGAGCGAGTACGCCGTCGCCGGCGACGTGGATCCGCGCGTCGGCGAGCACCTGCTCGACGTCCTGGCCGCCGGTGGGATCGCCGCCTACCTCCAGCCCTCGGCCGACCTGAACCCGGTCACCCGCACCACCACCGTCCCGGCCCGCCCGGTGGACCGGCTCTACGTCGACCGGTCGCACCTGCGGACGGCGCGCGACTACCTGACCCAGCTCGCCGACGAGACGGCGGCCCCCGAGAAGCCCCGCGACGACGAGCCGGACATCGAGGCCGAGTGGGCCCGCATCGTCGCCGGCTTCCACACCACCGCCCCTCGCGGCGGCGACAACCCGTGGCCCGCCGCCGAGGACGTCGACGACCAGCCCGGGCCCGCCGGCGGGCCGGTGACCCTCGGCACGCCCGAGGAGCCCGCCGGGCCGACCGCCACCGACGTGCGCCGGCTGCCGTACGCGGCCGACATCTCGGGCGTCTCCCTCTCCCGGGGCCGCCAGGACGAGCCGTCGCTGCTCGACGGGCTGGACACCTTCGGCGCGGACCTGCCCGACGACGAGGCGGAGGACGAGCGCTACACCCCGCCGCCACCCCCGCCCCTGCCGCGCTTCTCTAAGTACGCGGTGGTCGGCGTGCTGGCCATGGTGCTCGGTTTCGTGCTCTTCCTGTTCCCGTCGATCTTCCCCGTGGCCGACCCCGGGATCGTCAACCTGTTCGGCTTCACCGGCATCCTGGCCGGCTTCGTCGCGTTGATCTGGCGGCTGCGGCCCGGCGACGACGACGAGCGCGACCCGGACGACGGCGCGGTCGTCTGACCGCCGCCCGCCCGTCACGTTTCCGCCCGCATTCCGGGACGACGGGCGACCCGCGCCCGGGGCGCAACACTGGTGTAACTTACTGTCAGTAGGAATACCGCTGTCCGTCACATCCCCCGCTGACTGCCCGGTTGTTCCTCCGCTGCGGCGGTCACTCCCCTGCTGATCGGAATGCCCGAGATGCGACAGAGTTCCCTCGTGGTGGTGGCCAACCGCCTGCCCATCGACGACAGTATGGCGCCCGACGGTGCCTGCGAGTGGCGCCGCAGCCCCGGCGGCCTGGTCAGCGCCCTCCATCCCCTCCTGCGGCACACCCCGGCGACGTGGGTCGGGTGGGCCGGCGGCACCGGCCCGGCGCCCGCCCTGCCCGACGTCGACGGCGTCCGGATGCACAGCGTCGCGCTGAGCGCCGACGACCTGCGCGACCACTACGAGGGCTTCGCCAACGCGACCCTCTGGCCGCTCTACCACGATTCGGTGGAGCAACCCGAGTACCACCGGCGCTGGTGGGAGGCGTACCAGCGGGTCAACCAGCGGTTCGCCGAGGCCACCGCCGACGTGGCCGAGCCCGGCGCGGTGGTCTGGGTGCAGGACTACCACCTGCAACTGGTGCCGGGCCTGCTGCGTCAGCTACGGCCCGACCTGCGCATCGGCTTCTTCCTGCACGTGCCGTTCCCGCCACCGGAGCTGTTCATGCAGCTGCCGCGCCGGGCCGAACTGCTGCGCGGGATGCTCGGCGCCGACCTGGTCGGCTTCCAGCGCTCCCAGGCCGCGCACAACTTCGCCCAGCTCGTGGCGAAGGTGCTGGACGTGCCCGCCACCGACCGGCGGATCGCCGTCGACGACCGGGTGGTCCGCATCGGCGCCTTCCCCGTCTCGATCGACACCGTGGAGATGGCCGCGCTGGCCACCCGGCCCGACGTGGCGGACCGGGCCGCCCGGCTGCGCCACGACCTCGGCAGCCCCGAGCAGGTGATCCTCAGCGTCGACCGGATGGACTACACCAAGGGCATCGAGCAGCGCCTCAAGGCCTACAGCGAACTGATCGCCGACGGGCACGTCAAGGTGCGCGACACCGTGCTCGTGCAGGTGGCGGTGCCCAGCCGGGAGCGGGTCGGGCAGTACCAGATCCTCCGCGAGCGGGTGGAACGCGAGGTCGGACGGATCAACGGCGAGTTCGGCCGGGTCGGCGAGCCGGCGATCCACTACCTGACCCAGCCGTTCGACCGCGCCGAGCTGGCCGCGCTCTACCGGGTTGCCGACGTGATGGCGGTGACCCCGCTGCGCGACGGGATGAACCTCGTCGCCAAGGAGTACGTCGCCGCCCGGGTCGACGACACGGGGGCGCTGCTGCTCAGCGAGTTCGCCGGCGCCGCCGCCGAGCTGCCGCAGGCGTACCTGGTCAACCCGCACGACCTGGAGGGGCTCAAGCAGGGGCTGCTCGCGGCGCTGCGGGCGGGCCCCGACGACCTCGGTGCGCGGATGCGGGCCATGCGGGCGCACCTGCACCGGCACGACATCCGGGCGTGGGCCCGCTCCTACCTCTCCACCCTCGACGACAGCGGCTCGCTGCTGACCCGGTTGGGCGGCTGAGGCCGGCGGCCCGGCCCGGGTCGGTCAGGGCCGGCCGGTCGGCGCCCGGTCCTTCTCCAGCCAGTCCAGGATGGCGTCGACCGGCTCCCGCCACCGCGCGTCGAGCATCATGTCGTGCCCCATGCCGGGGAAGAGCAGCGGGGCCGAGCCGTACCGCCGGGCCGCCCGGGTCAGCGCCGTCGCCGGGACCACCCGGTCGTCGGGGCTGCCCAGCACCAGCACCGGCGGGTCGCCCACCGCCGGCTCGGCGACGCGCCCGGTGAGCAGTTGCCACTGGGCCCGCCGGCCGGCCCGGCCGAGCCGGTCCGCGTACCGCCGCGCCTCGGCCTCGGGCAGCTCCCGGCTGAACAGCTGGCGGCGGTGCAGCCGCAGCGGCCCGCCGAACACCGCCGGCAGCGTGCCGAGCGGGTTGCGGCGCACCGCCGCCCCGAACGTCGCCCAGCCGCCGAGCACCGGCGCGACCAGCACCGCGGCCCGCGCCGGGTAGCGGGCCAGCGCGTGGGCGACCACGAGGGCCCCGGCGCCGTGCCCCACCAGCACCGCCTGGCGCGGCAGGCCCGCCGCCACCTGCGTCACGTCGTGGGCGTACGCCCGCAGCGTCGCGTCCGGCGCCGGGCCGCTGTCGCCGTGCCCGCGCAGGCTCAGCGCGTACGCCGGGAAGCCCCGGGAGGCGGCGTGGCCGAGCCAGTGCTCGGCGAACGCCCAGGCGCCGTGCCCGAAGCCCGGCACGAAGAGCAGCGGGGGCCGCCCCTGCTCCACCTCGGGGGCCGCGCCGAGCACCTCACGCCGGACCGGGCGGACCGGGCGGGCCCACTCCCGCCCCCGCATGATCCGCACCTGACTCACTGTTCCGGCCTTTCGTTCGCGACTGCGGGGCTCCGCTGCGCTGCACTCCTCGCGCTCACCGGGAAGCCTCCAGGTCAAGCAGCGCGCGCTGGACGGCGCGCAGGTAGTCGGCGTGGCCCACCTCGAACCAGTGCCGGCTGCTGTCCTTGACTGGCCCGGCGTACCGCTCCCCCGCCTTCGCCGTCACGCGGGCGGCGAAGGCGTCCGCCCGGTCGGGACGGGTCACGCGCAGCCGCAGCAGCCGGGCGAAGAGCACCGTCTGCCAGTGCGACAGGGGGAAGATGCCGGAATCCGGCTGGACCAGCCCGGCCACGGCCAGCGTGGGGCGGCCCGGGACGAGGGCGTTGAGCCAGAGCTTCGGCCGGCCCTGCCCCGCCTCGTCGCCGAGCACCGCGGGGTCGAGGAACTCGAAGCGCGGCAGGTAGCCGGTGGCGAAGACGACCAGATCCGGGTCGATCTGCCGGCCGTCGGAGAGCTCGACGGCGTACGGGTGGAAGCGCACGACGTCCGGCACCGGCGCGATCTGGCCGTGGCCCACGTAGTAGACGAGCTGGCTGTTGGCGATCGGGTGCGTCTCGTAGACCCGGTGGTCGGGCTTCGGCAGGCCGAACCGCGTCAGGTCGCCGACGGTCAGCCGCAGCGTCCAGTGGTAGAGCCACTGCCGCACCCGCAGCGGCACACGCAGTGCCAGCAGCGCGTCGTTGACCTGGTCGGCGGGGCGACCGAGGACGTACTTCGGGGCGTACCAGTAGCCCCGGCGGGTGGAGTGCCAGCAGCGCGACGCCTGCTGGGCGGCCTCCACGGCGACGTCGCAGCCCGTGTTGCCGGCGCCCACCACCAGCACCCGCTTGCCGCGCAGCTGCGCCGGGTCCTTGTAGGACGAGGCGTGCATGACCTCGCCCCGGAACTCCTCCAGCCCCTCGTAGCGGGGCAGCTTCGGCGACCAGTTGTGGCCGTTGGCGACCACCACCGCCGCGTAGCGGGAGGTGCGTTCGGGGCCGTAGCCGCCGGTGCTGCGGGTCGTCACGTCCCAGCGGTCACCGGCCACGGGCTCCACCCGGACGACCTCGGTGCCGAACCAGATGTGCCCGCGCAGGTCGAAGTGGTCGGCGTACCGCTCGAAGTACGACAGCAGCTGACTGTGGTGCGGGTAGTCCGGCCAGTCGTCCGGCATCGGGAAGTCGGGGAACTGGGTGAAGGGCCGCGACGAGATCAGGTGCGTGCTCGCGTACACCGGGCTGCGGTCGTGCCGCCAGTTCCAGGCGCCGCCGACGCCGGTCTCCCGCTCGTAGCAGTCGACGCCGAAGCCGTGCTCCTTCAGGTTCTTGATGGCCGTGAGGCCGCTGGCCCCGGCGCCGATCACGCAGACGGTGTCGCCCCGGTCGGAGACCGGCCGGCCGTCGCGGGTCAGGGCGAGAGTGCTCGCCTCCGGGTCGGGCCGGCCGTGGTCGGTGGAGGTGGACACCGGGATCTCCTTTTGTGCGGCACGAGTGCCGGGTCGCGCAGCATCCTCTCCACAACGGAGCGGGTTGTCCAGCCCTGGACG
Source organism: Micromonospora sp. ZG13 (assembly GCF_059359355.1). Taxonomy (NCBI): domain Bacteria; kingdom Bacillati; phylum Actinomycetota; class Actinomycetes; order Micromonosporales; family Micromonosporaceae; genus Micromonospora; species Micromonospora sp. ZG13. Next base: position 288,489 of record NZ_JCADBQ010000005.1, read on the forward strand.
CGGCGTACCGTCAGTCGGCGGCGGGCAGCAGCAGGTCGACCAGGACCGGGAAGTGGTCGCTGGCGCGCCGGGTCTGCGGGGTGTCCACCACGTCGTAGTCGACCACCGTGACGCGCGGGTCGACGAAGAGGGCGTCGATGCGGCGGCGTGGATCCGCGCACGAGTAGGTGAGCCGGTCGGCCCGGTCCATCGCCACGGCGGCGTCGGTCAGCCCGCGCGCCACGGTCGCCCAGGCCGGCCCGTCCGGGCCCTCGTTCAGGTCGGCGGCGGCGATCACCGGTGTGGCGGCGGCGTCCAGCTCGCGCTTGAACAGCGCGGCCTGCCCGGGTCGCTCGGTCGGGTCGGTGGACAGGTGCGAGCCGGCCACGGTGAACCGGGCGGCGCCGGCGACCACGCACTCGGCGTACGCGGCGCCGCGCAGGTGCCGGCCGGGGGTGAGCGGGAAGCGCTGGCACCTCTCGGCCACCACCCGTACCCGCAGGCTGGTCAGCAGCAGGTTGCCGAGGGCGGGCAGCCCACCGGCCGCCACCACCATGCCGAACGACTCCGCCAGCGCCGCCGACTTCTGCCGCCACCGGAACCGGCGCGGCCCCTCCTGCACGATCACCACGTCCGGCCTGACGTCGCGGACCACCGCCGCCAGCGCGGCCGTGTCGTCGCGCTGGCTGTGGATGTTGTACGACACGACGCGCAGGGGCACGCCCGGGTCCTGCGTCACGGTCACCGCCTCAGATCCGACGGGACAGGTCGGCGGCGCCGATGACGCCGGCGGTGTTGCCCAGCTCGGCCGGGCGGATCTCGGCGACCGGCAGGCGGCTGCGCTGGGCGAGGGCGTCGGCGAACGAGCGGCGGGTCGGGCCGAGCAGCAGGTCCCCGGCGTCGATCACCCCACCGCCGACCACGAGCACCTGCGGGTCGAGGATCTGCGCCATGTCGGCGAGGCTGGTGCCGAGCCAGCGCCCGACCTGCGCGAACGCCTCGGTGGAGACCGGGTCGCCGGCCTGCGCGGCGGCGGTGACCATGGGTCCGGTGACCGCCTCGGCCTCTCCACCGGCCAGCTCCAGCAGGCCCGTGGCCCGGTGTGGCTCCTGCCGGGCGGCGGCGCGGGCGAAGCGCACCAGGGCGCTGCCGCTGGCGTACTGCTCGATGCAGCCGAGCCGGCCGCAGCCGCACTGGTGGCCGTCCGGCACCGTCAGCATGTGGCCCAGCTCGGCGGCGATGCCGTTGGCGCCGCGCAGCAGTTCCCCGTTGAGCACGATGCCGCCGCCGACGCCGGTGCCGATGGTGAACATGACCATCGAGTCGTCGGCGTCGCGGGCGGCGCCGTGGCGGAACTCCGCCCAGGCCGCCACGTTGCCGTCGTTCTCGACGATCACCGGCAGACCGGTCGCGGCGCTGACGTAGTCGCGCAGCGGCTCGTCGCGCCACGCCAGGTTCGGGGCGAACAGCACGGTCGAGCGGCTGGCGTCGATCCAGCCGGCCGCGCCGATGCCGACGGCCTCGACCGGGTGCCCGGAGGCCAGTTCGCGGACGAGTTCGATGATGACGTCGCGGGTCTTGGCAACGTCGTCGGCGGGGGTGTCCCGTCGGGCCTGCACGAGGACCGTGCCGGCGGCGTCCACGACACCACCGGCCACCTTCGTGCCACCGACGTCGACTCCGATGGTCAGCGTCACCGCTGCCACTCCCCTCTGCTGTGCTGCCCGCACCGGCGCCGGCGGTCGACCGGCGCGTGGTCGGGATGTGCGGTGGTCAGGCCCCGTCGCCCGGGGATCGCTCGCCCTCGTCCCCGGGTGCCCGGGACGCGGGGACCACGGGCCCGTCGGTGGACGTCCGGACGGTCGCCGTGGCGGCCTGCCCGGCGACGTCGACGGGCGGTACGACGGCCGGGGCGGCCGCGTCCTCCGCCCGCGTGGCGGCGGACCAGACGTCCCGCTCCGGTGCCGGCTGAGAATCATGCCCGCTCCGGGTGGCCTCGCGCCACACGTGGTCGTCCCCGCCACCCGGACCCGGGGTCGCAGCAGGCCCGGCGGGAGCGTCGGCGGCGGGCTCGGACGGGGCGAAGGCCCGCAGCAGGCTGGCCACGCCGGCGGCCAGGTCGCCCGCGCCGGTGGCGAGGCGCTCGGCGAACTCGGGACTCGGGTCGCGCAGGGCGGAGATGCCCCGGCAGACCGGACAGACGCAGCATTCGGCCGCGCCGGTGGCGAACCCGCCCGGGGGCGTCCCGGCCGACCCGCCCGGGCTGCCGCTGTGACCGAGGACACTCGACATGATCCCACCGAGCGGACCCCACTGGCCGCCCTTCGCACCGGCCGCGGCCAGCCTGGCGGCGGCCAGCGCCGTGGCGACCAGACGTTCGGCCTCTTCCCGGGCCGAACCCGGATCCGTTGCACCCATGGTCGGCTCCCCTACCCTGCCGCGGAACGCGTTACTGCGCCGCACCGGGTGCTTCTACCCGGCGCTTGAGCTGCTTCAACGCCGTGTCCATGATCATCTTTTCGGCCTTGCGGCGGAACATGCCGAGCATCCCGACGGAGAGCTCGACCTCCAGCGTGTAGGTCACCGTGGTGCTGCCGTCCGGGTTGCCGTCCAGGTCGTACGAGCCGCGCTGGAACTTCTGCATCTTCGAGGGCGCCACCAGGTGCCACTCGATGCGGGAGAGGTCCTCGGCGTACTCGTAGGCCAGCACGTACTCGTCGGCCATCACCCCGGCGTCGATGGTGAACCGGACCTGGCTGGCGTAGCCGTCCTCGTACTCCTCGACCACCTCGACCCGGCGCACCGCCTCGGTCCACTCCGGGTAGCTCGGGAAGTCGCAGATGACGGCCGCCACCCGCTCCGGTGACGCGCCGACGACGATCGACTGGGTCGAGGTGTCCGCCATGCAGGGAGGCTACCCGGCACCGGCGGCGCCCACGCCGCGCCGCCCCCCGGCACGCCGCGGCCGGCCTGCGGCGGTGGCCCACGGGCAGGCTGGGCGACCTGCCTTTTCGTCCCGGCCGCCGGGCCGGGTAGGTTTCGACAGAGCCGACCCGTGGTGGCGGCCGGCCCGGCCAGTGTGAGCACGAGGGAGTGCAGGTGCGCGAGTTCTCCGTCCCGCCGATCGTCACCGTCGGCGACTCGGCCAACCTCACCGACCCGGTCTGGGACAACGCCGAGGTCGCCCCGGACGCGGTCCAGTTCGTCCGCCCCAGCGGCACGGCGGGCACCTGGGCCGACGTCACCTGCCGCCAGTTCCGCGACGAGGTCGTGGCGGCGGCCAGGGGCCTGGTCGCCGCCGGCGTCCAGCCCGGCGACCGGGTGGGCCTGATGAGCCGCACCCGCTACGAGTGGACCCTGCTGGACTACGCGATCTGGGCGGCCGGCGCGGTCACCGTGCCGATCTACGAGACGTCCAGCGCCGACCAGGCCGCCTGGATCCTGTCCGACTCCGGCGCGGTGGGCTGCGTGGTGGAGAGCAACGCGCACGCCACCCTGGTCGCCGGCGTCCGGGACCGCCTGCCCGACCTGCGCCACGTCTGGCAGATCGACCTCGACGCCGTGGACGAGCTGGTCCGCTCCGGCGCGGCCGTCGACCCGGCGGAGATCGACCGGCGGCGGGCCGCGCTGCGCGCCGACGATGTCGCCACGATCATCTACACCAGCGGCACCACCGGCCGCCCCAAGGGCTGCGTGCTGACCCACCGCAACATGTACGCCGACATCGCCAACGCGGTGCCGGTGCTGCCGAACCTGTTCCGCCCGGGCGCCTCGACCCTGCTCTTCCTCCCGCTGGCGCACGCCTTCGCCCGGCTCATCCAGATCGGCGTGGTGCAGGCGCGGGCCACCATGCGGCACTGCGCGGACCCCAAGAACCTCGTCGGCGAGTTGCAGGAGTTCCGCCCCACCTTCGTGCTCTCGGTCCCCCGGGTGTTCGAGAAGGTCTACAACGGCGCCAAGCAGAAGGCCGAGGCCGACGGCAAGGGCAGGATCTTCGCCCGCGCGGAGCAGGTCGCCATCGCGTACAGCGAGGCGCTGGAGACCTCCGGCGGCCCGGGCCTGGCGCTGCGCACCCAGCACGCGCTGTTCGACAAGCTCGTCTACCGCAAGCTGCGGGCGGCGCTCGGCGGCCGGTGCCGCGACGCCATCTCCGGCGGCGCCCCGCTCGGCGCCCGGCTCGGCCACTTCTTCCGCGGTATCGGCGTGAACGTGTGCGAGGGCTACGGCCTGACCGAGACCTCCCCCGCCGCCGCCGCGAACCTGCCCGGCGCCACCCGGATCGGCTCCGTCGGCCGCCCGCTGCCCGGGGTCACCATCCGCATCGAGGACGACGGCGAGATCCTGATCGCCGGCGACCTGATCTTCCAGGGCTACTGGCGCAACGAGGAGGCGACCGCCGAGGCGCTCAGCGCGGACGGCTGGTTCCGCACCGGCGACCTGGGCCAGCTCGACGACGAGGGCTTCCTGAGCATCACCGGCCGCAAGAAGGAGATCATCGTGACGGCCGGCGGCAAGAACGTCGCCCCGGCCGTGCTGGAGGACCAGGTCCGGGCCCACCCGCTGGTCAGCCAGTGCGTGGTGGTCGGCGACCGGGCGCCCTTCATCGCCGCGCTGGTCACCATCGACGAGGAGGCGCTGCCGCGCTGGCTCGCCTCGGCCGGCCTGCCCGAGGACACCCCCGTCGAGAAGCTGCGCGACCACGAGGGGCTGCGCGCCGAGATCCAGGGCGCCGTCGACACCGCCAACCAGGGGGTCTCCAAGGCCGAGGCGATCAAGGTGTTCCGGATCCTGCCCCACGACTTCACCGAGGCGACCGGCGAGCTGACCCCCTCGCTGAAGGTCAAGCGGCAGGTCGTACACAAGTCGTACGCGGCGGAGATCGCCGACATCTACCGGGGCTGACTACCATCCGTCACGTGCCCGCCTCGACGCCCCCCCGGCCCCAGCCGCATCCCCTCGCCGCCGCCGCGCGCGTGGTCATGCTGGCGCTCGTCGCCGTCCTGACCCTGTACGCCACGAACGATCCCGGCCAGCTCTGGTGGATCGCGCTGCTGGCCGCCGCCGGACTGCCCGCCCTGCTGGCCCCCGAGCACCGGCCGGTCGGCCCGCTCAGCCGGGTGGCCGAGGTGCTGGTGCTGGGACTGGCCGCCAGCCAGGTCGCCGCCGTGGCCACCGTCGGCGGGGACGGTGGCGGGCTGGGCGCCTCGGCGGTGCTGCCGTACCTGGCGGTCCCGGTGACCGTCACCGCGCTGCGCCGCCGGTTCCGCGAGGGCGTCGGCCTGCTGGCCGTCGCCACGGCGACCCTGCTGGTGGCCGGCGCCCTCACCAAGGTCGACGGCGGCCGGCAGATCGGCGAGCTCGGCTACCTGGTGGTCTGCGCCCAGTGGCTGATCCTGGCCGGGCTCGGCCTCGCCGCCGCCAGCGGCCTGCACCGGGTCATGCAGGTCCGCAACGAGGGCAAGCCCCAGCCGTACGCCGAGGCGACCCGGCTGCTCACCCAGCTGCGCACGGTGGCCCGGCAGCTGCCCGGGGCCACCCTCGACCCGGGCGGCATCTCCGAGCACCTGCTGGAGGAGCTGCGCGCCGTGGCCCGGGCGGACCGGGCGGCCGTGCTGTCGGCCAGCGGCGGCGGCCGGCTGGTGGTGCTCGCCCAGGTCGGCGTGGAACGGGTCGACTGGGAGACGACGCTGGACGCGGACTCGGCCATCGCCGACGCGTGGGCCAGCCAGCAGCCGCACACCGCCGCCCGCTCGCAGGCCCGCTCGCACCGCGGCGGCGACGTCTCCGCCCTGATCGTGCCGCTGGTGGCGGGCGTGCGCACCGTCGGGCTGGTGGTGCTGGAGGCGGACGCGGCGCAGGCGTACCCGCCCGGCGTGGTGTCCCGGGTGACCGGGCTGACCCGGCCCGCCGCGCTGCGGCTGGAGGCGGCGCTGCTCTTCGACGAGGTCCGCTCGCTGGCCACCAACGAGGAGCGGCAGCGGCTGGCCCGGGAGATCCACGACGGGGTGGCGCAGGAACTGGTGATGGTCGGCTACGGCATCGACAACGCCCTGGCGTACGTCGACGAGGACCCGAAGGAGACCGCCGAGGCGCTGCGTACGCTGCGCGGCGAGGTGACCCGGGTGATCACCGAGCTGCGGCTGAGCCTCTTCGAACTGCGCAGCGAGGTGGACCGGCACGGCGGCCTGGCCGCCGCCATCGCCGAGTACGCCCGTACCGTCGGCGCCTCGGGCGGGCTGCGGGTGCACCTGTCCCTGGACGAGTCCACCGCCCGGCTGCCCGCCGCCACCGAGGCCGAGTTGCTGCGCATCGCCCAGGAGGCGGTCACCAACGCGCGCAAGCACGCGGGCGCGTCGAATCTCTGGGTCACCTGCGAGGTCGATCCGCCGTACGCGCAGATCGAAGTGTCGGATGACGGTCAGGGGATCGCTGACCAGCGGTCCGACGGGCACTACGGTCTTGCGATCATGGCCGAGAGGGCGGAACGTATCCGGGGCCGGTTGGAGATCAGGCCGCGGCAACCGAGCGGCACGACCGTCGCGGTGGTGCTCGGCTCGTCGCCCCGGCGCGATAACGTGCGCGGTAGCGCAGCCGTTGCAGAAGGGGAGTAACCCGAGGATGACCACAAGTCCGACACCGGCCACCCGTACCAAGGTCCTCCTTGTCGACGACCACGACCTGATCCGCAAGGGCCTGCGGCACGCGTTCGAGCGCGACCGGCAGTTCGAGGTCGTCGGGGAGGCCGCCACGGCGGCGGAGGGCGTACGCCAGGCCGGTGCGTTGCAGCCCGATGTGGTGATCATGGACCTGCGACTGCCCGACGGCAGCGGCCTGGAGGCCACCCGGGCGCTGCGCAAGTCCAGCGCGTCGATGGGCATCGTCGTGCTCACCATGTACGCGGGCGACGACCAGCTCTTCGGCGCCCTGGAGGCCGGGGCCAGCGCCTTCGTGCCGAAGACCGCGCCGGCCGACGAGGTGGTCGCCGCCGCCCGGCACGCCGCCTCCTCCCCCAGCGCCTTCACGGCCGCCGACCTGGCCGAGGCGATGAAGCGCCGGCTGGCGCCGTCCGGGCCGCAGCTCTCCCCCCGCGAGGGTCAGGTGCTGCGGCTGCTCGCCGACGGGATGAGCGTGGCGGGCATCGCCAAGCAGCTCTTCGTCAGCGAGTCCACCGCCAAGACGCACATCTCGAAGCTCTACGAGAAGCTGGGCGCGGCCAACCGGGCCCAGGCGCTGATGACCGCGCTGCGGCTCGGGCTGCTCGAGGCTCCCGACGCACCGAAGTTCTGACCGCCGCCCCGGGAGCCCGGGGGCGTACCACCGACGGGTCCGCGACCGCCGACGTGCGGCGCGGGCCCGTCGTCGTCGCATCGAGCGACGGCGTCGAAGGGTTCGCGGCGCGCTATGGTCTCCCGGGCGGTCAGCCGGCAGAATACCGGCGCGGGCAACGGTGTTCCGCACGCCGACAGGAGGGGTGATCGCATGCAGCGGCCGGACTGGGCACCCGACGAGATCGACATCGAGCGCCCCAGCGTGGCCCGCATGTACGACTACTACCTCGGCGGCTCGCACAACTTCGCGGTCGACCGGGCGGCGGCCCAGGCGATGGTGGCGGCGGTGCCGGAGGCCCCGCTGATGGCGCAGGCGAACCGGGCGTTCCTGCGCCGCGCGGTGCAGTTCCTGCTCGACGGGGGCGTCCGGCAGTTCCTGGACGTCGGCTCGGGCATCCCGACCGTCGGCAACGTGCACGAGATCGCCCAGCGCGAGGCCCCCGACGCCCGGGTGGTCTACGTCGACGTCGACCCGGTGGCGGTGGCCCACAGCCGGGAGATCCTGGAGGGCAACGACCGCGCAGTGGTGGTGCAGGAGGACCTGCGCCACCCCGAGCGCATCGTCGGGCACCCCGACGTCCGCCGGCTGCTCGACTTCGACCAGCCGATCGCCGTGATGATCGTGGCGGTGCTGCACTTCGTGTCGGACGACGACCGGCCGGCCGAACTGCTCCGGACGCTGCGCGAGGCCCTGGCGCCGGGCAGCTACCTGGTGCTGTCGCAGGCCAGCGGCGACGGCCGTCGCGACGACGAGCGGGCCGACGCCGAGCGGGTCTACCGGCGCACCGACAATCCGCTGTGGATCCGCAGCCGCGGCGAGCTGACCACCCTCTTCGACGGCTTCGAGCTGGTCGACCCGGGCGTGGTCTGGGTGCCGCAGTGGCGCCCGGAGTCCCCCGACAGCGCCGAGGACGCAGAGCGGGCGGCCTTCATCGGCGGCGTCGGGCGGCTCGGTGGGTGAGCCTCCCGGGGCGGTCACCGTCGCCCCGAACGGCACCGCCGTCCGGCGCCCGTCCCGCCCGGGGACCTTCGCCCGGGCGTGGGCCAAGGCGGTCTCCGGCACCAGCTACCTGCCGATGACCCTGGCCCAGCTCGAGGCGCTGCTGCAACGCCTCACCGAGCAGCTCGCGGCGGCCCTGCTGGCCGAGCCGATCGACCTGCGGGTGGGGCACCGGGTGGGCACCGAGCTGGTGGCCGCCCACATCGCCTCGGCCGAGGCGCTGGGTCGTACGGTCGAGGTCGTCCAGCTCCGGCTGGCCCGCGACCTCGGGCTGGTCGGCGAGGAGGTCGAGGACCGGCTGGCCCGGCTGCTCGCGGCCGTCACCACCGGATACGCCCGCGCGCTGCGCGACCGGACGTTGGACGAGCAGGAGACGATCCGCCGGGCCGCGATGACCGCCCGGGCGGAGGCGGAACGGGCGCTGCGCAGCAGCGAGGCGCGCTTCCGCCACCAGGCCACCCACGATCCGCTGACCGACCTGCCCAACCGCACGCTGCTGACCGAGCGCCTCAGCGCGGCCATCGACTCGCCCGTTCGGGGCTCGGCGCGCCTGGGTGTCTGCTTCCTCGACCTCGACCGCTTCAAGGTGGTCAACGACTCGCACGGGCACCAGGTCGGCGACGGGCTGCTGGTCGCCATGGCCGAGCGGCTCCGCCGGGCCCTCGACGGGCACCTGGTCGCCCGGCTCGGCGGGGACGAGTTCGTCGTCCTGGTCGAGGACACCGCCGGCACCGACGACGTGGTCGCCGTGGCCGAGGCCGCGCTCGCGGCCGTACGCGAGCCGGTGCTGGTGGACGGGCACGAGCTGAGCGTCTCGGCGAGCATCGGCATCGTCGAGCGGGAGGTCGCCGGCACCTCCCCCGGCGACCTGATGCGGGCCGCCGACAGCACGCTGCACTGGGCGAAGGCCGCCGGTGGCGCCCGCTGGGCGCTCTACGACGCCGACCGGGACCGCCGGGACCTGGCCCGGTACGCGCTCTCCGCCGCCATTCCCGCGGCGCTGGAGCGGGGCGAGTTCTACCTCGACTTCCAGCCGCTGACCTCGCTGCGCGACGGCCGGGTGCTCGGCATGGAGGCCCTGGTGCGCTGGCGGCACCCGGAGCTGGGCGTCCTGCGGCCCGACAGCTTCATCGGGCTGGCCGAGGAGACCGGGCTGATCGTCCCGCTCGGCGGGTGGGTGCTGGCCGAGGCGTGCCGGCAGGCCGAGAGCTGGGCGGCCGACAGCGGGCCGGCCCCGTTCGTCAGCGTGAATCTGGCCGTGCGCCAGGTACGCCACGCCGGCCTCGTGCAGGAGGTGCGCGCGCTGCTGCGGCAGACCGGGCTGGCGCCGGAGCGGCTCCAGCTGGAGATCACCGAGAGCACCATGATGAGCACCGCCGAGGAGCCGGTCCGGGCGCTGCGGGCGCTCGCCGACCTCGGCGTACGGATCGCCATCGACGACTTCGGCACCGGCTACTGCAACCTGGCGTACCTGCGGGACCTTCCGGTGACCGAGCTGAAGGTGGCCGGGCAGTTCGTGGCCGGGCTGCGGGCACCGGAGGCCCGGGCCGACGAGCGGATCCTCGCCTCGCTCGTCTCGCTCGCACACGCGCTGGACCTGACCGTCACGGCCGAGGGCGTGGAGACCGCCGGGCAGGCCGAGCGGCTGCGGGCGATCGACTGCGACGCCGCCCAGGGCTGGCACTTCGGCCGCCCGGACTCCGCCGAGCGCGTCCTGGCCCGCCTGCGCTGACCGGACGCCCGCGCCCCGGCACCGCCGCCCCTCCCGGTCGTCGCCGGGGACCGCGGCGTGGGGCCGTCAGCCGGCGAGCAGGGCGGTCATCCGCTGCGCCTGGGCCTCCCAGCGCCACTCCCGCTCCACCCAGGCGCGGCCGGCCGCGCCGAACTGGCGGGCCAGGTCCCGGTCGGCCAGCAGCGTGGCCACCCGGTCGGCGAGCTGGGCGACGTCGCGGCCCCGGACCACGAAGCCCGTCTCGCCCTCGCGGACGGCGTCCGGCGCGCCGCCGGAGTCGCCAGCGACCACGGGCAAGCCGGTCGCGGAGGCCTCCAGGTAGACGATCCCGAGCCCCTCGACGTCCAGGCCCCGGTTGCGGGTGCGGCAGGGCATGGCGTAGACGTCGCCGGCGGCGTAGTGGGCCGGCAGCTCCGCCGACGGCACCGAGCCGGTGAAGACCACGTCCCGCTCGACGCCCGCCTGGCGGGCCAGCTTCTCCAGGGTGGCCCGGTAGGGCCCGCCCCCGACCACGAGCAGCGCGGCGTCGGGCACCCGGCGGCGGATCTCGGGCATCGCCCGGATCAGCATGTCCTGCCCCTTGCGCGGCACCAGCCGGGACACGCAGACCACGACCGGGCGGTCGGCCAGCCCGAGCCGGACCCGGACCGCCTGGCCGTCGACCGACGGGTGGTAGGCGTCCACGTCCACCCCCGGGGCGAGCCGGTGCAGCTCGGTCACACCGTGCAGCGCCCGCTCCAGCCGCACCCGGGTGTACTCCCCCAGGTAGGTCGTCACGTCGACGCCGCGCCCGATCCGCCGCAGCGCCGCCCGGGCGGCCGGCAGCGCGGCCCAGCCGACCTCGTGCCCGTGGGTCTGCGCCACCGCCCGGCGGATGCCCGTGCGGCGGCGCAGGCCCGCGGCGAGCAGCCCGAGGGGGGCCGCCGCGCCGAACCACACCGTGTCGCAGTCGTACGCGCGCGCCAGGCGGGCGGCCCGGCGGGCGACCCGGGGGGTGGGCAGCAGCACCCGGGTGCGGTCGCGGACCACCTCGAACGGCTGGTCGGCGTCGAACTTCTCCGCGCCGCGCCACGTCGAGGCGTAGACGACCACCGACCCGGGGGGCTGGCGCACCGCGAGGTTGTGCACGAAGGACTGGATCCCCCCGGGACGCGGCGGGAAGTCGTTGGTGATCAGCAGCGTACGGCTCATCGGCCGGTCTCCCTGGCGTGGGCGCGGGCGGCGGCCATCCGCTCGACCGTGGACGGGTGGGTGGCGGAGTAGAGGTATTCCCAGCGGGGCGGGTCGGGGTCGGCGAGGTTGATGCCGGCGAGCCGCCGCTGCATCGCCTCGAAGGCGGCCGGGTCGCCGGTCAGCGCGAGCGCGTGCGCGTCGGCGCGCGCCTCCACCCGCCGCGACATCAGTGCCTGTGCCGGGGCGGAGACCAGGCCGGCCACCGTCACCAGGGCGACGAGCAGGGGGAACGCGCGTGGCTGGGCGACCGAGTCGACGCCGGCCAGGCGCAGCAGCGGGCCGGAGGAGCCGAGCAGGTAGAGCGCGACCACCGCGGCTGCGGCGCCCAGCGCCCCGGTCAGCGTGCCGACGGCGACGTCCCGGTCCTTGGCGTGGCCCAGCTCGTGGGCCACCACGGCGGTCACCTCGGCGGGCGTCGCCTCGCGCAGCAGCGTGTCGTAGACCACCACGCGCCGCGTCGGCCCGAGCCCCGAGACGTACGCGTTGACCGCCCGGGTGCGCCGCGACGCGTCAGCGACCAGCACGTCGCGTACGGGGACGCCGTCGCGGGCCGCCATCTGCATGAGTTGGGCGCGCAGCGGCCCCTGCTCCATCGGGGTGAACCGGTTGAACACCGGCTCGACCAGCACCGGCAGCACGAAGGAGAGCAGCACCACCAGGGTGGCCGCGCCGGCCGCGCCGAACGCCCACCACCAGCGCGGCGACAGCCGGATGACGGTGTAGAAGCCGAGCAGTGCCACCGCGCCGATCACCGCGCTGACCGCGTACGACTTGAGCAGGTCGACCGTCCAGCCGCTCCAACCGTTGGTGCTCAGCCCGTAGCGGGTGAGCACGGCCTGCCGCCAGGCGGCGAACGGCAGGGTCACCAGGTCGGCGACGAGCACCACGGCGAGCCCGCCGAGGACGGCCTGGGCGGCCCAGTGGCCGCCGAACGGGCGGCCGGCCAGCTCGACGAGCCGGCTGCCCAGCGGGGTCAGGCCGAGCAGCAGGGCCACCAGCAGGCCGATCGCGATCGCGGCCCAGCCGGCGGGGCGCAGCGCGGAACGGAACTCCCGGCTGCGGGCCACCTGCTCGGCGGGCAGGTCGCCCAGCGCGGCGAGCTGGTCGGCCCGGGGGGCCGGCGGCCGGTGCCACGGGATGAGCAGCGCGGCGGTGACCACCAGGGCCACGGTCAGGGCGACGAGCGACAGCACCGCCCAGCCGCGCGGGGTCACCGCCGTCCTCCCGGCGCAGCGGTGCAGCCTGCGCCGTCGCGTCGTACCCGCGTCATGCCGCCGCTCCCTCCGCCGTGACCGCCCATCCTATTGCCCGCCCGGGACCGCCCGCTCAGGCCGGCGTACGCCATTCCGACGCCACCCGTTGCCACGGTGACGCCACGACGGAGCCATATCCACTTGCCATGGCGTCATAATGGTGCCATAGTGGCGTCATGGACCTGACGTCGTATGTCGAGAACCTCCGGCAGGAGTTGGCCGGCGTCGCCGAACTCGGCGGCGAGGAGTCCCGGGCGCTGGCCGAGCGGCTGGCCGGGCCGCTCGAGTCGGCGCTCCGGCTGGCGCTGCTGGACGCGCTGGCCGCGGCGGCGGCGGAGATCACCCGCGATCTGGCGCCCGGCTCGGTCGAGCTGCGCCTTCGCGGACGCGAGCCGAGCTTCGTCGTGACGCCCCCGCCGACCGGCCCCGACTTCGCGGGCGAGCCGGACGCCGCCGCGCCGGCCGTCCCGCCCCCGGCGGACGCCGAGGAGGGCGCCACCTCCCGGATCAGCTTCCGCCTCTCCGAGCACCTCAAGGGCCGCGTCGAGGAGGCCGCCGCCCGCGACGGCCTCTCGGTCAACGCCTGGCTCGTCCGGGCGGCCAGCGCCGCCGTGGCGGCCTCCGGCACGGCCCGCCAACCGCAGCGACGCGCCCCCCGGGGCGGGGAACGCTTCACCGGCTGGGCCCGCTGACCCGCCGCACCGCCCGCCATCCCGTCCCCGCCCGGGACGCCCACTCGTCAGGAAGGACCCGCGTCGTGCCCACTTTCGACACCCCCGCCGCGATCACGGCCACCGTCGACCTGGTCGTCGGTGACGTCCGCGTCACCGCCGCCGACCGCACCGACACCGTCGTCGAGATCCGCCCGAGCAACGCCGCCAGCGAAGCCGACGTACGCGCCGCGGAGCAGACCCGCGTCGAGTACGCCGACGGCCGGCTGACGGTCAGAGCGCCGCGGCAGCGCGGCTTCGGCCTGTTCGGCAAGCCCGGCTCGGTCGACGTGACGGTCGATCTGCCGACCGGCTCGCACCTGCACGGCGACGCCTCCGTGGCGACGTTCCACGGCGTCGGCCACCTCGGCAGCTGCCGCGTCCGCACCGCCGCCGGTGACATCGAGCTGGACCACGCCGCCGACGTCGAGCTCGACACCTCCGCCGGCGCCGTCCGGGTGGAGCACGTCGCGGGCCAGGCCCGGATCAGCACCGGCACCGGCCGGATCCGGGTGCAGGAGGTCCAGGGCGACGCGGTGGTCAAGAACAGCAACGGCGACAGCTGGTTGGGCACCGTCACCGGCGAGGCGCGCGTGAAGGCGGCCAACGGCGACATCGCCGTCGACTGCGCGTACGCCACCGTCACCGCCACCGCCGTCAACGGCGACGTCCGCATCGGCGAGGTCTCGGCGGGCACGGTGACGGTCCGGACGCAGAGCGGTCGGCTCGAGGTCGGTGTCCGCTCCGGCACCGCCGCCCTGCTCGACCTGCACACCCAGTTCGGCCGGGTGGAGAACCACCTCGAGGCGTACGACCCGCCCGGCGAGCCCGAGGGTGCCGTGCGGGTGAGCGCCCGGACCTCCTTCGGCGACATCGTCGTCCGCCGCGGCTGACCCCGCTCGCCCGCCCGGCCCGCCCCCACCGGCCCCCACGCCCCGCCCGCCCCGCCCGCCCCGCCCGGTCCGACGGCCGGCGTGGAAGGAGAAGACATGCCACCCAGCCCGGCTCCGGCGGCCATCTCGGTCGCCGCCCTACGGAAGTCCTTCGGCGACCACGTCGTGCTCGACGGCATCGACCTGACCGTCGCCGCCGGGACGATCTTCGCCCTGCTCGGCCCCAACGGCGCCGGCAAGACCACGACGGTGCAGATCCTGTCCACCCTGATCGGCGCCGACTCCGGCGAGGCGCGGGTCGCCGGTCACGACGTCGCCCGGGAGCCCGACGCGGTACGCGCCGCCATCGGCGTGACCGGTCAGTTCTCCGCCGTCGACGGGCTGCTCACCGGCGAGGAGAACCTGCGGCTCATGGCCGACCTGCACCATCTGCCCCGCGCCGAGGGGCGGCAGCGCGCGAGGGGCCTGCTCAGGATGTTCGACCTCGTCGAGGCGGCCGGCAAGCCCGTCGCCAGCTACTCCGGCGGGATGCGCCGGCGGCTCGACCTGGCGATGGGCCTGGTCGGCCGGCCCCGCGTGGTCTTCCTCGACGAGCCCACCACCGGGCTCGACCCGCGCAGCCGGCAGGCCATGTGGCAGATCGTCCGGGACCTGGTGGCGGACGGCGTCACCATCTTCCTCACCACGCAGTACCTGGAGGAGGCGGACCAGCTCGCCGACCGGATCGCCGTGCTCGACCACGGCCGCCTGGTGGCGGAGGGCAGCCCGGCGGAGCTCAAGCGACTCGTCCCCGGTGGGCACGTCAGCCTGCGCTTCGCCGACCGGGCCGCGTACGACACGGCCGCGCGGATGCTGCCCGGGCATTCCCGCACCGCCGACGAGCTCACCCTGCACGTGCCCGGCGACGGCGGGGTCCGCTCGCTGCGCGACCTGCTCGACCTGCTGGACGGCCAGTCGATCGCCGTGGAGTCGCTGTCCGTGCACACGCCCGATCTCGACGACGTCTTCCTGGCCCTCACCGGCCGGCCCGAGAAGGTGGGAACCCCCCGATGAGCACCCTGACGTACGCCGTACGCGACTCCGGCACGATGCTGCGCCGCAACCTGCGCCGATGGGTGCGCTACCCGTCGATGACGGTGCTGCTCGTCGGCATGCCCATCCTGCTCCTGCTGCTCTTCGTCTACGTCTTCGGCTCGACCCTCGGCGCCGGGCTGGGCGGCGGCTCGGGCGACCGGGGCGACTACGTCAACTACGTCACCCCGGGAATCCTGCTGATCACCGCCGGCCTGGCGGCCACCGGGACGGCGGTGTCGGTCGCCATGGACATGACCGAGGGCATCATCGCCCGGTTCCGGACCATGGCGATCGCCCGGGTGTCGGTGCTGACCGGGCACGTGCTGGGCAGCATGGTGCAGACCGTGCTCAGCCTGGCGGTGGTCACCGGGGTGGCCCTGCTGATCGGCTTCCGGCCCACCACGGACGCGCCGGCCTGGCTGGCGGCCGCCGGTGTGCTGGTCATGACCGCCTTCGCGTTCACCTGGCTCTCGGTCGCACTGGGGCTGGTCTCCAAAAGCGTCGAGACGGCGAGCAACCTGCCCATGCCGCTGACCTACCTGCCCTTCATCGGCAGCGGGTTCGTGCCCACCGAATCGATGCCCGACGGGCTGCGGCAGTTCGCCGAGCACCAGCCCTTCACCCCCATCATCGAGACCCTGCGCGGCCTGACGACCGGCGGGCCGGTGGGGACGAACGCCGCTGTCGCGACGGCCTGGTGCGCCGCCATCGCGCTGGTCGGCTATCTCTGGGCGAAGAGGCTGTTCAACCGGGACCCGTCCCGCTGACCGTCATCCCCTCGCACGCCCGTCCCCGAGCCGCCGGCCCGGGGGCGGGCGTCGTCGAGTGCCCCGGCCCGCGCGCGTCACGCGACGCGGCGACGTCGGGGCTGCCGCCCGGCGGGCCGGGGGGTGGGCAGCACCTCCACCTCGAACCCGGCCCGGGCGAACACCTCGATCGCCCGGGCCTCCGCGCCGTCCAGCCCGGCGGCCGGGGACGAATCGTCGAGCAGGGCGGTCACCAGGCAGTCGGCACAGCCGCTCCCCCGGATCCCGCACCCCGCGCAGTCGATGAGCATCTCGCCTCCTGATGCGCTGCGGCGACCGGGTGCGGCGTCACCGTCGCCACCCGAGCACCGTCGGTCACCACGACGGTAGGCCGGGGGTACGACAGAAAAGGGACAACCGGTCGCGGAGGGCCCGAAAGCGATCAAGCGCCCCGATCAGGACCGGGCGAGTCGGCGCAGCAGCGAATCGGCACCGAGCGGGTACGCCCCGTGCCGGCGTACGCCGTCGGCGACCTCGCGGTCCGAGGAGACCACCACCACCGGGCGGCCCGACGGCTCGGCGCGGACCAGGCGCCGGATCAGCTCGTCGGCGGTCTCCCCCTTGCGGGAGAAGAGCACCCGCACGCCGCGCGGCGAGGGCGGCAGCCCGTGCATCCGCTCGGCGCCGTCGAAGACCACCGTGACCTCGTCGCCGGTCTGCGCGGCGATCCCGCCCAGCCCGGTGATCAGCCGCTTGCGCTGCTGCTCCAGGGACATCTCCCCGAAGCCGCGTTTGGTCACGTTGTAGCCGTCGACGACGAGGTGCGCCCGGGGCAGGGCGAGCAACTGGTCGAGGCGGGCCGGATCGTCGGTGTCGCGGGCCCGGGCGGCGGTGCCGGCCGCCGTGGTGCCGGACTGGTCGGCGAAGGCGTCGGCGACGAAGTCGGCGGGCAGCTTGTCGACCGGGTCGAGCGCCAGCTCCCGGCGCAGCCCCACGGCGGCCTGCCCGATGGTCTCCAGCAGCAGCCAGAGCCGGGCGTCGTCGACCGAGCGGGCCTCCTTGGCGCTGGCCCGGGCCACCCCGGCCGCCGCCTCGGCCTCGGCCAGCCGCGCCCGGACCCGGCGCAGCTCCGCGTCGGCGTCCGCCGTCGCCCGGGCGGCCCGGCCCCGCTCGGTGGCGAGCAGCTCGGTGGCCTTGCGCTCGCGGGCCTGCGTCTCGCGCAGCGACCGGTGCAGCTGCCGGCTCTCCTCGCGCAGCTGGCCCAGCTCCTCACGGACGCGCGCCAGCTCGTCGCGGAGCTTCTCCGCCTCGACCCGGGCCACCGCCCGGTCGTGCTCGGCGCGGGTGGCCCGCTGCTCGGCCTCGCGGACCAGTTCGGCGACCACGGCGCTGTCGGCCTCGGCGCGGACCGCCGCGCCGCTGGCCTCGATCAGGTCGCGCCAGCCCCGGGGCCGGGCCAGGTAGGCCAGCGCGGCCACCTCGACCGGGTCGGCGGCGGCCGGCGCCGTGCCCTCCAGCACGGCGGCGCCCAGGTCACCGGTGTCGGCGAGCACCCGGGCGGTGATCCGCTGCCGGAACAGCGGGTCGCCGGTGAGCTGGGCGGCGATCGCCGGGGCACCGAGCCGGGCCCGGCGGTTCGGGGCGAACTTGGCGACCCGGCGCAGCGGCACCGGTACCTCGTCGGCGGGCAGCCCGGGCAGCACCGCCGCGGTGAGCGCCACGATGCGCTGCCGGACCGGCTCGGGCAGGACGGGCTCCGGCTCGGGCGTGGACGCCTCGGCCGCGTCAGCTTCCGCCTCGGTCGCCGACGCGTCGGCCGCGTCGGCGGCCGTGACCTCGGGGCCGCCGACCTCGTCGGGGGCGCCCCCACCGGTCTCGCGCGCAGCGTCGACCGGATCCTCCTGCCGGAGGTGGTCGTCGTGCGGCTCGGTGAGGGGCATGTGGCAAGTCTCCCACCGCGACCGGGCCCACCGCCCGGTGAGTGAGCCGATCTCTCATCCTAGACCGGTGGTGACGTCTGATGCCCCTGGGACGGGAGTGTCGGACCGGACCGTTAGCGTGCCGCCGATGGCAGAGACCGAGTACGTCCAGGAGCCGCTGGCCGGTTTCGACCCGGGCGCGGGCGGGATCGACCCGGCGCTGCCGCTGTACGCGACGACGTTCGTGGTGGTCGACCTGGAGACCACCGGCGGCGCGCCGGACGGCGGCGGGATCACCGAGATCGGCGCCGTGAAGGTGCGCGGCGGCGAGGAGCTGGGCGTGCTGGCCACCCTGGTCAACCCCGGCGTGCCCATCCCGCCCTTCATCACCGTGCTCACGGGCATCACCCAGGCCATGCTGGTGCCCGCCCCGCCGATCGAGCAGGTGCTGCCGAGCTTCCTGGAGTTCATCACCGACGCCGTGCTGGTCGCCCACAACGCCCCGTACGACGTGGGTTTCCTCAAGGCCGCCTGCGCGAAGCACGGCTACCGCTGGCCCAACCCACGGGTGCTCGACACCGCCGCGCTGGCCCGCCGGGTGCTGACCCGCGACGAGGTGCCCAACCGCAAGCTCGGCACCCTCGCCACCTACTTCCGCACCGCCACCCAACCGACCCACCGGGCGCTCGACGACGCCAAGGCCACCGTCGACGTGCTGCACGGGCTGATCGCCCGCCTGGCCGGGCACCGGGTCGACACCGTCGGCGACGCCATCGAGTTCGCCCGGGCGGTCAGCCCGACCCAGCGACGCAAGCGGCACCTGGCCGAGGGGCTGCCCAAGGCGCCGGGGGTCTACATCTTCCGGGCCGCCGACGACCGGCCGCTCTACGTCGGCACCTCCGGCGACATCGCCACCCGGGTGCGCAGCTACTTCACGGCGGCCGAGAAGCGGGCCCGGATCTCCGAGATGCTCGCCGCCGCCGAGCGGGTCGAGGCGGTGGAGTGCGCCCACTCGCTGGAGGCGGAGGTCCGCGAGCTGCGACTCATCGGGGCGCACGCCCCGCCGTACAACCGGCGGTCGAAGTTCCCGGAGCGGATGCTCTGGCTGAAGCTGACGGACGGGCCGTACCCCCGGCTGTCGGTGGTGCGGTCCATCTCCCCCGGCGACGCCGCCTACCTCGGGCCGTTCAGCTCCCGGCGCGCGGCGGAGCTGGCCGCCGCCGGCTTCCACGACGCCGTGCCGCTGCGCCAGTGCACCCACCGACTGTCGCTGCGCACGGTCACACCGGCCTGCGCGCTGGCCGAGCTGGGTCGCTGCCCGGCACCCTGCGAACACCGGATCACCCCCGAGGAGTACGACGCCCGCGCGGTCGCGCCGTTTCGCACCGCCACCGCCAGCGACCCCCGCCCGGTGGTCGACGCCCTGCTCGCCCGCATCGAGGCGCTCTCCGGCGCCCAGCGCTACGAGGAGGCGGCGGTGGCCCGGTCCCGGCTGACGGCGGTGCTGCGGGCGACCGTACGGATGCAGCGGCTGACGGCGCTGACCGGCATCGCCGAGCTGGCCGCCGCGCGGCCGGCGGCCCGGGGCGGCTGGGAGTTGGCGCTGGTGCGGCACGGCCGGCTGGCCGGCGCCGGCGTCTCGCCCCCCGGTGTCCACCCCAGACCGACGATCGCCGCGATCCGGGCGACCGCCGAGACCGTCCTGCCCGGCCACGGCCCGGTCCCGTGCGCCTCCGCGGAGGAGACCGAACGCATCCTGTCCTGGTTGGAACGGCCCGAGACGCGCTTGGTGGAGATGTCCTCCGGTTGGGCGTCCCCGGTGGCGGGCGCGGCCCGCTTCCGCGACCTGCTGCGGAAGGCCGAGAACGCCGCCTCCCACCAAAGCTCGACCGAACGCCCATGACCAAGTGACCGATCGGACTACCTCGACTCCCTTAGGCTGTTAGAGAAGTGCAGTCCTGCCCGTTTCGTGGGCCTGCTTCCGGTTGCCGGGTTCCGGCGGCCGTGGAGCCGGGGTGAGGAGGTGTCCCACGTGGACGTCGACGCCGGACGCGGCGCCGCCCTGGGGGGCGCCCTCCCGACCCAGGCGGGCGAGTTACCGCTGGCCCGCCGGCTGCGCTCGCTGCTGAGCTGGCCCACGGCCGACACCGACCCGGTCAGCCACCTCGTCCGGACCCATCGGACGATCCACCCCGGCACCGAGCCCTCCGTGCTGCGTCGGGCCTACACCATCGCGGAGAACATGCACCGCGGGCAGTTCCGCAAGAGCGGTGAGCCCTACATCACGCACCCGCTGGCGGTGGCCCAGATCTGCGCCGAGATCGGCATGGACGCCATCACCCTGGTCGCCGCGCTGCTGCACGACACCGTGGAGGACACCCGCTACACGCTCCAGGCGCTCGCCGAGGACTTCGGGCCGGAGGTGGCCCACCTCGTCGACGGGGTGACCAAGTTCGACAAGGCCTTCTACGGCAAGGCCGCCGAGGCCGAGACCATCCGTAAAATGATCATCGCGGCCGGCAAGGACGTCCGGGTCCTGATCATCAAGTTGGCCGACCGGCTGCACAACATGCGCACCCTGGGCGTCCGGTCCGCCGCGTCGCGGGAGCGGATCGCCCGCAAGACGCAGGAGGTCCTGGTCCCGCTCTGCGACCGGCTGGGCATCCAGACGCTCAAGCGCGAACTCGACGACGTGGTGCTGCTGCACCTGGAGCCGGAGTCGCACGCCCGGATCGCCCGGCACGTGCACGACCGGCCGGGCTGGGACGCGTACCTCGACGAGGTGGTCGCCCGGGCGAAGTCGGCCCTGCGCCGCAGCCGGGTGGACGCGGTGGTGACCCCCCGCCCCCGGCACCTCTACTCGATCTGGAAGGACACCGTGGCCGGTGGCCACGCCGCCCCCTTCGACCTGCCCCGCATCGCGATCGTGGTGGACGGCCCGGCCACCGACTGCTACGCGGCGCTCGGCGCGATCCACGGCACGTGGCGGCCCGTACCTGGCCGGTTCAAGGACTTCATCGCCTCGCCGAAGAACAACCTCTACCGCTCGCTGCACACCAGCGTCTGCGGACCGAAGGACCGCACCGTGGAGGTGCTGATCCGCACCGAGGAGATGCACCGCTCGGCGGAGTACGGGGTCGCCGCCGACTTCCGCTTCCCGCGCCCGGGCGGCGGCACGGCCGCGGCCCGGGCCGAGCAGCTCGACTGGCTGCGTCGGGTGCTCGACTGGGAGCAGGACGCGGCCGATCCGGCCCAGTTCCTCGAATCGCTGCGCTGCGACCTCGCCGAGACGCAGATCCAGGTCTTCGCCGACGGGCGACAGGTCGTGCTGCCCGCCGGGGCGACCCCCGTCGACCTCGCGTACGAGCTGGGCACCGAGCGGGGCGACCACTGTCTGGCGGCGCAAATCAACGGCCGGCTGGCCCCGCTCTCCTCCGAGCTGGACGAGGGCGACGTCGTGGAGATCTTCACCGAGACCGACGCCGCGAACGGCTTTGACGCCGACGTCGCCCCGCGCGGGCCCCGCCGGGAGTGGCTCGGCTTCGTCAAGTCACCGCAGGCGCAGATGCAGATCAGCCGGTGGTTCGCCGAGCACACCGAGCCCGGCATCTCCATCACCGACAAGGTCCGCCTCGGCCGGGCCACGATCGGGCTGGCCCTGCGCAAGCACGACCGGGGCCTCGCCAGCGACCTGCCGCTGCTGCGGCTGTCGGAGGAGCTGGGCTACCCCGACCTGGAGACACTGCTGGTCGCGGTGTTCGACCGGGTGATCGAGCCGGACGCGGTCGTACGCCAGCTCATCGACCTGGTGGACCACCGGCAGTGACGGCTGCGGCCCGGGTGGTCCGAACGTTCCTCGCGGCCACTAGCCTGGACGCATGATCCCCCGCTCACGCGCCACCGGTCGGGCCGTCGCCTACCAGGTCTTCTACCGGCTGCCGTTGCCGGTACGCCGCCGCCTGGTCCGGTTGGCCGTGCCGAAGTACATCGTCGGCGCGGTCACCCTGGTCCGGGACAGCGAGGCCGAGGGGGCGGGCCGGCTGTTGCTGCTGCGCCAGCCGCCCGGCAGGGGCTGGGGGCTGCCCGCCGGCCTGTTGCAGAAGGGCGAGGCACCCGTCGTGGGTGCCGCCCGCGAGCTGCACGAGGAGTCCGGCATCCGGCTCTCGCCCCGGCAGCTGAGCCCCGCCGTGCCGAACGCCGTGGTGCACGCCAAGGGCTGGGTGGACGTGGTGTTCACCGCCGAGGTCCCGGCGTCGCGCACCGAGCTGAAGGTCGACGGCGCCGAGGTCTTCGAGGCCGCCTGGCACCCGCTCGACGACCTGCCGAAGCTGACGTGGCCGACGGCCCGGCTGCTCGCGTACTACGACATCGGACCGCTGGCCGGGCAGTTCCCGCCCCCGGTGCCCGACACGAAGCCGTGACCGCCGGCCGCGACGCCGACGGCCCCAATACCGCCGGAACGGCCGGCCACGGCCCGGCCCCCGCCGGAACGGCCGGCCACGGCCCGGCCGAGGTCTGCGCGGTGGTGCTCGCCGCCGGCGAGGGCACCCGGCTGCGGCCGCTGACCGAGCGGCTACCCAAGGCGCTCTGCCCGGTGGGCAACGTGCCGCTGCTCGACCGGGCGCTGGACCGGCTGGCCGGGCTCGGCCTGGCCGGACCCGCCCGGGTCGCCGTCAACGCCTGTTACCTCGGCGACCAGGTCGTCGCGCACGTCGGAGGTCGCGCCCACCTCTCCGTGGAGCCGGGCGATCCGCTCGGCACCGCCGGCGGGGTGACGAACCTGCGGGACTGGATCGCCGGACGCGGCGTCCTGGTCGGCAACGCCGACGCCTACCTCGCCGACCCGGCACGGCCACCGGGGCCCGACATCGCCGCGCTGCTGGACGGCTGGGACGGCGACTCCGTACGCCTGCTCGGCCAGCCCGCCGCCGACCCGGCGGCGCCCGGCACCTTCGACGGCCACGAGTTCACCGGCTTCTCGCTGCTGCCGTGGCGGTTGGTGCGGGAGTTGCCGGTCGGCTTCGGCGACCTCGTCCGCGCCGTCTGGCGGCCGGCGGAGGCGGCCGGCGCGCTGGCCGTCGTGCCCTACCCCGGCACGTTCTACGACACCGGCACCCCGGCCGACTATTTGGCGGCCAACCTGCACGCCGCCGGCGGCGGCAACCTGGTGGACCCGACGGCCACGGTGACCGGCCACTGCCGGTCGGCGGTGATCGGCGCGGGCGCGGTCGTGCACGGTGACGTGGAGCGGGCGGTCGTCTGGCCCGGCGCCACCGTCGGCCCCCGCGAGCGCCTGCGCGACGCGGTCCGCGCCGGCGCCGCCCTCACCGTCCCCGGCACACCGCCGCCGGCGGACCGGGGGAACATCTAGCATGGGCGACGACGCCGACGAACGGAGAAATGCCCCGTGATCACCGCGATCGTGCTGATCGACTGTGCCACCGACTCGATCCCCGAGGTGGCCGAGAACCTGGCCAACCTGCCCGGCGTCAGCGAGGTCTACTCGGTGGCCGGCCACGTCGACCTGATCGCGATGGTCCGGGTCCGCGAGTTCGAGCAGATCGCCCAGGTGATCGCCGGCAGCATCTCCAAGGTGCCGGGGGTGCTCAACACCGAGTCGCACATCGCCTTCCGGGCGTACTCCCAGCACGATCTGGAGGAGGCGTTCGCGATCGGCCTGGCGAACGCCGACTGACCCGGGCGCCGGGCGGGCGGCGCGGCCCGGCGCGTACGCCGGACGGCCGGCCCACCCGGGAGGATGGACCGGCCGTCGTGGTGCGCGGCGTCAGCTCTGCGTGGGAGCCGGCGCCTCCTCGGTGCCGCCCGGAGCCGGCGACTCGGTGGTGCCGCCCGGAGCCGGGGTCTCGGTGGTGCCGCCCGGAGCCGGCGTGGTGCCGCCCGGAGCGGGCGTCGTGCCGCCCGGGCCCGGGGTGCCGCTGGCGCTGGTCTGCGGCACCGGGATGCCCAGCTGCTCCGCCAGCTGCACCAGCGCGTCGTAGTGCGCCTGCAGGGTCGGCAGGGCGGTCTGGGCCAGCTGGACCACCGACTGCTCGGAGCCCTGCGAGATCTCCGTCTGGGTGGCCTGGATGGCCTGGACGTGGCCGGCCAGCTCACTGGTCACCCAGAGCCGGTCGAACTCCTCGCCGCTGGCGTTGTTGAGCTGGTCGATGACGGACTGCTGATCCGCGGTGGGCTCGCTCGGCAACTCCACACCGAGCTGCGACGCGGTCTGCTGCACCGTCTGGTCGAGCTGGGTGTGGTCCGTCTTGAGCCGGGCACCCAGGTCCTTGACCCCCTGGCTCTGGCCCTTCTGCTGGGCCAGGTCACCGGCGGTGATCTCGAACAGGTTGACCTGATGGACGGCCTGCAGGTACTGGGTGTCCTGCTGCGACGGCTGCACCGCGGCCTGCGCCGCCGCAGCCGGCGCGATCCCCACCAGCACCAGCGCGGCCAGCAGGCCGAGGCGTTTGATACCCAACATGCTTTCCCCCCCTAGAGACGTTGGACCGCACGGATACCCGGCTCACGGGGGTTATTCCTGCGATCCCCCGACCAGGGGGCGACCGGTCCCACGGGCCCGTGTCGAGCGGTCGGCGGGCGGAAACGGACGTGGCGCCCGCCGGAGGACTCCGGTGGGCGCCACGTCGTGGTGTCGCGGGGTCAGCGACGGCTCTCGCCGCTGCCGATCTCCTCCCGCTCCGGGCGGGGCTCGACGGGCGGGTGGCCCGGCGAGACCGGCGCCTCGGCCGGCTTCTCGATCGGGTAGAAGAAGCCCCGGATGGCCGGGCCGAGGGCACCGAGCCGGTTCATCTTCTTCGGCACGACCCAGCCGGCGTACGGCAGCGCGGCGTGGCCGTCGCCGTGGCCGTCCGCCGCCGAGAGCGGCTGGTGCACCTCTTCGAACCGGCCGTCCGGCAGGCGCCGGATGATGCCGGTCTCGACACCGTGGGCGAGCACCTCGCGGTCGTGCTGCTGGAGACCCAGGCAGATCCGGTAGGTGACGTAGTACGCCAGCGGCGGCAGGACGAGCAGGCCGATGCGGCCGGCCCAGGTCATCGCGTTCAGGCTGATCTGGAACTTGTCGGCGATGACGTCGTTGGCGCCGGAGAGCGTCAGCACGATGAAGAACGCGACCGCCATGGCGCCCAGGCCGGTACGCGCCGGCACGTCCCGGGGACGCTGGAGCAGGTTGTGGCTCCTGGTGTCCTTGAGGCGGCGGGCCTCCAGGAACGGGTAGAGCGTCGACAGGCCGACCAGGATGCCCGGCAGCACGACCGTCGGCCAGAACAGCGGCGGGATCACGTATCCGTCGCCGATCGGGATGTTGATCTCCCATGCGGGCATCAGACGCGTCGAGCCGTCGAGGAACATGACGTACCAGTCGGGCTGGCTGGCGGCCGAGACCACCCACGCCTCGTACGGGCCGAACAGCCAGATCGGGTTGATCTGGAACAGGCCACCCATCAGCGCGATCACGCCGAAGACGACCATGAAGAAGCCGCCCTGCTTGATCGCGTAGCGGGGGAACATCCGCTCGCCGACCACGTTGCCGTTGGTCCGGCCGGGGCCGGGCCACTGGGTGTGCTTCTGCTTGAAGACCAGGCCCAGGTGGGCGCCGATCAGCGCGAGCAGCAGGCCCGGGACGAGCAGCACGTGGGCGATGTAGAACCGGCTGATGATGATCGTGCCCGGGAACTCCCCGCCAAAGACCGACGAGGTGACCCAGGAGCCGACCACCGGGATGGAGAGCATGATCGCCGAGGCGATCCGCAGGCCGGTGCCGGAGAGGCCGTCGTCCGGCAGCGAGTAGCCGGTGAAGCCGGCGAGGAAGCCGACCCAGAACAGCAGCGAGCCGATGATCCAGTTGGTCTCACGCGGCTTGCGGAACGCGCCGGTGAAGAAGACCCGGAGCATGTGCACCACGATGGCGGCCATGAACAGCAGCGCCGACCAGTGGTGCATCTGCCGCATGATCAGGCCGCCCCGGACATCGAACGAGATGTCCAGGCTGGAGGCGTACGCGGCTGACATCGGCGTGCCCCGCAGCGGGGCGTAGCTGCCGTTGTAGACGACCTCGGTCATCGCCGGCTCGTAGAAGAACGTCAGGAAGACGCCGGTCAGCAGCAGGACGACGAACGAGAACAGCGCGATCTCGCCGAGCAGGAAGGACCAGTGGTCCGGGAAGACCTTGTTCAGCAGCCGGCGCAGCGGGGTGGCCACCTGGAAGCGGTCGTCCACTCCCCGGGCGACGTTCCCCGGCACTGCTGCCTTGTCAAACTTGCGCCGCTTCACGGCCGCTCCCAGAAGTCGGGCCCGACGGTCTCGGTGTAGTCGGACTTGGCCACGAAGTAGCCCTCGGCGTCCACCTCGATCGGCAGCTGCGGCAGCCGTCGGCTGGCCGGGCCGAAGATGGGCCGGGCGTTGTCGGTGATCAGGAACTGCGACTGGTGGCACGGGCAGAGCAGGCGGTTGGTCTGCTGCTCGTACAGGCTCGCCGGGCAGCCGGCGTGCGTGCAGATCTTCGAGTAGGCGGCGTAGTTGCCCCACATGTAGTCGCCGTGCCCGACCCGCTCGTTGGCCCGGCGCGACTCCTGCGCGTCGGAGTCCCGCAGGTGGATCAGCAGGGTCGGCGAGTCGGCGTGCAGGTTGCTCACGCCGTGCGGGATGCCGGGGAAGACGGTGATCTGGCCGCCCGCGCTGACGTCCGCCGGGCGGACCGGCCGGCCGTCCTCGCGGACCAGCCGGATCTTCTCGCCGCCCTCGGCCGGGGCGAACCCGGTCGTGAACATCTGGTTGTTCTTGTGCGGCTGGGAGATCAGGCCGCCGACCAGGGGGGCCGCGGCGACCGCGCCGACCGGCGCGAGACCGGCCAGCAGCGAGATGCCGAGCAGCGGCCGGCGCTTCACGCCCAGCTCGTCGGCCATGTAGAGCATGGTCTGGCCGGTGATGATCCGGTCGTCGGAGGCGACGGCACCCTCGTGCCGGTCCTGGATCGAGACCTCCTTCGGCAGCAGCTTCTTGCCCCAGGTCAGGATGCCGAAGCCGATGCCGAGCAGGGCCACGCCGAGCGTGACGCCGAGCAGCGGGGTGTACCACTTGTCGCCGCCACTGCCCGGGGTGTACTTCCAGGGCCACCAGATGTAGACGACCAGGAAGGCGGTCGCCGCCAGGCCCGTCAGCAGGAAGAACGACGCGACCGTACGGGTCAGCCGGCGCTCGGCCTTGCTGCCCGGGGCGACCTGCGGCTCGTAGTGGACGATCTCGATGTCGTCCCGGCGCGCGCCCTCGCGGACGATGTCGAACTGGCTGAGCCCGGGGGTGTTCACGTCGAGCGGCTCCCGGCTCTGCTGGGCCTGGTGCTCGGTGTGCGTGGTCATGCCGTCACCTCGCTACGGGCGGTGCCGCGCTGCGGCACCACGGCACTGAATCGGATGAGCCGCCCGGTCACGACTTGCCCGCAATCCACAGGCTCGCGAAGACGAGCGCGACGATGCCCACCAGGAAGATCGCCAGGCCCTCGGTGGACGGCCCGTACCGACCGAGGTTGAAGCCGCCCGGGTCCTGGTCGTGCTTCAGGGTCTCCTGGATGTAGGCGATGAGGTCCGCCTTCTGGTCCGGGGAGATCTGGTTGTCGCCGAAGACCGGCATGTTCTGCGGGCCGCTCAGCATGGCGGCGTAGATCTGCCGGTCGGTCGCCGGGCGCAGGCTCGGCGCGTACTTGCCGGAGGAGAGGGCGCCGCCGCCACCGCCGAAGGCGTGGCACTGCGCGCAGTTGATCCGGAACAGCTCGCCACCGGCGGCGATGTTGCCGTCGGCGTGCAGGTTCTCACCGTCGGGCACCACCGGGCCGCCGCCGAGCTCCTGGACGTACTGCGCGAGCTGGCGCGTCTCCTCGTCCGTGAAGAGCTCCGGCTTGCGCTGGGCCTGGGCCTCCTGCCGGGCCATCGGCATGCGGCCGCTGCCGACCTGGAACTCCACCGAGGCCGCGCCGACGCCGATCAGGCTCGGCCCGCGTCCCTCGACGCCCTGGGCGTTGCGACCGTGACAGGTCACACAGCTCACGTCGAACAGCGCCTTGCCCTCCGCGGCGGCACCGGTGAGCGGGGTGTCCTGCGCCTGCACGCCGGGGGCGAAGACGGTGTAGGCGCCGCCGGCCAGCATCAGCGCGGCGAGCAGCCGGACCGCGGCGCCCAGCCGGCGGCGGCCCCTGCTGCGCGCCGCGGGCCGCTCGCGCAGCCGCGCGAGCAGACCGCGTCGGCGGTCGTTGTCAGAAGTCATGACCTGTGTCCTTAACCGGTTGGACCTTGTCTCAGGGGACGGAGCAGCGGCGCGGTTCGTGACGCGCCAAGATCACTGAAGCCAGTAGATCATGGCGTAGAGCCCGATCCACACGACGTCGACGAAGTGCCAGTAGTAGGACACGACGATCGCCGACGTGGCCTGCGCCGGTGTGAACCGGCCCATGGTGGTGCGGATCATGAAGATGACGAAGGCGACCAGACCGCCGGCCACGTGCAGGCCGTGGAAGCCGGTGGTCAGGTAGAACATCGACCCGTAACCGTCTTCGTTGATCTTGATGCCCGCGTGCACCAGCTCGCGGTACTCGTTGAGCTGGCCGAGGACGAAGATCAGGCCCATCACGAAGGTGATCGTGAACCAGCGCCGCAGCGCGTGCACGTCACCCTTCTCCGCGGCGAAGACACCGAGCTGGCAGGTCACCGACGACAACACCAGGATCACCGTGAAGGTGGTCGCGTAGGGGATGTTGAGGTGCGTGGTGTGTTCCGCCCACTGCTCCGGCGCCGCCGCGCGGATGGAGAAGTACATCGCGAACAGCGCCGCGAAGAACATGAGTTCGCTGGAGAGCCACACGATCGTCCCGACGCTGACCATGTTGGGTCGGGTCAGGGAGTGGATCCGGCTCTTGTCAATGGCTGGGGCCGCAGTCACGCGGTCATTATTGCCCTTGACCGGGGCCGGCGATCAGCGGGGGGCCAAACCCGTGGCATCCCCAGCCCGATCGGGGCAGTCCGGTTCGCCTGACCTAGGCTGAAAAGCGTGCTGCACGCCGATCCGATCCCCGCCGCAGCCGCCGTCGCCGCGCCGGCGGCGACGGCGGCCGTCCCGCCGCCGTTCACCGTGACCTCGGTGTTCACCGAGACGAAGCTGGACAGCTGGCTCGCCGTCGGCCTGGTGCTGGCCGCCGGCGTCTACCTCTACGGGGTCCACCGGCTGCGGCTGCGCGGCGACCGGTGGCCGGTCGCCCGGACCGTCTTCTTCCTCGGCCCCGGCCTCGGCGGCATCGCGGCGGTCACCGTCAGCGGCCTGCACGCGTACGACACGGCGCTGCTGTCGGTGCACATGGTCCAGCACATGGTGCTCTCCATGATCTCGCCGATCTTCCTCGCGCTGGGCGCGCCGGTGACGCTGGCCCTGCGTACGCTGCCCCCGCGACCGCGCAAGCGGCTGCTGGCCGTCGTGCACAGCCGGATCGCGCGGATCTACAGCTTCCCGCTGGTGGCGTTCACCATCTTCGTGGTCAACCCGTTCGCGCTCTACTTCACCGACATGTACCGCTACACGCTGGAGCACGCGTGGGCGCACGAGGTCGTGCACGCGCACTTCATCATGACCGGCTGCGTGTTCTTCTGGCCGCTGCTCGGCCTCGACCCGCTGCCGGGCCGCTGGCCGTACCCGGCGCGGGCGCTGCTGATGCTGCTCTCCGTGCCGTTCCACACGGTGCTCGGCCTCACCATCATGCAGAGCAGCACGCTGTTCGGCGGCGACTGGTACCCCTCGCTCGGGCTGACCTGGTCCGACCCCTGGCAGGACCAGGTGGTCGCCGGCGGCATCCTCTGGGCCGGCGGCGAGTTCGTCAGTGTGACCATGCTGGCCGTCCTGGTCGTGCAGTGGATGCGCCACGCCGAGCGGGAGGCCCGCCGCGTCGACCGCGACCTGGACCGCCAGGAGGCCCGTCAGCGCGCCGCGGAGTCCACCGCCTGAGCCGTCCGGCGGTACGCCCTGCGCACCGCCACCGGCCGGACGTCGCCCACCTCACACCGACCGGTACGATCAGCGGGCGGCTGCGAGGTGGGCGCCAGTCCGGCCGAGCAGCGCGCAGCGAACGAGTCAACAAGCTCAGTGTGATGGTGCCGCACGACGGCACGGAGCGAAGCGGAGTGCCGGCATGAGCGATCGTCTTTGCACCGTCCTGCTCTACAGCGACGACCCGCAGGTCCGCGACCGGATGCGGC
Source organism: Micromonospora sp. ZG13 (assembly GCF_059359355.1). Taxonomy (NCBI): domain Bacteria; kingdom Bacillati; phylum Actinomycetota; class Actinomycetes; order Micromonosporales; family Micromonosporaceae; genus Micromonospora; species Micromonospora sp. ZG13. Next base: position 318,610 of record NZ_JCADBQ010000005.1, read on the forward strand.
TCGCCGTCGGCCCGCGCCCCGCGCCCGGCCTGCGGATCGAGTTCGTCGAGGCGTCCGACTACGCGGAGTGCATCCGGCTCGTCGACGACTACGAGATCGACCTGCTGGTGCTCGACGGCGAGGCGAGCCCGGGCGGCGGCATCGGCATCGCCCGGCAGATCAAGGACGACCGGGACGACGCCCCCCCGACCTGCGTGGTGATCGCCCGCGCCGCCGACCGGTGGCTCGCGGCGTACGCCGAGGTCGACGCCACCCTGGTGCACCCGCTCGACCCGGTGACGACCGGCACGACGGTGGCCGAGCTGCTGCGGGCGCACGCGCCCGCCTGACGTCCCCGCTCCGGCCGCCACGGCGCCGGGTCGACCGGTGCCGGTTCCCACCCCACCCGCATCTCGCACGCTCGGGAGGCCCGTCATGGGCGATCGGACCTGGCCGCACCTGCTCAACGCGCTGTTGCGCGGCGAGGAACTCGCCACCGCCGACACCGCCTGGGCGATGGGCGAGATCATGGCCGGCTCGGCGGCCCCGGCGCAGATGGCGGGCTTCGTCGTCGCGCTGCGCGCCAAGGGCGAGACCTCGACCGAGCTGGCCGGCCTGGTGGAGGCGATGCTCGGCCGGGCCGTGCCGGTGGAGCTGCCCGACGAGCTGCGCACCACCGCCCTCGACGTGGTCGGCACCGGCGGTGACCTCGCGCACACGGTCAACATCTCGACCATGGCCTCGCTGGTGGTTGCCGGTGCCGGCGTCCGCGTGGTCAAGCACGGCAACCGGGCGGCCTCCTCGTCGTGCGGCACCGCCGACGTGCTGGAGTTCCTCGGCGTACCGCTCGACCTGGGGCCGGAGGGGGTGGCCCGGTGCGTGGCCGAGGCCGGCATGGGCTTCTGCTTCGCGGCCCGGTTCCACCCGGGGATGCGGCACACCGGCCCGGTACGCCGGGAGCTGGGCGTGCCCACGGTGTTCAACTTCCTCGGACCGCTGACCAACCCGGCGCGGCCCCGCGCCGGGGCGGTCGGCTGCTTCGACGCCCGGATGGCCCCGGTCATGGCCGGCGTCTTCGCCGCCCGTGGCGACTCGGTGCTGGTGATGCGCGGCGAGGACGGGCTCGACGAGTTCACCACCGCCGCGCCCACCCGGGTCTGGGCGGCCCAGGGCGGCGTCGTCAGGGAGTCGCTGCTGGACGCGGCCGACCTCGGGGTACCCCGGGCCACCCTGGCCGACCTGCGGGGCGGTGACGCCGCCTACAACGCCGACGTGGTCCGCCGGCTGCTGGCCGGCGAGACCGGCCCGGTGCGCGACGCCGTCCTGGTCAACGCGGCGGCGGCGCTGGCCACGCAGGGCCCGTTGGACGGCGACCTGACCGAGGCGCTGCGGGCCGGGATGGACCGGGCCGCCGAGTCGGTCGACTCCGGGTCCGCCGCCCGCGTGCTGGACCACTGGATCGAGGTCGCGCGCGCCCTCTGAGCCCCGGGCCTCGCCGGAGGTTGTCGGACCCCCGTGGGAAACTACAGCTGAGTAGTTCCCACATCCGTCCTGCACCGTCGAGTGCGGCAATCCCGTCGGGCGTGTGCGACACCCCGCGGGACCGGAGCGAGAGGAGACGCCCGTGTCGGAGCGCGAGCTCTACTGCGACACCTGTGAGGGCGTCGAGCCGTTCGAGGCGCCACCGTGCGCCGACGGCCACGGCGCCGACTGCCCCGAACTGGTCTGCACGGGCTGCGGCGCGGCCGTGCTCGTCCCCAGCGTCGTGTTCCACCTGGTGCGCCCGCGCGCCCGCCGCCGCGCGGCGGCCCGCCGCGCCGCCTGACGCCACCGCCACCGCTGAGCGGGCGGTCGGGCACCCAGCGTCCGGGAGCGCCGCTGCCCAGCACGTCCCGCGCCCGCCCAGCCCGCCTTCCGGGCACGTCCGGCATCCGCACGACCTGTTTCCGCGCACGTCGCGCGCCCATACCGCCCGTCGCACGCCGAAGGCCCGCCACCGCCCGTCGCACGCCGAAAGGCCCGCCTCCCCGGGGAGGCGGGCCTTCGTGACGTCTCGCGGGTGGCGACCGATCAGTGCTCGGCGGTGCGCCGGGTGCCGCTGTAGTACTCGAACAGCAGGCCGCAGACGGAGAACGTGACCGCCACCATGCCAAGGCCGAGCAGCCAGAACTGCCAGAACGCGAGGCCGAAACCGGCGAGCCCGACGGCCAGGGCCAGGCCGAACGGCCAGTAGCTGCCCGGGCTGAAGAAGCCGATCTCGCCCGCGCCGTCGGCGATCTCACCGTCCGGCCGGTCCTCCGGCCGGAGGTCGATCCGGCGGGAGACGAACCAGAAGAAGCCGCCGCACATCGAGCACAGCAGGAAGCTCAGCAGCAGGGCGACGGTGCCCACCCACTCGACCTGGCCGCCGGAGTCGGCGGCGGTCCACCCGCCGTAGAGGAAGGTGGCGAAGAGCAGGAACCCGGCGATGACCAGGAAGATGCGCCACTCGGTCTTCATGCCCGATCCCTCAGCTTCCCGCGCCGGCCGGCGCGTCGTCGGGGTTGAAGTTGGCCTCGGTACGCCGGGTCTCGAACGGCTTCGTGGTCTTCGCGTACGGGTCCTCGCCGATGGCCGTCAGCGCCTCCTGCGTGGACCTGCCGTCGCGCTTGGCCGCCAGGAACTGCTCGTACTTCTCCGGGGAGACGACGCGCAGCTCGAAGTTCATGAAGGCGTGGTAGCTGCCGCAGAGCTCGGCGCAGCGACCCACGTAGGCGCCCTCGGCCTCCAGCTTCGAGACCTCGAACACGTTGCGGATCTTGCCCGGCATGACGTCGCGCTTGAACAGCAGCTCCGGCACCCAGAAGGAGTGGATGACGTCGCGGCTGGTCTCCTCGAACCGGATGGACCGGTCGGTCGGCAGCACCAGGATCGGGATGACCTCGCTGGTGCCCAGCACGGAGGCGACGGTGTTGGCGTCCTGGCCCTGGCCGTCGCGGTAGTTGAACTGCCAGTTCCACTTGAACGCGACCACCTCGACCGTGACGTCGGGGTTCTTGGTCGTCCGCACCACGTCGGTCTGCACGATCGCCGTGTAGTAGAAGAGCACGGAGACGATCAGGATCGGCGCGATGGTGTAGAGGAACTCCATCGGCATGTTGTAACGGGTCTGCACCGGCAGTTCGTTGCCCCGCTTGCGGTAGCGCACGACGCACCAGAAGATCAGGCCCCACACGAAGACGCCCACCGCGAGCGCCGCGATGCACGAGGCGATCCACAGGTCGTACATCCGCTGCGACTCGGGCGTGATGCCGCCCTGCGGCCAGCCGAATCCGCCGAACGCCGCGCCGACGTCGCAGCCCGTGAGCAGGACCAGCAGCGCCGCTCCGCCGAGACCGAGCCCGGCGATCCGACCGGCACCACGTCCCCGGCGCCCACCGGCTCCTGGGGAAGCGCTGTGCCGTACGGCCGACGGCCGTACCTCCGAACTCCTTGCGACCACCTGGTCCTGCCTCCCTAGCGCGCCGCGGTGTCTTCGTCCCTGCCCTCCGCCTGCGGAGCGACAGCACCAGCGGCAAAGGCGTCACCGACGGTCGCAGATTACTCGACCATGACGGGCTGGACCGTGTTGGGGTCGTTGTCGGCCCCCATCGGGGGGATCTTGGGCATACCGGCGCGATACGTTGGCTCCCGTGAGCGCATCCCCGGTCTACCTGGACGCGGCCACCGCCGCGCCGCTGCACCCGGTCGCCCGGCAGGCGCTGCTGGCGGCCCTCGACGACGGCTGGGCGGACCCCGGCCGCCTCTACACGCAGGCGCGCCGGGCCCGTCAACTCCTCGACGCCGCCCGCGAGGCGTGCGCGCAGACGCTCGGAGTGCGCGCCGACGAACTCTCCTTCACCCCCAGCGGTACGACGGCCGCACACTCGGCCGTGCTGGGGGGCCTGGCCGGGCGGCGGCGCGTCGGGGCCACCCTGGTGCACTCCGCGATCGAGCACTCGGCGGTGCTGCACGCCGCCGAGCGGCACGTCGCGGCGGGCGGCGCGGCCACGTCCGTACCGGTGGACCGGCTGGGTCGGCTCGACCTGGACCGCTGGGCGGCGGCGGTACAAGCGCCGGGGGTGGCGCTGGCCGCGCTGATCGCCGCCAGCCACGAGGTCGGCACCCTCCAGCCGGTGCCGGAGGCCGCGCGGGAGTGCGCCGAGGCCGGGGTGCCGCTGTACGTGGACGCCGCCCAGCTGGTGGGCCGGGCCCCGGTGCCGGCGGGCTGGTCGGTGCTGACCGCCAGCGCGCACAAGTGGGGCGGGCCACCCGGCGTCGGGTTGCTCGTCGTGCGCAAGGGCACCCGCTGGGAGTCGCCCTGGCCGGCCGACGACCGGGAGGCCGGGCGTACGCCGGGAGCGCTCAACCTGCCGGCGGTGGTGGCGGCGGCGGCGAGCCTGCGCGCGGCGGCGGCCGACGCGGCGGCCGAGGCGGCGCGGCTGACGTCGCTGGTGGCCCGGATCCGGGCCCGGGTGGCGGCGGAGGTGCCGGACGTGGAGGTGGTGGGTGATCCCGACCACCGACTCCCGCACCTGGTGACCTTCTCCTGCCTCTACGTCGACGGCGAGGCCCTGCTGCACGCGCTCGACCGGCGCGGGTTCGCCGTCTCCTCGGGCTCCTCGTGCACGTCGTCGACGCTGCGGCCCTCGCACGTGCTGGAGGCGATGGGGGTGCTCTCGCACGGCAACGTCCGGGTCTCGCTGCACCGGGAGACGACGGAGGCCGACGTCGAGAGGTTCCTCACCGAGCTGCCCGGCATCGTGGCGGGGCTGCGGGCCGAGGCCGGGGTGGTGGGGCTGTGACGGCGCCGGCGGAGATCCTCGACTGCCGCGGCCAGCGCTGCCCGCTGCCGGTCATCGCGGTGGCCAGGCGGCTGCCCGAGCTGCCCGTCGGCACGGTGGTGCGGGTGCTCGCCGACGATCCGGCCGCGGCGGTGGACCTCCCGGCGTGGTGCCGGATGCGTGGCCAGGAGTTCCTCGGCACGGTCACGGGCACCGACGGCCCCGCGTTCGACGTCCGCCGCCGCCACTGACCCGCGCCGCCGGGAGTGTTCTCATCCACCCCCGGCAGCCCCGGCGACAGCGACCCGCGCCGACGTCACGGCACGAGGTGCGGGCGGACCTCCTCGGCGGCGACGTCGCCGTACGACTCGGCGAGGCGCTTGACGAACAGGTCGCGGCGGACCTCGTACTCCTGGGTGCCGACGGTCTCCAGCACCAGCGTGGCGAGCAGGGAGCCGACCTGGGCGGCGCGCTCCAGCCCGAGGCCCCAGGAGAGGGCGGTGAAGAAGCCGGCCCGGAAGCCGTCGCCGACGCCGGTCGGGTCGATCGCCCGGGTCTCCCGCGCGATCGGCACGTGGATCGGGTCGAAGTCGCGCCCGGCGATCTCCACCCCGTGCTTGCCCAGCGTCGTGACCCGGACCTTGACCCGGTCGAGCAGCTGCGCGTCGGTCAGCCCGGCCTTGCTCTGCAGCAGCGACTTCTCGTAGTCGTTGGTCATCAGGTACTCGGCGCCGTCGATCAGCCCGACGACGTCCTCGCCGTCCATGCGCGCGAGCTGCTGGGACGGGTCGGCGGCGAACCGGTAGCCCCGCTCCCGGCACTCCGCGGAGTGCCGCAGCATCGCCTCCGGGTCGTTCGCGCCCACCAGGACCAGGTCCAGTCCGTCGAGGCGGCTGGCCACCGGCGCCAGCTCGATGTTGCGGGCCTCACTCATCGCCCCGGCGTAGAACGAGGCGATCTGGCACATGTCGGTGTCCGTGGTGCAGACGAACCGGGCGGTGTGCGCCACCTCGCTGACGTGCACCGAGTCGCAGTCGACGCCGTGGCGCTCCAGCCAGGAGCGGTAGTCGGCGAAGTCCGCGCCGACCGCGCCGACCAGGACCGGGCGCAGGCCGAGCTGCCCCATGCCGAAGGCGATGTTGGCCGCCACCCCGCCGCGCCGCAGCACCAGGTCGTCCACCAGGAAGGAGAGCGAGACCTTGTGCAGCTGGTCGGCGAGGAACTGGTCGGCGAAGCGACCGGGGAAGCTCATCAGATGGTCGGTGGCGATCGAGCCAGTCACGGCGATCTTCATGTCAACCTCGGGGTCGGGAGCGGGGCGCCGGTCAGCCTACCGGTCCGGCCCCCTCAGGATGACCTGTCGGTCGGCCCCGGGTCACCACCGTCGGGGACGCCTCCCCGGCCGGAAGACGACGGCGGGGCCGCCCCGGAGGACGGCCCCGCCGTGGTCAGCGGAGGTGCGGCTCAGCTGAACGAGTCGCCGCAGGCGCAGGAGTTGCCCGCGTTGGGGTTGTCGATGGTGAAGCCCTGGGCGTCGATCCGGTCGGCGAAGTCGATGGTGGCGCCGGCCAGGTAGGGGGCGCTCATCCGGTCGACGACGACCCCGACACCGTCGTAGTCGGTGACGACGTCACCGTCGAGCGACCGCTCGTCGAAGAAGAGCTGGTACCGCAGGCCGGAGCAGCCGCCCGGCTGCACGGCGACCCGGAGCCGCAGGTCGTCGCGGCCCTCCTGCTCGATCAGGGCCTTGACCTTCTGCGCCGCGACGTCGGTGAGGACGACGGACGTGGGGGCCTTGGCCTCGGTCGACTCGGTCTGCGCTGGCGTGGTCACGTGAAATCTCCCTGCGCGGTTGGGTCCGGACGCACTGGCCAACATCTCCTGTCGCCCAGCCATTCCCGGTGTGGTCCAGATCCGATGGTACGCCGCTCCGGCCGGCCCCACCCGTTCGGCGTGACCTGGGCCGTCGTCGGGCGCGGGGCGTACGGGGCGGTCAGCGGCTCCACTGCCGGGCCAGCCGGGTGCCGAGCGCCCGCAGCCCCTCGGCCGGGCGCTGCATCGCGGCGGCCAGCCCGCCGCGCTCCTCGCCCCCGAAGTGATCCACCAGGCTGTACGCGTCGGTCACCCCGGCCGCCCCCGCCTCCCGCCGGCCGGTGCTGACCCGGCCGGCGACCACCACGCAGGGCACGCCCCGGTCCCGGGCGGCGCCGGCCACCCCCGCCACCACCTTGCCGCGCAGCGACTGGTGGTCGAACGAGCCCTCCCCCGTGATCACCAGGTCGACCGCGTCGAGCGTGGTGTCCAGCCCGATCGCCCGGGTGACCAGGCCGATGCCCGACTCGCAGTGCCCGCCCAGCGCCAGCACGGCCGCGCCCAGCCCGCCGGCCGCGCCGCCGCCGGGCAGCGCGCCCAGCCGCTCGGGACAGCCGGGCAGGTCCCGCTCCAGCACGGCGGCGAAGCGCTCCAGCGCGGCGTCGAGCAGCAGCACGTCGGCCCGGTCGGCGCCCTTCTGCGGGCCGAACACGCTGCTCGCCCCGTGCAGCCCGAGCAGCGGGTTGTCCACGTCGGTGGCGGCGACCAGGCGGGCGTCGCGCAGCCGGGGCGCGCCGTCGACGGCGTGCACCGCGGCGAGCGCCGCCCCGCCGTACGGCAGCGCCCGGCCGCCGTCGTCCAGCGGGGTCACGCCGAGCGCGGTCAGCATGCCCGCGCCGCCGTCGTTGGTGCCGGAGCCGCCCAGCCCGATCACGACCGTGCGGGCGCCGGCCTCCACGGCGGCGGCGACGAGCACCCCCAGCCCGTACGAGGAGGTGGTCTTCGGGTCGCGCTCGCCCGCGTCGAGCAGGTGCAGCCCGCACGCCTGGGCGCTCTCCAGCCACGCGGTCGCACCGTCGTCGGTGAGCAGGATCTCACCGGCCGCCGGGCGGCCCAGCGGATCGACGGTCGGCACCGGGATCCGGCGCCCGCCGAGGGCGTCGGAGAGCACGTCGAGGAAGCCCGGCCCACCGTCCGACAAAGGCCGTACGAGCAGGTCGTCGTCGGGCGCGACCTCCCGCCAGCCGGCGGCCACGGCGTCGGCGACCTGCGGGGCCGGCAGCGTACCGGCGAACTTGTCCGGGCAGAGCAGTACGCGCATGCCGAGCAGTGTGGCAGCACACACCGCCGGAGGCTGCGGGGAGGCCGCACTGTGGGACCATGGGGCACGTGACTTCGACCTGGGTGGAACCCTCCAACACCGCGACGGCACTGTTGCTGCTCGGCCGGGGCAGCGACCCCGCCACGGAGCGCGGCGTCGAGTGTCCGGGTGACCTGCCGGCGCCCAGCGATCCGGACCTGGTGGCCCGGGCCACGGCGGCGAAGGCGGCGCTGGGCAGCAAGGTCTTCGTGCTGGGGCACCACTACCAGCGCGACGAGGTGATCCAGTTCGCCGACGTGACCGGCGACTCGTTCAAGCTGGCCCGCGAGGCGGCGGCCCGGCCCGACGCGGAGTACATCGTCTTCTGCGGCGTGCACTTCATGGCGGAGAGCGCCGACATCCTCACCTCGGACGCGCAGAAGGTCGTCCTGCCCGACCTGGCCGCCGGCTGCTCGATGGCGGACATGGCGGTGCTGTCGCAGGTCGAGACGGCCTGGGACGTGCTCACCGAACTGGGCGTCGCGGCCGACACCGTCCCGGTGACGTACATGAACTCCTCGGCGGACATCAAGGGCTTCGTGGGTCGCAACGGTGGTGTGGTCTGCACCTCCTCCAACGCGAAGCGCGCGCTGGAGTGGGCGTACCAGCAGGGCTCGAAGGTCTTCTTCTTCCCCGACCAGCACCTGGGCCGCAACACGGCGGTGCTCGAGATGGGCTTCGCGCTGGACGACTGCGTCCTCTACGACCCGCACAAGCCGAACGGCGGGCTCACCCCGCAGCAGTTGCGCGACGCGCGGATGATCCTCTGGCGCGGGCACTGCTCGGTGCACGGCCGCTTCACGCTGGACAGCGTCAACGACGTGCGGGAGCGGGTGCCGGGCGTGAACGTGCTGGTCCACCCGGAGTGCCGGCACGAGGTGGTCACCGCCGCCGACTTCGTCGGTTCGACGGAATACATCATCAAGGCCATCGAGGCGGCCCCGGCCGGCTCGGCGTGGGCGGTCGGCACCGAGCTGAACCTGGTCCGCCGGCTCGCGCTGGCCCACCCCGACAAGCAGATCATGTTCCTGGACAAGGCGGTCTGCTACTGCTCGACCATGAACCGGATCGACCTGCCCCACCTGGTCTGGGCGTTGGAGGAGTTGGCGGCCGGTCGGGTGGTCAACCAGATCACCGTCGACCCGGACACCGCGCACCACGCCCGGGTGGCGCTGGACCAGATGCTGGCCCTGCCCGGGGCCGACACCCCGCCGCCGACAGCGAGCTGATCACTTTCCGTAGCGACGCTGGCACGGAAAAGGGTCCGATCACCGATAAATGCCCTCAGGGGCGATCTGACCGGGTCCATCTTCGTCACCGAGGGCTATGCTGCCGGTGCGACGATTCACGCGGGCCGTTTCGACATGGCCGCGTTCTGGGTAGCGATGACAATCGCGTGCCCCACCATCAACACGGCAGCACCGACGCGCTGGAGGTTGCATTGACCGACGACGTCCTGGTCGTACACGGAGGGACTCCGCTCGAAGGGCGGATCCGCGTGCGCGGCGCGAAGAACCTGGTCTCGAAGGCGATGGTCGCCGCGCTGCTGGGTGACAGCCCGAGCCGACTGTTCGACGTGCCGAAGATCCGCGACGTCGAGGTGGTCCGGGGCCTGCTCGGCCTGCACGGGGTCAAGGTCACCGACGGTGCGGAGGACGGCGAGCTCGTCTTCGACCCGGCGAACGTGGAGAGCGCCAGCACGGACCAGATCAACGTGCACGCCGGCTCCAGCCGGATCCCGATCCTGTTCTGCGGGCCGCTGCTGCACCGCCTCGGCCATGCTTTCATCCCCGACCTGGGTGGCTGCCACATCGGGCCGCGCCCGATCGACTTCCACCTCCAGGCGCTGCGCGAGTTCGGCGCGACGGTCGAGAAGACCCCCGAGGGGCTGCACCTCTCGGCGCCGAACGGGCTGCACGGCACCAAGTTCGCCCTGCCGTACCCGAGTGTCGGCGCCACCGAGCAGGTGCTGCTGACGGCCGTGATGGCCGAGGGGGTCACCGAGCTGCGCAACGCGGCGGTGGAGCCCGAGATCATCGACCTGATCTGCATCCTGCAGAAGATGGGCGCGATCATCAAGGTGCACACCGACCGGGTCATCGAGATCCAGGGTGTGCCCAGGCTGCACGGCTACACGCACCGGCCGATCCCGGACCGGATCGAGGCGGCGAGCTGGGCGGCGGCGGCGCTGGCCACCCGCGGCCACGTCGAGGTGCTCGGCGCGCAGCAGGCCGACATGATGACCTTCCTGAACATCTTCCGCTCCGTCGGCGGCGAGTACGAGGTCACCGACGCCCGGGCGCCGAAGCTCGGCGATCCGGGCCAGGAGGGCGGCATCCGGTTCTGGCACCCGGGCGGCGAGCTGCACGCCGTGGCCCTTGAGACCGACGTGCACCCGGGCTTCATGACCGACTGGCAGCAGCCGCTGGTGGTGGCGCTCACCCAGGCGCGGGGCCTGTCCATCGTCCACGAGACGGTCTACGAGCAGCGGCTGGGCTACACCGAGGCGCTCAACTCGATGGGTGCCAACATCCAGGTCTACCGGGACTGCCTCGGCGGCACCCCGTGCCGCTTCGGCCGGCGCAACTTCAAGCACTCCGCGGTGATCGCGGGGCCGAGCAAGCTGCACGCGGCGGACCTGGTCATCCCCGACCTGCGGGCCGGTTTCAGCCACCTGATCGCCGCGCTGGCGGCGGAGGGCACCTCCCGGGTGTACGGCGTCGACCTGATCAACCGGGGCTACGAGGACTTCGAGGCGAAGCTGGCCGACCTGGGCGCGCACGTCGAGCGTCCGTAACGTCGACCACTCCCCTCCGCGCCCGGTGCACCGCGATGTGCACCGGGCGCCGTCGTTTGGCTACCCTTTCGACGTGCCGTCGCTGTTTCGCCGCAAGTCCTCCGACCTCGTCGACGAGGCCGTCACCACGGTGACCCCCGACGAGGAGTCCACGCCCGCCCAGCCCCGGGGCTACACCCCGAGCAAGAAGGAGCTGGGCAAGGCAACCCCCAAGCGGCCCACCGCCGGCCGCCGGCCGGCCGCGGCCACCAAGCCGTTGACCAAGGAGGAGCAGCGGGAGCGCAAGCGCCAGCTGCGCGCCGAGGCCGCGGCGGAGTTCCGCCGCGAGGGCGGCCCCCGCGACCGCGGCCCGGAACGGCTGCTGGCCCGCAACGTGGTCGACTCCCGGCGTACGGTCGGCACCTGGTTCTTCGGTGGGGCGCTCATCGTGCTGGTCGGCTCGAACGCCGCGATGCCGCCGGTCGTCCGCCTCGTCTCCAACATCCTCTGGGGCGCGCTCGCCCTGGGCGTGGTGGTCGACTCGGTCCTGATCTCGCGCAAGATCCGCAAGCTGGTCCGGGAGCGTTTCCCGAACACCGGGCAGCGGATGGGCTCGCTCTACCTCTACGCCATCATGCGGTCGATCACGTTCCGCCGGATGCGCGCCCCCGAGCCCCGGGTCAACATCGGCGACCCGGTCTGACCCTGGCGCCCGGACGGCCTCTCCCGCATTGTGGTGAGGGGCCGTCGCGGCGTCAGCGGCTGCGGTAGAGCCGGGCCACCACGTCCTCGATGTCCGGCTCGACGATCGAGACGTCCCGCAGCGCGCCCAGCCCGGCCAGGGCCGCCACCACCTCGGCCACCCCCGCCGACTCCAGCGCGAAGACCAGCCGGTGCCCGTCGGCCTCCTGCCGCTGTAGCGGCGCGCCGCGCAGCGCCGGCGGCTCGGGCAGCGGGGCGTCGAGGTCGGCGACGAGCAGCCGGCGCGACCCGTACCGCTCGTGCAGCGCGGCGATCGACCCGTCGTGCACCACCCGCCCGTGGTCGACCACCACCAGGCGCCGGCAGAGCCGCTCGATGTCGGCCAGGTCGTGCGTGGTGAGCACCAGCGTCGTGTCCCCGGCGCGGCCCAGCTCGGCGAGGAAGCCGCGGACCGCCTGCTTGCTGACCACGTCGAGGCCGATGGTGGGCTCGTCGAGGAAGAGCACCTCCGGGCCGTGCAGCAGGGCGGCGGTCAGCTCGCCGCGCATGCGTTGCCCGAGGGAGAGCTGCCGGACCGGGGTGTCCAGGAACGCATCCAGGTCGAGCAGGCTCCGGCAGCGGCGCAGTCGGGCGGCGTGCGCGGCGGCCGGCACCCGGTAGACGTGCCGCAGCAGCGCGAACGAGTCGCCCAGCGGCAGGTCCCACCAGAGCTGTGAGCGCTGGCCGAAGACCACGCCGACGCGTAGCGCGAGCCGGGTCCGCTGGGCCACCGGACGCAGCCCGCACACGCGTACCTCGCCGGCGGAGGGCGTCAGCACGCCGGTGAACATCTTGAGCGTCGTCGACTTGCCGGCGCCGTTGGGCCCGATGTAGCCGAGCATCTCGCCGCGGGGCACCCGCAGGTCGATCCCGTCGACGGCGGTGACCCGCCGCTTCTCCCGGCGCAGCCGGCCGGCCCGCACCCGGACGGTGAACTCCTTGCGCAGCCCGTCGGCCACGATGACGTCGTCGCTCATGACCCCGTACTCCGGTAGTGGCGGACCCCGGTGCGCCAGGCCGCCGCCGCCCCGGCGGCCGCGACCAGCGCGACGGCCGGCGCGGACCAGCCGACCCAGGCCGGCAGGCCGAGCGGGTCGGCGCGGCCGAGCAGCGCCAGCGCCGGGTGGTAGCTGACGAAGGCGAAGCCCAGGCCGTACGCGAACACCGCGCGGAACCAGCCCTCGAAGACGGTGACCGGGTACGAGGTGAAGTCCCGGCCGCCGTAGGTCACCGAGTTGGCCAGCTCCCCCGAGTCGACCCACCAGAACGAGACGGTGGCGGTGGCCACGAAGACCGACCCGAAGAAGACCACGCCGGCCAGCGGGGCGAGGACCACCAGCAGCGCCCGCGCCGGGGTCCACCCGACACCGGCCGAGCCGACGGCGACGACCAGCACGGCGAGCCCGAAGACCGCGCGCGACACCTTGCGCAGCGGCAGGTCCATCAGCAGCAGCTGGGGCAGGGCGCCCAGCGGGCGGACCAGCACGGCGTCGAAGAGCCCGGTGCGCACGTACCGGGGCAGCCGCTCGATGTTGCCCACCAGCAGGTCGGCGACGGCGAAGGCGCAGGTCGAGAGGCCGACCATCACCATCGTCTCGCGCAGCGTGAAGCCGCCCAGCTCCCGCGTCACCCCGAAGATCACCAGCACGGTGAGCACGTCGAAGACGGTGGACCCGACGTTGCCGACCAGGTCGATCGCGAACGAGGTCCGGTACGCCGTCTGCGCCCGCGCCTGCGCGCCGAGCAGCGCCCGGTACGCGGCCAGCGTCCCGCCCGACGCGTCAGCCACCCTGGACCACCAGGCGGCGTTCCGCGCGGCGCTGCACCAGCCGGCAGGCTGCCAGGATCAGCACCGCCCAGGCGACCTGGAGGCCGACCAGCCCGACCTGGGCGCCGGCCGGATCGCGCTCGACCAGCACGTCGAGCGGGGTCTGGAGCAGGCTCGGGAAGGGGGTGCCCCACCAGAGAACGAGTTGGAGCCACTCGGGCAGGAAGCGCAGCGGGAAGTAGAGTCCCGCGAGCACCCCCGAGGCGAGGGTCCAGAGGATCACCGGTCCCCGGACGTCCTGCAACCAGTACGCGGTCGCGTTGACCAGGAAGCGACAGCCGAAGCAGAGGACCACGGCGACGACGGCGGAGAACGCGAAGATCGGCAGGGTGGACCAGCGGCGGGGCACGTGGACCTCGAAGAAGAGCGGCCCGACCAGCACCGGCGGCAGGAACCGGACCAGCGCGGCGTGGCCGGCGCGGCCCAGGTCGGCGGCGAGATGGCTGGTCACGGGGTGCACGGGCCGGAGCAGGTCGCTGGCGACGTCGCCGGTGCGGATCCGGTCGGCCAGCTCGGTCCAGCCCCAGAGGAGGACGACCGCCAGCAGGCCCTGGCCCACCCAGACGAAGGTGGCGAGTTGCCCCCGGTCGTACCCGGCCACCGTGCCGGCCGCGCCGACCGCCGCGAGCAGGACGTAGCACCGCAGGAAGCCGAAGACCGTGTTGGTGACGACGCCCGCCGCCGACGCCTGCCGGTACGTGGCGTAACGTCGGAAGCCTGATCCGGTTATAGCCTTAAATGTCCGGAACCATAGGATAACGTTTGGGGTGGTGGGCGGTGCCACAGTGGCGGTGAGCGAGCCCACGCCGCTACCCTCCTTCCGCAGCCACGCCGTACCGGAGGGGCGACTCTACCGGCACGTGGAGCGCCCAGCGCGACAATTTCCAACGAGGTGACATCGCCGTGAGCGAGCGGACGCGAGCCGGCCACCGGGGCGCCGCCGTGAGCGGACGGACCCCGGTCGGGCACCCGGGCGCGCCCGCCCCCTGGCGGCCCGTCGCGGGCGGCACGCCTACCCTCCGTGGCGACGGGCCGACCGGATGAGCCGCTACGCCGACCACTGGCACGACGCCGCCGAACCGGCCTGGATGATCGAGCCGACCACCGAGTGGCACCCCCAGTTCCCGGGCCAGCGCTACGCGGGCGACATCGGCGTCGAACACGCGCCGTCCGCGCGAGGGGGCCGCTCGGCCGTCGGCCGGGCCGAGGTGCCCCCGCTCGCGCCGACCCGACCCGACGGGACCTACATCGGCCGCTCGTGGGACGACCTGCCCGACGGGCGCCCCGGCCGGCAGGAGGCGTGGAACGGCCTCGACGCGCGACGGCACGGCGACGAGCCGTACCGCCACCCGCACGCCGACCCGCGCCGGCCCGACGACCGCCAGTGGCCGCCCCGGCAGGAGCAACCGCACCGCAACGACCGGGGCGGATTCGACGCCCCCGGCCGGCCCGCCGACTCCCCCCGACAGCGCGACCACGCGGGCCCCGCCCGCCACGACACCCGCACCCCGCGCTACGAGCCGGCCGGCCGGGACCGCCCCGTCTCCCCCGCCGGCAGGTCCGAACCCGGCTGGCTCCCGGAGCCCGACGAGGACGCGCCGCCGCGCCGTTCCCCGGCGTACGGACACCCCGACGCCGGCTACGACCACCGGCCGGAGGGCCACGACCGCCGGGCCGAGCGCGGCCCCGACCGCCCGGCCCCGCCCGGACCCGAGCGCCGACCCGACGGCGCCGCCGACCGCAAGCCCGGCGGGGACGCACACCGGCCGCGCTACCAGTGGGGAACCCCCGCCCCGGAGCCCCGCCCCTCCGACGGTCAGCGCGAACGCCCGCCGGGCACGCAGTGGGACCGTCCGTCGGACCCGCGCCGGGAGTACCCCACCGAGTGGGATCGCTCGGCGTCTCCTCAGTGGGACCGTCCCGCCGACCCCCGCCGCGATCGGCCCGCCGATCCTCAGCGGGAGCACTCGTCCGACCCGCGCCGTGATCGTCCCGCCGCCCCGCAGGGTGACCGCTCCGCCGACCCCCGCCGCGATCGCCCCGCCGACCCGCAGCGGGAGCGGTCCGCCGAGCCGCGCCGGGAGGGTGGCCCGCACGGGCGCAATCACGAGCCGGGCGTAGCCGCCGGCGGGTGGCCGCGCCCCGACCGGGCTCCCGCCGGGCAGCAGCCGCGCCCCGACGGGCAACGGCCGCAGCAGGAGCCGGCGGAGCACCGGCGGACGCACGAGGCGGCGCGAGCCGAGGCGTACCCCGAACGGGCCCCGCACAGGACCGCCCGGCCGGACGCCCACCGGGACGCCGAGGCGTACCGGGAGCCCCGGGTACAGCCGCAGCCGGGCGGCGGCCTGCCGTGGCCACCACCCGGCCCCGTGCGGCCCGGCTTCGACCGGGACGCGGCGCGGCGGGCCGAGCCCGGCCCCGAACACCGGCGACCGGCCGACCGTTCCCGCCCAGAAGAGGCCACGACCCCGCCGCCACCGCCCGCGTACGACCAGCGGCCGTCCCAGCCCTACAGCGCCCCGACCTCCGGAGCCCCGACCGGGCGCGCGGCTGCCGGGCCGGCGGCTCCTGGGCGCGCGGCTGCCGGGCCGGTGGGCTTCCGGGGGCCGGCTGGGGAGGTCCCCATGCCCGGGCGCCCCGTCTCCCCCGCGCCGTTCCGCGACCTGCCACGCTCCACCGGGCCCGTTCCCGTCGAGCCGGTCCACGGTCGGCCGGTGTCGCCCGCCGGACCTCCCGGCACGCCCGTCTCGCCTTCGGGTCCCGTCAGCGGACCGGTGTCGCCCGCCGGGCCGCTCTCCGGGCAGACGGCGGGTCGTGCTCCGGTTCCGGTGTCGCCCGCCGCCCCGACCGCCAGCCGCCCGGTATCCCCCGCTGGCCCGGCGGACCGTGTGGCTGGCCGTCCGGTGTCCCCCGCAGGCCCGGCCGCCGGACGGCCGGGATCACCGGTACCCGGCACCGACCGGACTGGTTCCTCCGTCCCCGCAGCGGGTCGCCCTGCCACGCCCGACCTGGTCCCGCCGGCCCCCGTTTCCGGCGTACCCGCCTCGGGCCTGCCGGTTTCCGGCGTACCCGCCTCCACCGTGCCTGCCGCCGGTGCGCCGGGTTACGGCGTACCGGCCTCGGGCGGATCGACTTCCGGCGTGCCGACGTCCCCTGCGGTGCCGGTTGATGGGGCAGCGGCGGGGAGCCGCCCTGTGCCGGGGCGACGCCTCCCCCCGGCCAGCCACGCGCCCCGCCCGGCCGCCCAGGACGACGCCAACCCGATCTCGGCACCTCCCGCCGCCCGGCTGCCCCTGGAGTTCCTGCCGGCGCCGGAAGCGAGTGCCAGCAGGGTGTCCGACCCGGCACCGTCCCGCCCAGGACCGGCCCGGCCGGACGTACCGACGCCTCACCCGACCGCCGGGCTCGACGAGCCCAGGCCCACACCGCCCTCGGCCGTCGGGCACGGCGAGGCCAGGTCCTCACAGCCCTCGCCCCCCGCGCCGTCCGGGTCGCCGTCGGTCGCCCGGCAGACCTCGCCGCCCCGCTCGCCGGGAGCCCCAGAAGCCGGAGGTACGCCCAGCCAGAGCCCATCGGCACCGCACCTGGCCATCGCCCCGGACCGGCCCAAGCGTTACGTCCCGCCGCCGCCGAGCGACCCGCCCGCGCCGGTCGCCCCACCGCGTCCCCAGGCACCCTCGCCGAGCGGGCCGGACGCCTGGTTCCGACCGTCCCGACCGGCGCCCCCGCCAGCCACGCCGGACGAGCCGCAGCCCGCCGGCCAGGCGGACGCTGCCCCCACGGCCCCGTCGGCTCCCACTACCCCGTCGGCTCCGAGCGGCACATCGGCTCCGAGCGGCTTGTCGGCCCTGCACGACACCGCATCTGCAACCGTTTCATCCACGCCAAGCAGCACAGCCACCCTGAGCGACACGGCGGCTCCCCGCAGCACATCGACTCCGAGCGGCGCGGCCGCTGCGTCCGGCGCGGTGATTCCGAGCGACACGGCGGGTGTAACCGGCGCGACGGCTCCCAGCAGCTCATCGGCTCCAAGCGGCGACCCGGTCCCGAGCGGCGCCTCGGCCCCGAGCGGCTCCGCGGCTGCGTCCGACGCGCCGGCCCCGAGCGGCACGACGGCTGCGAGCAACGCGTCGGACGTGGACGGCATCCCGACCCTCGGCCTCGGTGCGTCGGTCCGGAGCTCCGCCGACGACGGTGCCCCGACGGCGATTCCGGGCCTGGCGTCGACGCCGTCGGTCGAGCCCTCACCTGAGCGCCGCGTACCGCCGGCCCCGGCCGTGGCGGTGGAACCTGCCCCGAACTCACCGGTCATCTTCCCGGTGTCCGCCCCTCCGGTGCCCGAGGCACCGGTCGAGGCAGCCCCGCCCACGATGCCGGTACCGCCCGCGTCCTCCCCTTCCGATCCCGTGTCGGGTCCGCCCGCAGGGCAGGCACCTCCCGCGCCGGCGTCGGGCCCGCCCACAGGGCAGGCGCCTTCCGAGCCGCTGTCCGGTCCGTCTGTCGGGCAGGCGTCCATCGAGCCGATGTCCGGTCCACCAGCCATCCCCGCACCGGCGCCCACCCCGACCAGCCCGGCGCCTGCCGTCTCGGGTCCGTCGACCGTGCAGGGGTTAGCCCCGGCAGGTCTGCCGCCGGCCAGCACGCCGCCGGAGCAGCCGGCCCCCTCCGCCTTCGCCACGCCCGTATCCACGCCTCCCGTACAGATGCACTCCGCACCGAGCGCGCCGCGCCCGGTTTCCGCGCCTCCTGCCCGGCCCGTGTCGGCGCCACCGTCCGTCCCGCCGGTTCCGGCACCGCTCGTACGCCCGGGGTCCGGACCATCGGCGGACGCGGCTCAGGAGCAGCCGGCCGGGCCGGATGCCGTTGCGGCGAACGGAACCGCTCCGGACGCGGCGGCACGCCTCGGATCCGCGCCGCCGGACGCCCCGGCCCGAGGCGGGCCGGGACACGAGGGCCCCGCGTCGTACGCCTCCGCGCAGAGCGCGCCGACCCCGCGCGATCTCGACACCGGCGTTCCCGCCCCGCGTGCCGTCGACGCGGAGGACACCGGCGTCACCCGTCGGGAGGACGCCGAGCCGCGCGTGGCCGACGCGGGTACCCCGACCACCCACCCGGATGGGCACGCCACCACTCCCGCACCCGAACCCGTGCGCAGCGTCCCGGCCGAGACCACCGGTGGAACACCATGGTTGTCACCGAGGGCCGTTGACACCCCTGGTGTTCCACCCGTCGCGGCCGATCCGCCACCGGCGGCCACCTCAGCCGTCACCACCGGGTCACCATCGACGGTCTCGCCCGCCGACGGCCCGTCGAGGGAGGCGGCGGAGGTGTTCCGGACCAGTTCTGCCGCTGCACCCTCGACCGACCCGGGCGAGCCGGTCCTGGCGGCACCGGACGAGGCGCAGCCCGCTTCCGCCACAGGCCTCGTTGCGGCCCGGCCCGTGTCCGCGCCGCCGGCAACCTCGACACCCGCCGGCCACATCCCACCCGCACCGGCCGTCACCGAACCGCCGACGCAGCCGACGCCCCCGCCGGCGGCAACCTCGGTGATCCGCAGCGACACGACGCCGGCGCAGTCCGCCGCCGAACGGCCGACGCAGCCGACGACCGCGCCGCCCGTCGACGTTCCGGTCACGCCGGTCTCCGCGCCAGTGCCGCTCGTGGCCGCGCCACCGGAGCATCACGCATCCGCGCCGACGGAAGCACCGCAGCCGGCGTGGGCCGCCTCCGCCCAGTCATCGGACGTACCGACGCGGCCGGTGTCCGCACCGCCTGCCGCCATGCCGGTCACCCCCACACCGGCCACCACGCCGCCCGCCGACGCGCCGGACGCCGCCACGCCGCCTGCCGAGGCGCCCGACGCCGCCATGCCACCGGCCGCTGCGCCAGTAGCCGCCGCACCACCCATCGTGCCGCCCTCCGCCACACCGCTCGGTGCGCAAGTACCGATGACGGACGCGGCAGCGACCACCGCGTCCCGTACCGCCGACACGAGCGCCCGCGAGCGCAGCACCGCCGGCCCACGCGCCGCAGAACCAGGCGCCACCGGATCGGGCGTCACCAGCCCACGAGCCGCTGACGCCAGCACGGGCGAACCGAGCACCGTCGGCCCACGAGCCGCCGAAGGCAGCACCGCCACCCCGAGCACCGCCAGCCCGAGCGCCGCCGGGCCATCGGCCACCGGGACGAGTGGCGGTACGCGGGACGCTGGCCGGCAGAGTGCGGCGCAGGGTGATCCGGAGCAGGTGCTGGCGAGCTACCGCTGGCGGCTCGATCCGGCGACCCTGCGGGAGATCGTGGCGGAGCCGGACGAGTTCCGGACGATCCGGCGCCGGCTGACCGAGAAGTTGGGCGCCGCGGTGGACAACAAGTCGCGCGCGCGGCTGCTCAGTCTGCGGGCGGTGGTGTCGCGGATCCTCGGCGAACTGGACGACGCCCTCGCGGACGGTCGGCTCGCGCTGACGTACGCGGAGGCCACGGGAGAGCTACGGCGTACGGCGGTGGCGCAGGCGCGGCTGGCGCACGTGTTGCGATGGCGCGGCGAGTTCGTCGAGGCCGACCGGCTCTTCGCCGAGGCCAACTCCACCGAGTTGCCCGAGCGGCTGCGCGCGGTGCTGCACGAGCACGCCGGCCGGTCCTGCTACGACCAGGGCCGGCTCATGGAGGCCTGCCACCACTTCGAGCGTGCCCTTGACCTGCGCGGCACCGAGGACCCCGAGTTGCAGGCGCGGATCCGGTTGAGCCTGGACGCGGTGGCGGAGCGGGTCGCGGAGACGGGCTTCGGGCCGTACCCCCGCACCCGCGAGGAGGTGCTGGAGCGTGACCGGCCGCCGGCGCCGGCGCGCGACGGCGACCTGTGGGGTTTCGCCGGCCCGGACGGCGACATGGTCATCGCGGCCGAGTACGCGGAGGCGCAGCCGTTCCGCGACGGGCTGGCCTGGGTGCGGC
The DNA here is from genome assembly GCF_059359355.1 of Micromonospora sp. ZG13. Lineage (NCBI taxonomy): Bacteria > Bacillati > Actinomycetota > Actinomycetes > Micromonosporales > Micromonosporaceae > Micromonospora > Micromonospora sp. ZG13. Next base: position 338,856 of record NZ_JCADBQ010000005.1, read on the forward strand.
GGCCCGAGACCGAGCGGTGGTCGCTGGTCGACCGCACCGGCGCCGCGGTGCTCGAACCGTCGTACCCGGTGGTGCGCTCCTTCTCCGACGGGCTGGCCTGGGTCTCCGACGGCGGCGACGCCGGCTGGGTGGCGATCGACGCCACCGGCGAGGTGGTCGTGCCGCACGGCTTCGCGGACGTACGCCCGTTCCGGCGCGGCGTGGCGGTGGTCCGCCGGGACGGCTGGGGCGCGGTCGACCGCAACGGTCGGATCGTGGTGCCCACCCGGCACCACGGGTTCGTCACCGTCCTGGCCGACGGCCGCTACGTCGACGGCTTCACCGAGGAGGGGCTGGCCGTGGTGGACGTGGCCGGCCGGCGTGGCGTGGTGAACCGGACCGGGAAGGTGCTGGTCCCGCCGACCCATCCGGCGCTGGTCATCCACCCGGTCGCGTTCCTCGTCGGCGACGGCACGGGGCGCTGGGGCGCGCTCGACCGCCGGGGTGAGCCGCTGATCGAGCCCGTGCACCGCGACCGCGACGAGGTCGTGGCCGAGATCGAGCGGCTGCTCGTCGACACCAGCCCCGTGCTCTGAGCGACACCGCGCCGCCACGGCGGGTGGACATGATCCGAACGGGCTAGGGTCGACTCATGGAATTCCGTCACCTGGGCCGTTCCGGCCTGATGGTCAGCGAGATCTCGTACGGCAACTGGATCACCCACGGCTCGCAGGTCGAGGAGGACGCGGCGTTCGCCTGCGTCCGGGCCGCCCTGGACGCCGGCATCACCACCTTCGACACGGCCGACGTGTACGCGGGCACCCGCGCCGAGGACGTGCTGGGCCGCGCGCTGGAGGGCGAGCGGCGCGAGGGGCTGGAGATCTTCACCAAGGTGTACTGGCCCACGGGGCCGGGCCGCAACGACCGGGGCCTGTCCCGCAAGCACATCATGGAGTCGATCAACGGCTCGCTGCGCCGGCTGCGCACCGACTACGTGGACCTCTACCAGGCCCACCGGTACGACTACAGCACGCCGCTGGAGGAGACGATGGAGGCGTTCGCCGACGTCGTGCACTCCGGCAAGGCGCACTACATCGGCGTCTCCGAGTGGAAGGCGTCGGAGATCCGCGCGGCCCACCAGCTCGCCCGTGAGCTGCGCATCCCGCTGGTCTCCAACCAGCCGCAGTACTCGATGCTCTGGCGGGTCATCGAGTCCGAGGTCGTACCCACGAGCGAGGAGCTGGGCGTCGGGCAGATCGTCTGGTCGCCGATCGCGCAGGGCGTGCTCTCGGGCAAGTACCTGCCGGGCCAGCCGCCGCCGGCCGGCTCCCGGGCCACCGACGAGAAGTCGGGCGCGGGCTTCATCTCCCGGTTCATGACCGACGACGTCCTGACCCGGGTGCAGCGGCTCAAGCCGCTGGCCGAGCAGGCCGGGCTGAGCATGGCGCAGCTCGCCGTCGCCTGGGTGCTGCAGAACCCGAACGTCTCCTCGGCGATCATCGGCGCCTCCCGCCCGGAGCAGGTGCACGACAACGTCAAGGCGGCCGGCGTCAGGCTCGACGCCGAACTGCTCAAGGCGATCGACGAGATCCTCGACCCGATCGTCGAGCGCGACCCGGCCCGCACGGAGTCTCCCGCCGAGCGCCCGTGACGCGTCCCGGCCCGGCCACCCCCGCCGAGGCGGCCGGCCGGGCCGGACAACGCCCTCAGCCCTGCCAGAAGCGGATCAGGTCCAGACCGAGGGCGTAGAGCCACGGGGGCAGGCCGAGGAAGTCGCCCACGGCGAAGACCGCGTCGAAGAACCAGCGGTTGATCCGGGGGTTCCACAGCAGCGCGAACAGCAGGATGAAGCCGAACGGGGCGAACAGGTCGTACATCCTGCGCCACTGCGGGTTCAACCACGGCTCGATCATGTTGCCGCCGTCCAGGCCGGGCACCGGCAGCAGGTTGAGCATGCTCGCGGTGAGTTGGAGGAACGCCAGCAGCGCCACCGCCGCCCAGAACTCGACGGGCCCGCCGCCGGGCGCCCCGAGGCGTACGGTGAGCACCAGGACCAGCGTGAACAACACGTTCGTGGCGGGGCCGGCGAGGCTGACCAGCGTGTGCCGCAGGCGCCCCGGAATGGCGTGCCGGTCCACCCACACCGCCCCGCCGGGCAGGCCGATGCCGCCGAGCAGCACGACCGCCACCGGCAGCGCGATCGACAGCAGCGGGTGGCTGTACTTCAGCGGGTTGAGCGTCAGGTAGCCCCGGTGGGCGACGCTGCGGTCGCCGGCCCGGAACGCCACGACGGCGTGGGCGTACTCGTGCAGGCACAGCGAGACCAGCCAGCCGGACACGACGAAGAGGAACACGTCGAGCCGGACGTTGCCGAACCTGTTCCAGGTGAGCACCCCGCTGGTCACGAAGAGCGCGACCAGGGCGAGGAAGACCGGGCTGGGCCGCAGCGCCGCCCGGGGCACGCCGAGCACCAGTGGCTCGCCCCCCGGGCGGTCGCCGGCCATCACTCCGCCGGAGGCAGCAGGCTCATGCGGTAGTCCACCCTGTCGTCCTCGACGAGCGCGACCGAGGTGACGCCGGACGCCGCGAGCTCCCGCCAGGCCTGACCGATCCAGGATTCGGCGTCCGCCTGGCTGCTGAACGACTCCGCCGGCCCCTCGACCGCCTCGCCGTTCGCGCCCTCGTACCGCCAGCTCCACGCCATGCCGCGTCTCCCCTCGCCGCTGATGTCCCGTGGGACGAACCCCCGCAAGCGTAGTCGTCCGCGCACGGGGCGGCCCGACATCCGTCCGGCGGGCGGGCAGCCGCCCCGGTGCCGCAGGGTTTTCCGGCTTCTGTCCGGGTATGGGCCACCTGACGCGCGACGGGCGGTCGTGGACCGCCGGCGGCCCGGAGGAGGCGACGATGGACGAACCGCTGCACGACAAGGACACCGAGACGCTGCGGAGCATGGCGGTACGCGGCGGCATCGTGGGGGCGGCGCACATGGAACGGGAGGACCTGCTGGACGCCCTCGTCGCCCGGCCCGGCGAGGGCGCCTGGCAGGAGGATCCGAAGCCGGCGGCGGTCAACCCCAACGACTTCCGCTACCAGGCCCCCCGGTAGGGGCCGCCCCGTCCGACCCGGCCGGTACGGTGTCGCGGTGCTTACTCGGGGAGTGGTGCTCAGCGACCGGTACCGGTTGGACGACCGGGTGGCGACCGGCGGCATGGGCGCGGTCTGGCGGTGCACGGACGTCATGCTGGAACGTACGGTGGCGGTGAAGGTGCTGCTGCCGGCGCTGAGCGCGGATCCCGAGTTCACGACCCGGTTCCGGGCGGAGGCGCGGATGCTGGCGGCGCTGCGTCACCCGGGCGTGGTCGCCGTGCACGACGTCGGCCGGGCCGTCCTCGCCGACGGCAGCCAGGTCGACTACCTGGTGATGGAATACGTCGACGGCCAGCCGTTGGGTTCCTGGCTGCGCCGGGCGGGGCGGCTCGACCCGGCGTCGACCATGTCGGTGGTGGCGCAGGCCGCCGAGGCGTTGCACACGGCCCACGTCGCCGGCATCGTGCACCGGGACGTCAAACCGGGCAACCTGCTCGTGAAAACCGACGGCCGGGCGGTGCTGGTCGACTTCGGCATCGCCCGCTCGGGCACCTCGGCGGGCATCACCGCCGCCAACGTGATGCTGGGCACCGCCTCGTACATGTCGCCGGAGCAGGCCGCGAACCAGCCGGTCTCCCCGGCGACGGACGTCTACGCGCTCGGCGCGGTGGCGTACTTCTGCCTGACCGGCCAGCCGCCGTTCGACGGTGACAACCCGCTCCAGGTGGCCCTGCGGCACCTTCAGGAGGAGCCGCCGCCGCTGCCACCCGGCATCCCCCCGGCGGTGGCCGCGCTGGTGCAGCGGGCGATGGCGAAACGCCCGGGCGACCGGTTCGGCGACGCGGCGGCGATGGCCGACGCCGCGGCCGAGGCCCGCGACGCGACCCTGGCCGTGGTCCCGACGTCCGCCCGCCCGCCGTGGGCCGTCGCCGGCCCGACCTCGGCGGCGCCCGCCGCCGCGGGGTCGGCGCCGCGCGACGCCACCCCACCGGCGGGCCCCGCCACGTCGCCGCCCCCCGCCGGCCCCGCACGGCCGCCCGCCCCCGCCGGCCCCGCGCTGTCGCCTGCCCCCGCCGGGCCGCTCGCACCGCCGGATCCGTGGGCGCCGCTGCCGCCCGTCCCCGCCCGGCCGCACCCGGTCGCCGGCACCTCCGGCAGTACGCCGCCCGCGCCGGCCGGGCAGCGCCCGTTCCCGCACACCGGAGCGGCGGTCCCGCCCCCGTCCGCCGCCGTGTCGCCCGTCCCTGCCGCAGCACCGCCCGCAGGCGGCCCGCCCGACCGCCCGGGACCGGACACCGGCAGCGGCACCTGGGCTTCGGCCCCGCCCACCCGGGAGGATCCGGTCGCGCCACCGCCGTCACGGCGGCGCCGGGCCGCGCTGCTCGGCTCGACGGCCGTCGGGTCCGTGGTGCTGGTCGGGGTGGCGGTGCTCGCGCTGGTCCCCGACGACGGCCCGGCCGGCGGGGACGTGCCGGCGGCGCTGACCGGCGGATCCGCGCCGGCGGGCTCGCCCGGCGCGGCGGCCGACGACGGGACGGGCCGGCTCCGCGTCGAGCCCACGTCGGACGCCACCCGCCCGACGGGTCCAACGGCGTCCGGCCGGCCGTCGGCGTCCCCGTCCCAGCCCGTCCCGGTCCCGACGGCGGGCGGCGGTGAGCCGACCCCCACCGCCTCCGGTCGGCCGGGTGCCGAACCGACGGCCGGCCGACCGGCGAGGCCGAACCCGTACACGCCGGTCGAGGCGTGCGGCAGCGGCTACCAGGTGATCGACTCGGCCGCCCTGACCGCCTCGGGCACCCGGCAGGGTCGGGTCTACCTGCTCTACCACGCCGGCTCCGGCAACAACTGCGTGGTCACGATGAAGGAGACCGCGGTGGGCACGGCGACGACCGCCTCGGCGTGGCTGGAGGTGCGCGGCCGGGCACGCAGCACCGACAGCGGGTCGTTCTCCTACTACGCCGGGCCGGTACGGGCGAAGGCCGCCGGGGTCTGCGTGAAGTGGGGCGGCGCCACCGGCGGGGCCAGCTACGGCAGCGGGTTCGAGCACTGCGGCTGAGCGCGCCCTGCCCGACGACGACCGGCGGCTCGGGGCCGGGGCGGAGCGCAACGCACCTCCGGGGGGCCGCGCCCGGGTGCTGGCTCTAAAGTACGGGCATGTCCGTTGACGGGTGGAACACGGTCCTGGTGCTCGGCGGTATCCGGTCCGGAAAGTCCGAGTTCGCCGAGTCCCTGGTCGCCGACGCGCCGACGGTCCGCTACGTGGCCACGGCCGCCGACGCGCCCGCCGACGACGCGGAGTGGGCGGCCCGGCTGGCGGCGCACCGCGAGCGCCGACCGGAGACCTGGACCACCGAGGAGACCGCGGCCGACCCGCGCCGCCTCGCGGACGTGCTCGCCGCCGCCGGGCCGAACGAGACGCTGCTCGTCGACGACCTCGGCGGCTGGGTGACCGTGCTGCTCGACCCGGCCCACCAGCCGGCGGACGACACCGCCACCATCGCCGAGCTGGCTGCGGCGGTGCGCTCCTGCGCGGCCCGGCTGGTGCTGGTCAGCCCGGAGGTCGGGCTCTCCCTGGTGCCCACCACCCCGCTCGGGCGGGCCTTCACCGACGCGCTGGGCGCGGCCAACCGGGCGGTCGCCGACGCCTGCGACGCGGTCGTCCTCGTGGTCGCCGGCCAGGCCGCCTGGCTCAAGCCGGGCGCCCCGCACCCAGCCACCGTCCCCGTGCAGGCCGGACCCGCGCAGGCCGGGCCCGCGCAGGCCGGCGCGGCGGGCGTTCCCGGCGGCGTTGGCGGGTCGGTGGCAGCGTCGGAGCCCTCCCCGGACGTGTTCACCCCCACGCCGCCGGCCGCCCCGGACGCGGTGCACGGTGCCGAGCCGACCGGCACCGCCTGGGCCGCCCCGACCATGGCACTGCCGATGGTCGCCACGGGCCTGGTCATCCAGCCCGGCATGGAACTGCCCATGCCCGACGAGTACACCGGCCCGCAGGCGATCGAGCGGCTCGCCACCCTGGACGTGCCCGGGTCGGGGCTGGGCGTGCTGGAGCGGGCGGTCGGGTTCGCCGCCGCCACCCAGGGCACCGCCACCCCGGCCCCGTGGGGCGCGGTGCGGGTGCTGCTGCTGCACGGCGACCACCTCGGTGGCGCCGCCGCCGGCACCGTCGAGGGCGAGTCGGCGCGCCGCGCCCGGCAGGCCCGCGCCGGGCAGGGGGCGCTGGCCCGGCTCGCCGCCGAGAGCGGCGCCGAACTCCAGGTGGTGGAGGCACCGTCGTCCGCACCGATGGAGGCCGAGCCGACGTTGACCGGCGAGCAGGTCGAGGTCGCCCTGCGCTACGGCTGGCGGCTCGCAGAGGAGGCCGCCGACGCGGGCGTACGGCTGCTGGTGCTCGGTGCGTGCGGCGCCGGCACCGAGGCCGCGGCGGCGGCGGTGCTGGTGGCGACGGCGGGCGCGGAGGCGCCCGCGGTGCTCCCGCGGGTGCTCACCGACTCGGGCGAGATCGACGACGCGGCCTGGATGACGCGGTGCGCGGCGGTGCGTGACGCCCTGCACCGGACCCGGAACTCGCCGCGCAGCGCCAAGGACGTGCTGGCCGAGCTGGGCGGTGGGGACGTCGCCGTGGCCACCGGCGTCCTGCTGGGCGCCACCGCCCGTCGGCTGCCGGTCATGCTCGACGGGCCGGTCGGGGTGGCCGCCGCCATGGTCACCCGCGACCTCGCCGGACAGGCCCGGCACTGGTGCCTGCTGGCCGACCACGGTGGGCACCCCGCCGTGCGGCTCGGCGCCGACGTGCTCGGCCTGACGCCGCTGCTCGACCTGCGGCTCGACCTGGGCGAGGGCGCGAACGCGCTGGCCGCGCTACCGCTGCTGCGCTCGGTGCTGGCGCTGGCCGCCGCGCTGCCGGCCCACCCGTCGCTCGACGGCGGACCGGAGACGGCCCCCGACACCGACGAGCCCGACTTCCGCGAGCCGGAACCGGCCGGGCCCGGACCGACCAGCACCGAGCCCGACTTCCGCGAGCCGGAGCCCGCCGGCCCCGGCCCCACCAGCACCGGGCCGGAGTCGCAACCGGTGGACCCGTCCGGCCGGCGTGCCGGCTGAGTCGCGGCTCGCCGACGGGGCGCGGCTGGCGCTGACCACCTTCACCACCCTGCCGGTACGGGCCGGTCGCATCGACCGGGCGGTGGCGGGGACGGCGATGGCGCTCGCCCCGGCGGTCGGCGCGCTGCTCGGCGTCGTGCTCGCCGGAATCCTGCTCCTGCCCGGTGCGCTCGCGCCCCCGCTGGTCGCGGCGGCGGTGACCGTCGGCGCCGGGGCGCTGCTCACCCGGGGGCTGCACCTGGACGGGCTGGCCGACACCGTGGACGCGCTGGGGTCGTACCGGCGCGGAGCGGCCGCGCTGGAGATCATGAAGAAGCCGGACGTGGGCCCGTTCGGGGTGGTCGCGCTGGTGGTCGTACTCATGGTGCAGACGGCGGCCCTCGCGGAGCTGGCCGGACGGTCGTGGCCGGCGGCGCTCGCGGCCGTGGTCGCGGCGAGCGCCGCCGGCCGGCTCGGGGTGGCGGTGGCCTGCCGGCGCGGGGTGCCGGCCGCCCGCCCGGAGGGGCTCGGCGCCCTCGTCGCGGGCACCGTCGGGCCGGTCGCCCTGGCCGCCGGGGCGGTCGCCGTCGCGCTGCCGGCGCTCGCGGCCGTGCCGGGCCGCCCGTGGCAGGGGCCGCTCGCCGTCGCCGCCGCCCTCGCCGTCGCGGTGGGGCTGCTGCGCCACGTGGTACGCCGACTCGGCGGCGTCACCGGCGACGTGCTCGGCGCCACCGTGGAGGTGGTCACCACGCTGGTCTACCTGGGAGTGGTGCTGTCCGGCTGAACGGGGCACACCGCGCCGGGTAGCGTTCTCCCACGACAGCACCGGCGCGGCCAACCGGGGGACGACATGCTCATCACGGACGACTTCCTGCCCGTACCGGTTCCGGAGTCGCTGAGCGCGACCTACCTGGTGCCGATGACGGGGCTGCCGAAGGTGAGCGCGAAGACCGCCGTGGCGCGGCTGAGCGGCCGGCTGGCCGAGCCCGTGCACGGGCTGGCGCGGCAGATGCTCGACAGCCCGCTGATGAGCGTGGACACCCGGCCGATCGGCGAGTTCCCCGAGCTGCCGCCCGATCTGCTCACCGCGTTCGGCGCCACCGAGGAACAACTGGCCCGGCTGGCCGCCGCGAGCCACCTGGTCGTGGTGCAGGCCGAGTACCGGCCCGGCTGGCCGCCGGCCCACGAGTGGGCGGCCCGGGCGGTGGCCGCCGCCGTCGCCGAGTCCGTCGACGGCGACGTGGTGGACGTGTTCGGCCTCCAGTTCCTCGACCCGGCGACGGCGCTGCGCTCGCTGCCGGACGCACAGGGGCGGATCCGGCTGGTCGACTGGGTGCTGGTGCCCTACTCCTCCGACGCCGAGGGGCTCTGGTTCACCACGAAGGGGCTGCGCCGCTTCGGGCTGCTGGAGTTGCAGACCCAGGGCGTACCGGACCACCTGACCCGGGCCTGGGGGGCGGTGATGACCGGCGCCGCCCGGCGGCTGCTGCGGGACTGGACCGACGGGCTCTCCGGCGAGGAGGTGCCGGCGTTCGTGCAGCTGCCGGTGCTGGCCACGGTGACCGGGCACGACATCGCGGTGGCGTACGGCAATCCGGAGCAGCACGGGGCGACGGCGCCGGTGCTGCTGCGGCTGGAGCTGGATCCGGCCACCGATCCCGACGCCGACTCGTTCCTCAGCCTGCGCCCGCCCGCCGGGCATCCGGGGCCGGACGGCCGCTACTACGCCGCCGCCTGCGCCACCCTCTTCGCCGGCATCCAGCCGGACGTGCGCTACGCCCGGGCGGGCGACGCGATGAGCAGGGCGGTCGCCACCGCCCGCGCCGGGCTGGGCGACATCCGGGCCCGGTTCCTCGCCGGCCAACTGCCCCCGGAGACGCAGCTCGTGGTCAAGTACGGCCTGCCCGGCGACGACGGCCCCGAGTACGTCTGGGCGGGGGTGACCTCGTGGGACAGTCCGGAGCGGATCGTGGCCGCCAGCGCGTGCGACGCCAACACCGACCCGACCGTGCGCATCGGCTCACCCGTCGTCGTGGAGGCCACCGACGTCGTCGACTGGGCCGTGCTCGACGGCACCGGCGTCATCGAGGGCGGCTGGACGCAGGCCGTCCTGGACGCCGGCGAACGCCCCCGCCCCCCGGTCTGAACCGGGGGGCCGGGGCGGGGGGTCAGCGGACCGAGGGGGTGACGAACGGGGGGCGGGTGACGCGCATCTGGGCGCGGCGGCCGCGGATGTCGACCTCGACCAGGTCGCCGTCGGCGAGCTTCGCGGCGGTGTCCAGCAGCGCCAGGGCGATGCCCTGCTTCTTCGTGGGCGAGAACGTGCCGCTGGTGATCGTGCCGACCCGCGCGTCGCCGACGTGCACCGTCATGCCGGGGCGCGGGATGGCCCGGTCGACCGCCTCCAGGCCCCGCAGCGTACGCCCCGGGCCGGCGGCCCTCTCCGCGAGCAGCGCGTCGCGACCCCAGAAGGCCGGCTTGTCCCAGCCGACCGCCCAGCCGGAGCGGGCCTGCACCGGGGTGATCTCCGGCGACAGGTCCTGGCCGTGCAGCGGGTACCCCATCTCGGTGCGCAGGGTGTCCCGGGCGGCCAGCCCGCAGGCGCGCAGCTCGGGGTCGGCCGCGAACAGCGCGTCCCAGACCGCGACCACGTCGGCCGCCGGCACCACCAGCTCGTAGCCCAGCTCGCCGGTGTAGCCGGTGCGGCACACCGTCAGCTCCACCCCGTTGAGCGTCGCGGTGGAGAAGCTCATGTAGTCGTGCCCGGTCGGCAGGCCCAGCGCGTCGAGCAGCTCGACGGAGCGCGGGCCCTGCACGGCGAGGACGGCGTACGCCTCGTGCTCGTCGGTGACCGTGACCGACGGCGGCGCGGCGGCGCGCAGCCGGCGCACCACCTCGGCGGTGTTAGCGGCGTTCGGGATGAGGAAGACGTGGTCGTCGCCGTGCAGGTAGGCGATGATGTCGTCCACCACGCCGCCGGTGGCGTCGTCGCAGCAGAGCGTGTACTGCGCCCGGCCCGGCCCGACGCGGCCCAGGTCGTTGCTGAGGCAGGCGTTGACGAACTCCGCGGCGCCCGGCCCGGTCACCCGCGCCTTGCCCAGGTGGGAGACGTCGAAGACGCCCACCCCGCTGCGCACCGAGGTGTGCTCCTTCAGCACCCCGCCCCCGGCGTACTCCAGCGGCATCTCCCAGCCCCCGAACGGGGCGAACTTGGCACCGAGAGCGGTGTGCCGCTCGTGCAGCGGAGAACGGCGCAGCCGGGTCGCGGCGGCGTCGGAGGTCACGTCGGTCATGGGTGGGAACTTACCGGGAGCTGGACGGCTGGTTAGCATCGGCGGGACCCGTCGGAGCAGTCGGCGGGACAGCCCCGACCTCCGACGGGTACGTTCCGCCGGAGACCTCCATCGCCGGTACGCGACGACGCGACCGGCCCGGCCCGCCCGGAGTAGCTTCAGTGACATCGCCCAGCACCACCCTGAGCCTGGTCGACACCGACCCCGCCGAGCTCGCCGTCGACGCGATCGTGATCGGCGTGCACAGTCAGACCGCAGAGCAGGCCACCACCGTCGGCCTGGCCGGGACCCTGCTGCTGGCCAGCGGCGCGGAGAGCATCGCCGCCGCCTTCGACGGCAAGCTGACCGAGACGCTGGCCCTGCTCGGCGCGACCGGTGGCCCCGGCGAGGTGATCAAGCTGGCCACGCTGGGCACCGTGACCGCCCCGGTGGTCGTCGCCGTCGGTCTCGGCCCGGAGCCGACCGGCGCCGCGCCGGCCCCGGAGACCCTGCGCCGGGCCGCCGGAGCGGCCGTACGGGCCCTCGCGGGCGCGCCCCGGGTGGCCCTCGCGCTGCCGCTGCCCGACGACGCCGACGCCCCGGCGGCGCTGCGCGCGGTGGCGGAGGGGGCGATGCTCGGCGGCTACCGCTTCGCCGGCTACAAGACCCGGCCCCAGCCGGCCCGGCGCGAGCCGGTCGCCGAGGTGCTCGTCGCCGTGCCGGACGCCGGGGACGCCGGCGCCCAGGCCGAGATCGCCCGCGCCCAGGTGGTCGGCGGCGCGGTCCGGCGCAGCCGGGACTGGGTCAACACCGCCCCGAACGAGCTGCGCCCGCCGTCGTTCGCCGACTCGGTGGCGGACGCCGCCCGGGAGGCCGGCCTGACGGTCGAGGTGCTCGACGAGGCGGCCCTGGCCGCCGGCGGCTACGGCGGCATCATCGCCGTCGGGCAGGGCTCGGAGGCCCCGCCGCGGCTGGTGAAGCTGAGCTACACCCCGGCCGGCGGCGGCAACGGCAAGCGGGTGGCGCTGGTCGGCAAGGGCATCACCTTCGACACCGGCGGCATCTCGATCAAGCCCGCGCAGGGCATGTGGGAGATGAAGTCCGACATGGGTGGCGCCGCCGCGGTGGCCGCGACCATGCTGGCGATCGCCGCGCTCAAGCCGTCGGTGGCCGTGACGGCGTACCTGCCGATGGCGGAGAACATGCCGTCCGGGCGCTCGTACCGGCCGGGTGACGTGATCAGCATGTACAACGGCAAGAAGGTGGAGGTGCTCAACACCGATGCCGAGGGCCGGATGATCCTGGCCGACGCGATGGCGCGGGCCTGCGAGGACGGCTGCGACTACCTCTTCGAGACGTCCACCCTCACCGGCGGGCAGGTGGTCGCGCTGGGCAAGCGGATCGCCGGCGTTATGGGCACCCCCGAGCTGTGCGAGCGGGTCCGCACCGCCGGCGACGCGGTCGGCGAGCCGGCCTGGCCGATGCCGTTGCCGGACGACGTGCGCAAGGGCATGGACTCCGACGTGGCCGACATCTCCCAGGTCAACGCGGGCATGGACCGGGCCGGTCACATGCTCCAGGGCGGGGTCTTCCTGCGCGAGTTCGTCACCGCCGACGTCGCCTGGGCCCACATCGACATCGCCGGCCCGAGCTACCACTCGGGCGAGCCGACCGGCTACTGGACCAAGGGCGGCACGGGCGTGCCGGTCCGCACGCTGGTCCAGCTGGTGGAGGACGTCGCCGCCAACGGCTGACGTACGCGACGGAGGGCCCCTCGTTCGACGAGGGGCCCTCCTCGCGTTTCACCCGGCCGGGCGCGGACGCCGGCTCAGAACAGCTCGGGGCGGCGCTTGCGGCGCTCGTTGTAGTCGCGCATCCGCTGCGGGTAGCCCATCAGCCGCACGTCGTAGACCGGGATGCCCATCCGGTACGCGAAGCGGCGGGCGCCGTCGGGCCCGTCGATGCGACGGCGGGTCCACTCGCCGTCGTCGGCGATCAGCATGACCGTTGTCTCGGTGACGGTGGTCCGCGGCTCGATGTAGGCCTCGACCCCGCGCCGGCTGCGTACGAAGCCCTCGAGGTGTTCCAGGTCGCCGCGGTCGGCGGCCCGGTCGAGGCTGACCGCCCGCGTCTTCTTGCGTCGCCGGAACAGTCCCACCGAGCGTCTCCCCCTCTGGTCCGTGATCGAAGCCAGTGCCAAGCGTACGTGTCACGGACGTGTCGTTGGGCACCTCAGTACGCGGGCGGCGGGCGGTGGTGACAAGATGACCGAGGTGGGGTGTGCCCGTGTTACCCCGCCGTGACCCCCCGAAGCAGTGACGCGACCTGGGAGTTGGACGTGAGCGAGCCGAACGACGCAACCTTCGACATCGTCATCCTCGGAGGTGGCAGCGGCGGCTACGCGACCGCCCTGCGCGCCGTCCAGCTGGGCCTGAAGGTCGCGCTGGTCGAGAAGGGCAAGCTCGGCGGCACCTGCCTGCACAACGGCTGCATCCCCACCAAGGCGCTGCTGCACGCGGCCGAGATCGCCGACCAGACCCGCGAGTCGGAGCAGTTCGGCGTGAAGGCCGAACTGGTCGGCATCGACATGGCGGGGGTCAACGCGTACAAGGACGGCGTGATCTCCCGGCTCTACAAGGGCCTTCAGGGCATGCTCAAGGGCAACAAGGCGATCACCATCGTCGAGGGCCACGGCAAGCTGGTCGGCAAGAACGTCGTCGAGGTCGACGGCAAGCGCTACACCGGCCGCAACGTCGTGCTGGCCTCCGGTTCGTACGCCAAGAGCCTGCCCGGCCTGGAGGTCGACGGCGAGCGGGTCATCACCAGCGACCACGCCCTCACCCTCGACCGGGTCCCCGCCTCGGCGATCGTGCTCGGCGGCGGCGTGATCGGCGTCGAGTTCGCCAGCGTGTGGAAGTCCTTCGGGGTGGACGTCACGATCGTCGAGGCGCTCCCCCGGCTCGTCGCGGCCGAGGACGAGGAGTCCTCGAAGGCGCTGGAGCGGGCGTTCCGTAAGCGGAAGATCAACTTCAAGGTCGGCAAGCCGTTCGAGAAGGTCGAGAAGACCGACAAGGGCGTCAAGGTCACCATCGCCGGCGGTGACACCGTCGAGGCCGAGCTGCTGCTGGTCGCGGTCGGCCGCGGCCCGAACACCGCCGACCTCGGCTACGAGGAGCAGGGCGTCAAGATGGACCGCGGCTACGTGCTGACCGACGAGCGGCTGCGCACCAGCGTGCCGAACGTCTACGCCGTCGGCGACATCGTGCCCGGTCTCCAGCTCGCCCACCGGGGCTTCCAGCAGGGCATCTTCGTCGCCGAGGAGATCGCCGGCCAGAACCCGGCCGTCATCGACGAGGTCGGCATCCCGCGGGTCACCTACTCCGACCCGGAGCTGGCGTCGGTCGGCCTGACCGAGGCGAAGGCCAAGGAGCAGTACGGCGCCGACAAGGTCAAGACCTACAACTACAACCTGGGCGGCAACGGCAAGAGCCAGATCCTCAAGACGGCGGGCTTCGTCAAGCTCGTCCGGGTGGAGGACGGCCCCGTGGTCGGCGTACACATGGTCGGCGCCCGGGTCGGCGAGATGGTCGGCGAGGCGCAGCTCATCTACAACTGGGAGGCGTACCCGGCCGAGGTGGCGCAGCTCGTGCACGCCCACCCGACGCAGAACGAGGCCCTGGGCGAGGCGCACCTGGCGCTCGCCGGCAAGCCGCTGCACGCACACGCCTGATCACGACAACCGCGGCGTCCGGCGACGGGCGATGATCCCACCAGGGGAATGAAGGAGTCTTTGAAGATGCCGGTATCGGTCACCATGCCCCGGCTCGGTGAGAGCGTCACCGAGGGCACCGTCACGCGCTGGCTCAAGCAGGAGGGCGACACCGTCGAGGTCGACGAGCCCCTGCTCGAGGTGTCGACCGACAAGGTCGACACCGAGATCCCGTCCCCGGCGGCGGGCGTGCTGAGCCGGATCGTGGTCGGCGAGGACGAGACCGCCGAGGTCGGCAGCGAGCTGGCCGTGATCGCGGGCGAGGGCGAGTCCACCGGCGGCGGCGAGGCCGCCGGGCAGCAGGAGGAGCCGGCCGAGCAGGCCGCCGAGGCCGCCGAGGAGCCGCAGGCCGAGGCGGAGGAGCCGGCCGTCGAGGAGCCGGCGCAGGAGCAGGCCGCCCCGGCGCCGTCGGGCGAGGGCACCCCGGTCAAGATGCCGGCCCTCGGCGAGAGCGTCACCGAGGGCACCGTCACCCGCTGGCTCAAGCAGGTCGGCGACACCGTCGAGGTGGACGAGCCCCTGCTGGAGGTCTCCACCGACAAGGTCGACACCGAGATCCCGTCGCCGGTGGCCGGCACGGTCCTGGAGATCAAGGTCGCCGAGGACGAGACCGCCGCCGTCGGCGCCGACCTGGCCGTGATCGGTGCCGCCGGCGCCGCCCCGGCCGAGGCGAAGCCGGAGCCGAAGGCCGAGCCCAAGGCGGAGCCGAAGCCCGAGGCCAAGCCGGAGCCGAAGCCTGAGCCGAAGGCCGAGGCCAAGCCGGAGCCCAAGGTCGAGGAGCCGACCCCGGGCATGTCGTACAACGAGCCGTCGGCGGAGGCCGAGACCTCGGCGCGGCCCGCGCAGGCCGAGCAGAAGGCCATGCCCTCGGCCCCGCAGACGCAGCGCCCGTCGGCGCCCGCCCCGAGTGGCGGCGAGGAGGCTGCCGGCTACGTGACCCCGCTGGTGCGCAAGTTGGCCGGCGAGCACGGCGTCGACCTCTCCTCGGTCAACGGCACGGGTGTCGGCGGGCGGATCCGCAAGCAGGACGTGCTGGAGGCGGCGGAGAAGGCGAAGGCGGCCAAGGCCGCGCCGGCCCCGGCGCAGCAGCCCGCCGCGGCGGCCCCGGCCAAGCCGGCCGCCAAGCCGCAGCCGAGCGCCAAGCGCGGCACCACCGAGAAGCTCCCCCGGATCCGGGCGACGATCGCCAAGCGGATGCAGCAGTCGCTGCACGAGATGGCGCAGCTGACCACCGTGGTCGAGGTGGACGTCACCAAGGTCGCCAAGCTGCGGGCGCGGGCCAAGGAGTCGTTCCAGCAGCGGCACGGCGTGAAGCTGTCGTTCCTGCCGTTCTTCGCCCTCGCGGCGGTCGAGGCGCTCCAGGCGTACCCGATCGTCAACGCCAGCATGGACCTCGACGCCGGCACGATCACCTACCCGGAGTCGGAGCACCTCGGCATCGCCGTGGACACCGAGCGGGGTCTGATGGTGCCGGTGATCCACGGTGCCGGTGACCTCAACCTGGGCGGCATCGCCAAGCGCATCGCCGACCTGGCCGAGCGCACCCGGACCAACAAGATCAGCCCGGACGAGATCGCCGGGGCGACCTTCACGCTGACCAACACCGGCAGCCGGGGCGCCCTCTTCGACACCCCGATCGTGCCGTCGCCGCAGTCGGCGATGCTCGGCACGGGTGCCGTGGTCAAGCGTCCGGTCGTGGTCAACGACCCGGAGCTGGGCGAGGTCGTCGCCGTCCGGTCGATGGTCTACCTGGCCCTGTCGTACGACCACCGGCTGATCGACGGCGCGGACGCCGCCCGTTTCCTGGTGGCGGTCAAGGAGCGGCTGGAGGCCGGCAACTTCGAGGCCGAGCTCGGCCTGTAGTTCCCGCCTGGACCACACGACGGGCGCCCCGGTCACCGACCGGGGCGCCCGTCGCCGTTCCGGCGGCCCGCCCGGCCCCACCGGTCCGCCACCCCGACCGGCCTGCCCGGCCTCACCGGCCCGCCACCGCCGGCCCGGTAGGCCCACCGCCCGACCGGTCCGGCCGCGCCGTCCCGCCCACCGCCCGACCGGTCCGGCCGCGCCGTCCCGCCCGCCCCGTCCACCGCGGCCCCGGGGCCCTCGGCGGGCTCACGCGATTCCGGCCCGGTGGTGACAGGGCGCTGCCAGAGTGGATGGGGTGGGCGGCATCCGATGGCGCGGGCGGCTGGGACCGGCCGTCTCGATCGCTCCCGGCGCCCGCGTCGACCGGTTCGAGATCTTCTTCGACCTGGTCTTCGTCTTCTCGTTCTTCATCATCACCCGGGCCACCGCCGCCCACATCTCCGGCTGGCAGCTCGCACACGCCATGCTCGTGCTCGCCGTGCTGTGGTGGTGCTGGGTGGTGCACTGTGTGGTCGCCACCCGCGTAAGGCTCGGCGAGGGCTTCGTCCCGGTGCTGATGGTCGTCGGCATGGCGGCGCTGTTCTGCTTCGCGCTGTCGCTCCCCCAGGCCTTCAGCGACGCGACCGACGTGGCCGCCGGCCCGATGGTGGTCGCGCTGAGCTACGTGGTGATCCGGGGCGTGCACCTGTCGCTGTACTGGCACGTCGCGCGGGAGAGGCCCGGGGAGCGCCGGCTGTTGCTGAAGTACTCCCCGGAGATGGCGGTCAGCACCCTGCTGCTCATGGCCGCCGCGCTGATCCCGCCGCAGATCGACGACCCGGGGCGGGCGGCGCTGCTGCGCGACGGGCTCTGGGTCAGCGTCGTCCTGCTCCAGTACGGCATGGGCCTGGTCGCGGGCGCCTGGGGCTGGACGGTGACGTCCGCCGAGCACTGGACCGAGCGGTACGACCTCATCCTGATCATCGCCCTGGGCGAGTCCGTCATCTCCGTCGGCGTCGGCAGCAACCTGCTCGGCCAACCTCCGACGTGGCCGGCGGTCGCCGCGGCGGTGCTCGGCATCTTCTTCACGGCCGCGCTCTGGTGGGCGCACTACGACGTGATCGCACCGGCCGCCCGGATCGCCCTGCACGCGGCCGAGGGCCGGCCCCGGGTCTCGATGGCCCGCGACGCGTACGCCTACCTCCACCTGCCGATGATCGCCGGGATCATCCTGTTCGCCCTCGGCGCCGAGGAGATCGTGCACCAGGTCGCCGACCCCGAGGTGCCGGTCGCGGACCCCGCGCACGGCCCCGGCGTCCTGCTGCTGTTCGGCGGGGTCGCCTGCTACCTGTGCGCGAACATGCTGTTCCAGTGGCGCACCCTGCGCACCGTCTCGTGGACCAGGGTCGGTGCCGTGCTCCTGTTGGCCGCCACCGTTCCCGTCGGCCAACGGCTGCCGGGGTTGGCCGCCCTCACCCTGCTCACCGCGATCTGCGTCGGTCTGGTGGCCGTCGAGGCGGTGGTCATGGCGGACTCCCGGCGTGCCCTGCGCGAGATGGTCTTCGAGGAGAAGACCACCCACGAGGCGCACGAGGCCGCCTGGCGCGCCCGCTGGCGCGAGCCCACCCCGGACGAGCCGTCGACCTGACAGTTGGGCACCGGAGCACACCCTCCTCGGCAGGTGCGT
Source organism: Micromonospora sp. ZG13 (assembly GCF_059359355.1). Lineage (NCBI taxonomy): Bacteria > Bacillati > Actinomycetota > Actinomycetes > Micromonosporales > Micromonosporaceae > Micromonospora > Micromonospora sp. ZG13. Next base: position 356,575 of record NZ_JCADBQ010000005.1, read on the forward strand.
AGCACTTCGTAGCACCCTGAACTAGGATCGTGTCGTGGCAGAGCACGCTCACCGGGAGATAACACAGCGGGAACTGCGCAACGACTCGGGCGCGATCATGCGGCACGTCGAGTCCGGCGAGTCCTTCGTCATCACCCGCAACGGCACCCCCGTCGGGAAGCTCATCCCGCTGCGGCGGCGCACGTTCGTCCCCCGGGCGGAGGTGCTCGCCGCCTTCGCGACGGCCCCCGTACTCGACGGCGAGAGGTTCCGCGCGGACATCGATTCATCGGTCGAGCAGGACCCGTTCAGCCGTGAGTGGTGAGGCACCGGTCCGTGGCCTGATCGACACGAACGTCGTGATCCATCTCGGCGCCCTCGGCCCGGAGGACCTGCCCGAGCAGATGGTGATCAGCGCCGTGACGCTCGCGGAGCTCTCCGCCGGCCCGCACCACACCGACGACCGCGCCGAGCGGGCCCGGCGGACCAGCGTCCTCCAGCACGCCGAGGCCGTGTTCGAGCCGCTGCCCTTCGACGCCGAGGCGGCGCGGGCCTTCGGCCTGGTCGCCAGTGCGGTCCTGGCCACGGGACGCACCACCCGCCGCCGGCTGGCGGACCTGATGATCGCCTCCATCGCGTACGCGAACGGGCTGTCGCTCTACACCACCAATCCGGCCGACTTCGTCGGGCTGGAGGAGTTGGTCTCCGTCCGGCCGGTCCGTCGCCCCTGACCGGGCACGTGTCGCCGTGCCTGCTGTCGTAGGCTGGGCGCAGCGTCGCGGTGCACCCGGCAAGGAGACCGCCGAGGGCATGGAGGCGCGGGACAGCATGGGACACACATGCCCCCCATCACGCCGCACGAGCGCCTGAGGGCCTTCGGCAACCAACTGGTCGAGATCCACCTCTGGCTCCGCGAGGAGCTGGCCCGCCTGCGCGAGGGGGTGGACGACCCCGGCGTACGGCCGAGGGACCTGCGGGCCCACTGCCTGGCCTTCTGCGCGGCACTGACCCGGCACCACACCGGCGAGGACGCCGGGGCGTTCCGGGTGCTGGGCGAGCAGGTGCCCGAGCTGGCCCCGGTGCTGCGCGAGCTGGAGGCCGACCACCACATCGTGGCGGACGCCCTGCGCCGGGTCGAGGAACTGGTCGGTGGGGCCGCGCCGCCCGACGAGGTGCGGGCCGAGCTGGACACTCTCGCCGCGCTGCTCGAGACACACTTCCTCTACGAGGAGAAGAAGCTCGTGCGCGCGCTCAACGGGCTGACCGAGGGCAGCACCGAGAGCCTCCTCGGGGTGCCCCTCCCGCCGCCGCAGGACGGGTAGGTCTGCCGGTAGCAGAATCGCCCCCGTCGGGCTTGGTCGGTCGGGCCGTGCCCGGCAGGGTGGGCCCATGGCGACCTTCACCCTCCAGGCGACCCCGTCCGACGGCCCGAGCTGGCTGGAGCTGGCCCGGCGGACCGAGGCGGCCGGCTTCGACGCCCTGTCCACCGCCGACCATCCCGGGGCCGCCGCGTCCCCGTTCGTCGCTTTGGCCGCCGCCGCGGCGGTGACCGAGCGGATCGGCCTGGGATCGTACGTCTCGAACGCCGGCGTCCGGGAGCCGATGCTGCTCGCCTCGGACGTGGCCTCCCTCGACCTGCTCTCCGGCGGGCGGGCCCGGTTCGGCCTCGGCGCCGGCCACACCCCGGCCGAGTGGCGCGCGATCGGCCGGGAGCGCCCCGACGTCGCCGGGCGGGTGCGCCGCTGCCTGGCCGTGGCGGACGCCGTCCGAGCCCTGCTCGACGGCGAGGAGGTCAGCGTCGACTCCCCCGACCTGGTGCTTCGGGGCGCGCGGCTGGACACTCCGCGCCCGGTGCAGCGGCGGATCCCGTTCACCCTCGGCACGGCGAACTCCGCGATGCTGCGCTGGGCCGGCGCGCACGCCGACGTGGTCGGGCTGTCCGGGCTCGGCCGCACCCTGCCCGACGGCTACGCGCACACGGTGCGCTGGCGCGAGGCCGACATCGACAGGCAGCTCGACTGCGTCGCGGCCGGGGCGGCCGGGCGGGCCGAGCCGCCGGTGCTGGAGGCGCTCGTGCAGCACGTGGCCGTCACCGACGACGCCGAGGCCGCCGCCGCTCCCACGGCAGCCGACGTCGGGCTGACCGTGCCCGAGCTGCTCGCGACGCCGTTCGTGCTCATCGGCACCGAGGACGAGATCGTCGCCGCGATCGCCGGGCACCGGCGCCGCTGGGGCGTCACCCGCTTCGTCGTACGCGAGGACGCGCTCGACCCGCTCACGCCCGTGCTGGCCCGCCTCGCCGCCTGAGCGACGCACCGGCCGACTCTCAGTACGAAACGATCCCGAGATCCTCGACGAACTGCCAGACGTCGGTATATGGATCGCGCCGGCTGAGCGGGGTGCGGTCGTCGTGCTGCTCGTTGATCTGAAGGGCACGCTTCTTCGCTTCCAGGAACCCGCCCTGAATCTGGTTCAACGTGACGGCCTTTCGCTGCTGAGCGGTGGTGCCAGGAGCGAATCGGATGCGACGGGCTGCCTCCTCGCAGCTCCCACCGAACGTGGCCGTGTACGACTGCTGATGCAGCAGCCGCCACAGCTCGAAGCACGGGTGGGAGAAGGCCACCTTGACCCCCGCCTGTCGGGCACAGCGGATCGCCTGGTCGACCCCCTCGTGCTGATCCCGGTCGAAGATGCACCACACGACCGGGGCGAACTCGTCCGGCTGGCCGCCAGCCTGCCGTTTCAGTTCGGCGAGCCGCGCGATCGCCGCCTCCACCAGCTCTCTGGGCTTGCGATCCCCGCGACCGTCGCCGCTGCCGCGTCTTCCTCCATCCCGCCGCGTGTCGTTGGCGATGTGGACCTCGTTGCGCCGCACCGGCTGCATGTCCTTGACCAGGTCCACGTACTGCGGCTCGGTGAGTTCACCCTCGGTGAAGACCCACACGTCCCGCCGTCGCCGGTTCTCGCGGGACCGACGCTCGAAGGAATCCCGACCACGGGTCCTGCTCATCAGGCGGCCCCTCTGGTTGCCCGCAGCGCACGGAGTCTCCGGCCGATCTGCCCTTCGGTGAGGGCAGGCACCGCCCCGAATCGACCGGCAAGATACGACTGGGCGAGATCCTCAGCGGAACGGGGCTCCGCGTCCGCCAGCGCGAACAGCTCGCTCGCGCCGGCCTTGTCCTTCTCCACGAGCCACACCTGGCCTGAGTCGAGCAGACGCGGCTCCGCCGGCCCGCTGCCGAGGATCGTGACGTCGTGCGAAGTGAAGATCAGCTGACTGCCAAGCGTGTTGACCTCGGGGTCCTGGAACAGGCGGATGATCTCGGCGGCCAGCCTCGGGTGCAGGCTCGCATCCAACTCGTCGACGAGCAGCGCGCGTCCCTCGTCGAGCGCGATCAGCATGGGGCCGAGAAGGGCGAACCAGGAGCGGGTGCCGAACGACTCGTCCTCCCACTTCACCGGGTAGGCGTCCCCGCCCGTTCCCCCATGCCACAACCGCACTTCCTGCTGGTCAGCGGCCTCCGCAGAATTGACGACCTCTACGCGTTGGATCCCCAGGTCGGCGACGCGAAGTAGTTCCTGAATCCGCTCGCGCTTGGGTCGGCCCAGCAGTTCCTTGCGGGTGAACTCCTCGCGGACGTGCAGATTCTTGTCGGGGCTCGCCCACAGCAGGTTCCGCCTGAACCACTCGAAGATCGGGCCCAGTTGCGGATGGTTGCTTGTGCCAGCGACGGAGAGGAAGAGTGCATCGGGTCGGGTCAGCCGCACGAGCTGTGCCCGGTCCTTCAGCCGACCGCCGGGAAACTCGAACTCCTTGGTCCGGCCGACCGCCCGGTCAAACCATACTTGCCGATGCCCTCGCGGATAGGCGTGCAGCCACTCCCCTTCGACCCGCGCCGCGCCCAGTTCGAAGCCGTACGTGTAACGCACGCCGCCGTGCACGAAGTCCAGCTCGAAGAAGGAAGCCCGACCGGCCGCCTCGGGGTCGAGGCCGAACACCTCCCGCGGTACCTCGGACCGGGATGCCCAGTCGGCATAGGAACGAAGGACCGCCTGGCGCATCTCGTACAGCGCCGTCAGCAGGTTGGACTTGCCCGAGGCGTTCGCCCCGAACACGCCGATGACGGGGTAGACATCAAGGTGTTCACCGGTAGTCAGCCGGACTTCACGTGCCCAGGCCGCGTCGGCGCCATCAGGCACGACGAGCACAAGCTCCTGCTCGTCGCGGAACGATCGCACGTTGGCGACCCGAAACCTCAGCAGCATGCCGCCTCCTTCAGGCTGCCAGCGTAGCGACGCGTCTTCCCGCGACTCGGCAGCGACGCCGCTGCGGGCCCACTCCTCACGTACCCTTCGATGGTCAACTGGACATGGCCGACGGCATGGGGACCGAAGCTACGTGATCACTGGTGAGTTGAAGAGCAGGATCGACCGCATCTGGGACGCCTTCTGGTCGGGTGGGATCTCCAACCCGCTGGAGGTGATCGAGCAGATCACCTACCTGCTGTTCATCAAGCGCCTGGACGACCTGCACACCCTCGAAGAGAGCAAGGCCGCGCGCACCGGCAAGCCGATGACGCGCCGGATCTTCCCCGAGGGCTGCGACGACCAGTGGCGCAAGTACGACGACCTACGTTGGTCGCGGTTCAAAAGCGTTGCGCCCGGCGAGATGTACGAGATCGTCGGCGAGCGGGTCTTCCCATTCCTGCGGACACTCGGCGGCGATGGCTCGACATACTCGCACCACATGCGCGATGCCCGGTTCACCATCCCCAACCCGGCACTGCTGTCCCGGGTGGTCGACATGCTCGACCAACTGCCTGCTGACGACCGGGACCCACAGGGCGACCTGTACGAGTACATGCTCGGCAAGATCGCCACGGCCGGTCACAACGGACAGTTCCGCACCTCGCGGCACATCATCCAGCTCATGGTCGAAATGACCAAGCCGACACCCACCGACGAGATCTGCGACCCGGCCTGCGGCACCGCCGGCTTCCTCGTCGCCGCTGGCGAGTACGTCCGCGACCATTACCCGGACGCCCTGCACGACGCAGCGCAGCGAAAGCACTTCCACGAGAGCATGTTCCACGGGTTCGACTTCGACGGGACCATGCTGCGCATCGGCAGCATGAACATGCTGCTGCACGGCGTCGAGAACCCCGACATCCGCTACCACGACTCCCTCGCGGAGAACGTCAGCGGCGAGTCGGAGAAGTACTCCCTCATCCTCGCCAACCCGCCCTTCGCCGGCAGCCTCGACTACGAGAGCACGTCAAAGGACCTCCAGCGGGTCGTCAAGACCAAGAAGACCGAGCTACTGTTCCTCGCGCTCTTCCTGCGGCTACTCAAGCCCGGCGGCCGTGCGGCGGTCATCGTGCCAGAAGGGGTGCTCTTCGGATCGAGCGGGGCGCACAAGGAGCTGCGCCGCATCCTGGTCGAGGAACAGAAGCTCGACGGCGTGGTCAAGCTGCCCAGCGGCACGTTCAAGCCGTACTCCGGAGTGTCGACGGCGATCCTGCTGTTCACCAAGACCGACAGCGGCGGCACCGACAACGTCTGGTTCTACGAGGTAACGGCCGACGGCTGGAGCCTCGACGACAAGCGCACTCCCCTACTGCCTACCGAGAAGCTCGGGCCGGCACCCGAGGTGGCCCTGACCGAGGACGAGCACGCCAAGAACAACCTGCCCGACGCGCTGGCCCGCTGGTTCCGGCGCGACGGCGACGAATTGCAGCGGGCGCGGACCGAGCAGAGCTTCTGCGTCCCCAAGGCCAACATCGCCGAACAGGGCTACGACCTCAGCCTCAACCGCTACAAGCAGCGCCCGGAGAGCAAGAGACTCTATCAAGAAGGAGCTCAGAGACTAGGTGATATTGCAGAGGTCTTCGCCGGCTGGGTAAGTGCCTCCGAGACAGAAGCAGCCCGCGAGGCATCAAGAGAGGAGCGAGTCCTACACCCATCGCTGCTAACTTCAACTCTGCCCTCAGTAGACGGACTTCCAGCGAGAAAATTGGGAAGAGAACCGAAGCGGCGACTTCAGGCTGGCGACATTGTGGGGCGAGACCTGGCAGAATCGCGCCACTGGACGATCCTTCCTGCGGAGTACGAGGGAGTCCAAGCCGGGCGAGGAATCATCGTAATACGAATGACGCAAGGCACCACTCCAGCCGATTACCTGGTCGAATTCCTGTCGAGCTCACAGGCGGAACAGCAGTTCACACGATATGATGTGATCCCAAGGATCCAAGTGGCAAGCTTGTACGAAGTCCTGATCCCCCCTTGCGACGGCACCACTTCCTCGATCAGCGCAGCCATCGCAAGCATGAGCGACGCCTCAGCAGAAACACGAATGATTCAAAGGACCTTGGATGAGTCGCGTGCGCGAGTCTTCGAGGACTGCTCTAGTGCGGAACGCCGGACCCGACTAGAGAAGGCAGCCGAGATCAGCGCTCTAACGGCCCGGAACTTACGTAAGCAGCGACATCCATACCAGGTATTCCAGGATACCTACCCTTATGCAATCGCCCGGTCCGCCCGGAAGTACCGTCACAGCACCACACTAAGAGAGAGACATGAAAGCGCACTCCAATGCGCCGAGTCCCTCATCTTGTCTTTGGGCATCGTCTCGCTAGCACATTGCGCCGACAGGGGATGGCACGACTTGAATGACGTTGCCGCCTGGTCGAGACACGTTCAGCAAGGAGGCGCATCGCTCGGCCATTGGCTGGGAGTAATCAGGGCGACAAGCAGCTTCGCCAGGGAACAGCGAGAAGAGGCGGCGGGACTTGTGGAAGCCACTGCATCCAGGAAGAAAGGAAAAGGCCTACTCAACGATTTAGGGAAGTTGGTTTCCCTCAGAAATACGATCCGACACGGCGGAGGGCCGCGAACAAAGGCGGAAATAGCAAAGAGCTTGGAGGAGGTGGAATCCTTGCTAGTGAGCGCTCTTTCAGCCAGCACCTTCCTGGCCAAGGCAAAGTGGGTGTACATGACTAGGTTGCGGTGGTCGGCTCGCGATACGACCTTTAAAGTGCAGGGCCTCGCGGTTATGGGAGATCACCCAGACTTTGAACCCACAGAATTTGATGCAGCCCGCCCCCTGGAGGAGGACCGATTGTACCTGGTCACCCAAGGCGGGGAGATACTTTCGCTCGCGCCCTTTTGCATCCTCGATGATTGTCCAGCCTGCTTGGCGCCAGAGCTATACTTTCCGGATCGCTTAGTTAATTCGGTCGCAACCTTAAAGAGCTTGGATAGAGGGCATGAACTTGAAAGCCCATCTATTTTCGCGGAACTGCAAGCGTGGATGAACCGAAACTAGCGGCAGTTGCAGATGTGACTACCGGTAACGAAAGAGACCGCCTACGTGATCACTGGTGAGTTGAAGAGCAGGATCGACCGCATCTGGGACGCCTTCTGGTCGGGTGGGATCTCCAACCCGCTGGAGGTGATCGAGCAGATCACCTACCTGCTGTTCATCAAGCGCCTGGACGACCTGCACACCCTCGAAGAGAGCAAGGCCGCGCGCACCGGCAAGCCGATGACGCGCCGGATCTTCCCCGAGGGCTGCGACGACCAGTGGCGCAAGTACGACGACCTGCGCTGGTCGCGGTTCCGAAGCGCCGAGCCGAAGCAGATGTACGAAACCGTCGGTGAGCGGGTCTTCCCATTCCTGCGCACACTCGGCGGCGACGGGTCGACCTACTCCGGCCACATGAAGGACGCCCGGTTCACCATCCCCAACCCGGCGCTGCTGTCCCGGGTCGTCGACATGCTCGACGGCATCCCGATGGAGGACCGGGACACCAAGGGCGACCTCTACGAGTACATGCTCAGCAAGATCGCCACCGCCGGGCACAACGGACAGTTCCGCACCTCGCGGCACATCATCCAGCTCATGGTCGAAATGACCAAGCCGACGCCCAGGGACCAGATCTGTGACCCAGCCTGCGGCAGCGCCGGCTTCCTGGTCGAGGCCGGGGAGTACGTCCGCGACCACCACCCGGACGCCCTGCACGACGCGGAACTGCGGGAGCACTTCCACAAGCGCATGTTCCACGGCTTCGACTTCGACGGGACCATGCTGCGCATCGGCAGCATGAACATGCTGCTGCACGGCGTCGAGAACCCGGACATCCGCTACCGCGACTCCCTCGCCGAGAGCGTCAGCGGCGAGTCGGAGAAGTACTCCCTCATCCTCGCCAACCCGCCCTTCGCCGGCAGCCTCGACTACGAGAGCACGTCAAAGGACCTCCAGCGGGTCGTCAAGACCAAGAAGACCGAACTGCTCTTCCTCGCGCTCTTCCTGCGGCTCCTCAAGCCGGGCGGCCGGGCGGCCGTCATCGTGCCGGACGGCGTGCTCTTCGGCTCCACCAAGGCCCACAAGGAGCTGCGCCGGATCTTGGTCGAGGAACAGAAGCTCGACGGCGTGGTGAAGCTGCCGAGCGGCACGTTCAAGCCGTACTCGGGGGTGTCGACGGCGATCCTGCTGTTCACCAAGACCGACAGCGGCGGCACCGACAACGTCTGGTTCTACGACGTGACGGCCGACGGCTGGAGCCTGGACGACAAACGCACACCGCTGCTGTCCGCCGAAAAGCTGGGGCCGGCGCCCGAGGTGGCGCTGACCGAGGACGAACACGTCAAGAACAACCTGCCCGACGCGCTGGCCCGCTGGTTCCGGCGCGACGGCGACGAGTTGCAGCGGGCGCGGACCGAGCAGAGCTTCTGCGTCCCCAAGGCCGACATCGCCGAGCAGGGCTACGACCTCAGCCTCAACCGCTACAAGGAAGTCGTCCACGAGGAGACCGAACACCGTCCACCGCTGGAAATCCTCGCCGACCTGGAACGCCTGGAATCCGAAATCCAGCAGGGCATGTCCGACCTGAAGGCGATGCTCGGATGACCAACCTTCCTCCTAGCTGGAAACTCGTATCACTCGACTCGATCGCAGAAGTGCGACTCGGCCGCCAGAGGTCCCCCAAGAACCACACGGGGGACCAAATGCGACCGTACGTCCGAGCGGCAAACGTCGGCTGGCGCGGCCTGCTGCTTGATGACGTGAAGTCGATGAACTTCACAGACGCTGAGATGGAAACATACCGACTCCAGCCGGGTGACCTCCTGCTGAATGAAGCGTCAGGCAGCCCCTCAGAGGTGGGAAAGCCCGCCCTGTGGCAAGGCGAGATCCCGGAGTGCGCCTTTCAGAACACTCTAATCCGAGTGCGTCCGAAAAATGTAGAGCCAAGATACCTTCTTCATTTCTTCCGCTATCAATCATCGACACGAAAATTCGTTGCGGCATCGCGTGGAGTCGGAATTTATCATCTCGGCCGCGAGACTCTGGCCTCGTGGCAGGTCCCATTGCCTCCATCCGAAGAGCAGCGAAGGATCGCGGAGGTGCTGGATCGGGCGGACAAGCTGCGCGCCAAGCGCTGGGCAGCCCTCGGCTACCTTGACGATCTCACCCAGTCCATCTTCCTCGACATGTTCGGCGATCCCATGAACGCGGCAGGCCGGTGGCCTACCATTCCTCTCAAGGTAGTTGCGTCAGTGCAGATCGGGCCGTTCGGCTCACTCCTGCATCAGGAGGACTACGTTAACGGCGGCATCCCTTTGATCAATCCAATGCACATCGTCAAGGGGGAAATCCAGCCCGACGTCAAATACACGGTCAATCCCTCCAAGCATGCGCAGCTCGCGCTGTACCATCTTCGGGCTGGCGACGTCGTATTGGGACGGCGCGGCGAGATGGGCAGATGCGCAATCGTGAATGATTCACAGGCGGGTATGCTTTGCGGAACGGGATCCTGCATCATACGACCCGACGAAGCGAGGGCGACGAGTTCCTTCTTGCAGGCTACGCTCTCACATCCGAGCACAAAGCGATATCTGGAGGGAGCATCGCTGGGGGCAACGCTACCCAACCTTAATCGGACGATCGTGGGGAACATTCCGATCCCCCTACCTCCGCTACCAGTTCAGAATGACTTTAGAGTCCGAATCGCTATGGCAAGAACCGTGAAGGGCCGACAGCACATGGGCCTGGCGGAAATTAACGCCCTGTTCGCGTCATTGCAGGATCGGGCTTTTCGAGGTGCGCTCTGATTGGCAATCGGAGAGGCAAGAACGCCGCTTCCCCTAAACCGCGGATACACAAGAGCAGAGGTCAGAGAACTTCCTCTGGCCTTTCGCGCTGGAGTGATTCAGGCGTCCCGAGCGCTGCAGTCGGGGCGTCGTCCAGGTAGAAGCGCCCGCTCCGGCGTCGGGGCGAGCGCTGCTGTGGGTCTACGGTCGGTCAGCTTTGCTCGGCGATCCGGGCGACGAACGCCTGCCAGGCTACCGGCGTGAAGACCAGCGCCGGGCCGCTCGGGTCCTTCGAGTCCCGGACGCCGATGACGCCAGGCAGGTTGTCGGCGACCTCGACGCACGAGCCACCGTTGTTGCCGCTCTTCGTGCTCTTGCGCCACCGCGCACCGGTCATGTCCATGATCCTGCCGCTTCCCTGATCAGCTCTAAGGATTGGGTTCGGGAGAGGGCTTCGCCCCTGATGCGCTCCCACCTCCGGCTCAGCGTAGCAACGTCCGCAGGCTGCTTAAGGATCTGCGCGGGGGCTTGGCTGTCAACGTGTGCGACGTGCTCGCCGTCCGGCAACTCGGCGAGGATGAATCCCCCACCAAGGCCCGGATACATACCGACATCTTTCGGCACGATGTGCACTTGGACCGTGGCCAGGGTCGCGCACTGTGCAAGGTGCTCGGTCTGCTCGCGCATCAACGCCCGGTCACCGTACGCCGATTGATAGAGCACTCCTTCGAAGATGACAGCAGTCAGCAGTGGCGGGCGCTCCCGGCGCAGGATGGCCTGACGCTCGAGACGAGAACCGACCAGTTCGTCCACCTCGGCGGGGGTCAGCGCCTCCCCGGCCAAGGTCGCCCGTGCGTACGCCTCAGTCTGGAGCAGCCCGGGTATCCACGCGTGCTCGAACCACCGCAGCGCGACTGTCTCCCGTTCCCAGTCGACCCACTCGCGGAGCCACTGCGGCTCGCGTCGCTTCAGGACATCGGGCCATAGGTCGCCAACGTTCCGCCCAAGGATCGCAGCCACTTGCACACGGCGGCGCGGTTGCGGCACGCGTCCCGGCGAGACCCAACGCGCTGCAGTCTTTGGATCAACGCCCGTCTGAGCTGCAAGGCTCTCCGCAGTCTCCCCAACCTCAACCATTGCCGCTTGGAGTATGTGATTCATCCCGCCTCCCCTGTGGACGTCCCGGATATCTCCGCACCATACATTAACGCTGTGTACTGATCCCATGACTCTCGGCAAGGTGGCTTGCATGCGGCGCTACCTGGTGGAGGCTCGATGCCCGGCGGGAGCGCTGTCGGGGCCGCCCTCGGGCGAGCAGCCGGGGCGGCCCCTTCCAATCCGCGAAGGAGGCCCGCCGTGAACCTGCGCTTCTGGCGCCGCAAGCCCGCCCCGCCCCCGCCGCCTCGGCCGCCCGTCGGGGGCACGAACCTGCCGGCCGCCCTGTTCGCGCCGACCCGGCCGATCCCCACCGTCCAACCCGGCCGCGCGGGGACACTGACTCCGGCACAGCAGTGGCGGGCGAACGGGGGCCGCTGGTGAGCGCCGGCCCGCTGCGCGCCGGGGACGTCGTCCTGCTGACCCGCGAGGCGTCGCCTCAGTTCACCCGGCCGCTGACCGTGCGCGTGATCCGGGAGCTGACCGACCGGCACCCGTACGCCGGCTGGTTCTGGTTCGAGGGCTACGAGCTGAACCGGCGCGGCGCGGCGGTCCAGCAACGCGAGCTGTACGCCCTACGCGCCGGCGTCCGCTGGCTGAGCAGGGCGATCCGCGAGGTGCCGGCTGGCCGCCGCACTCCGGTTCCGCCCGTTCCCGCACGGGCAGGCACCCGGTGAGCCGCCGCAGCCGCGACCACCTGCCGAGCCGGCCCACCTGGCGCTGCTCGGCCTGTGGCATCGCCTGGCCCTGCTCGTCGGCGAAACTCCGTCTCCTGGGCGAGTACCGGGAGAGCCGGACGGCTCTGCTCGTCTACCTGGCGACGCTCCAGGTCGAGGCCGCGCAACAGCTCGCCGAGCTGGACGGCGGCACGCCGCCGGACAACCTCGCCGAGCGCTTCACCGCCTGGGCTCGCGCCCGGTAGCCGTGGGCAGCCACCACGGACGCCTTCAACTCACGCACCCGGGACAACGTTGTCGAATGCCTCATCGGGCCACAGGGCCACATTGTGCTTGCGCAGGGTCCCACCGACCAGGTCAGCACCCCCATCAACCGGTGATGAGGTGCTCCAGGTGGTAGTGATTCCACCAGCTTGTGCGGTGTGTACGGATGACGCCGTTGGTGCGGGTCAGGAGGAGGTAGTTGCCATCCTGGATCAGGGCCGCGTCCTCGTTCCGACCGGCCAGCACTCTGGCCACCGTCGTCACCATGTTGGGGATGCCCTTGTCGACCAGGTCGTCGGCGTGCATGGAGAAGGTGACGTTGACGTACGTCTCGGGTTCCCATTCCCAACGAGAGTCGCCGTCGGTGTCGGCCTCGTAATAGCCGTGCGTGCCGGAGCGGAGGGTGATGGCATAGCCGCGTTGGTCGTACAGGCGGGCGGTGAACAAGCGCCGATCCGACGTCGGTTGTGGCTCCTCGCGGGGATCGGCGGCAGTCAGGACGGCGATCTCGTCGACGGGCGGATCACCGGCCAGGATCAGACGGAACTCGACGGCCATGTCTGCCCCTCTCAGTCGCGCCGGATGATCTGTTGGATCGTACCGTCGGGTTTCACCACGACCAGCTCCTTCAGCCCGTCGATGGGCCAGTCGTCGAACTGGCGCCGCAGAGCCGTCATGTCACCCTTCCAGTCCTTGAGGTGCACCACCACGCGCTGGGTCTGTTCGTCATCCACCTTTTCCCGCACCTGGCTCCAGACGTTGCGCACCGACGTACGAGCTGTCGGTGAGTAGCAGTCGAAGACATGACCTTCGACGAGGTAGTCCGGATCCTTGTCAGCGTTGCCGCTGTCGCCGGTGCGAAGGCGGGCGTCCCCAACTTCCTGCCGGGTCGGATTCTGGTGTATCCGGTAACCCCTGCCTGCCACGGTGTCGGCACACTCGTTCTCCAGCTCCAGCGCTCGTCGGGTGCTGGCGTCCACTCTGGGGCCGATCCTGGTACGCGATCCGGTCGGTCTGCCGTTCCTGACTCCCGTGGGTTGCCTGCTCCACGGCGGGAACTCGTCGTGGTTGTCCCGCACCTCATCAGATTCGACAGGCGGCGGCTCGTTACTGGTGGTCGGGGCGGGGCTGGCCGCTGGGCGACGGACAGCCCCGATCAATTTCCCGACGCCCCCAGCTGTCGAGCCTGGTTGGTCGCCGCTTCGACGGCCTGCTGGGCGCTGCCACTGCGCTGCACGAGGAGCACCGACACCTGCTTGACGGCATCGAGGGCCCCCAGGAGCGGACCGGGTTGTCCGCCATGCAGGACCACGCTGACGATTTGTCGGGCGTTGTCGACCTGCGCTATTACCGTGGTGGTGGTCTCGCGCGCCCTGGCGACACCCTGCTGGACCGGCGCCAGTCCGGCGACGGTCTCCTGCGGAGTTGCCTGCCGTGGCACGGACGCGGCGGCGCTGTTCGCCTCCCCGACCGCAGTAGCAGCACTACTCAGCCCGGCCTGGATGGTGGAGACGGCGGCCCGTACCCGGGCTATTCCGGCAGCGACCCCGGCGAACCCCGTGCCGGCAGCCCGCACGGCGATCTCCCGGGCCTGGTTGTCAACCGCAGCCGCGAGGCGCTGGGCCCGTTCAACAGCCGCTGCCAGGGCATGCAGTTCACCGGTGATCTCTTCGATACTCGACACGTACCAGCCATCCCGACCGAGAACGGATTCCGGAGCCTGCAACCTGGGCATTCACCCTGCCCGCCGCTAGGACGAAAGGAGCACCGGCCGGGCGCCCCTTTCGTGGTCGTTCTGCGCTTTTCAGCTCAGCGCGAGCCGTTCGTCCCCGAAGTCCGCGACGATCTCCACCTTCACAACAATCGTGTTCCTTGGTTCAGACGTGCGGATTGTCATCACCACAGCGCAGCACGTACGCGGAGCGGCCCACAAGGCCCCGTAGACGCTCAGTCGGATCCACGACCATCTCGACATCCGGGCCGGAAGTGTGCGGCGCTGGCGTGAGAAGATCAGGGGCTGCTGTCGACTGTGGGGGTTGGCGCTACATGAGCAATTTTCTCTTCCTGCGTGCCGAGTGGCCCGACCTGTTCCGGGAAGCCGCCAAGGCCGAGCGGAACACGGTGCTCGATCCGCGTACCGCCTGTTTCTATGCCCGTCGCACGTTGGAGCACACCCTCACGTGGCTGTTGGAGGCCGACCGCACGCTCGCTCCGCCGTACAAGAAAGACCTGGCGGCGATGATCCACGAGCCGACGCTGCGGCACCTGGTCGGGCCGGCGCTGCACGCCAAGATGGAGATCATCCGCAAGCAGGGCAACTGGGCGGTGCACAAGAGCGCCCCGGTCAAGTCGACCGATTCCCTGCCGGTCGTGCGCGAGCTGTTCCACGTCCTCTACTGGGTGGCCCGCCGCTACACCCGCGACCAGTCGCAGGTGCCGCCGAGCGCGCTCGCCTTCGACGAGACGATCATCCCCCGGCCGGCGCACGGCAGCCCGCAGCAGACCAGCCAGGCCGACCTCAAGGCGCTGGCCGACAAGCTCGCCGCCCAGGACGCGACGCTCGCCGCCGAGCGGGAGAAGAACGCCAGCCTCGACGCCGAACTGGCGAAGCTGCGTGCCCAGGTCGCCGCCGCGAAGGCCGCGAACGAGGCTCGGCCCGACGACCACGACTACGACGAGGCGCAGACCCGCGATCTCTTCGTCGACGTGCTCCTCAAGGAGGCCGGCTGGGCGCTCGACCAGCCGCGTGACCGGGAGTTCCCGGTGATCGGCATGCCCAACGGCAGCGGCGCGGGCGTTGTCGACTACGTGCTCTGGGGGGACGACGGCAAACCGCTCGCCGTGGTGGAGGCCAAGCGGGCCCGCCGCGACGCCACCGCGGGCCAGCAGCAGGCCAAGCTCTACGCCGACTGCCTGGAGCAGACGTACGGGCAGCGCCCCGTGATCTTCTGCACCAACGGCTACGAGCACTGGCTCTGGGACGACACCGCCTACCCGCCCCGCCCCGTACAGGGCTTCTACACGAAGGCTGAGCTGCACCTGCTCGTGCAGCGGCGGGAGACCCGCCGGCCGCTCGTCGGGTCGGAGATCAACGAGCGGATCGTCGAGCGGCACTACCAGAAGCGGGCCATCGGGGCGGTCGGTGAGGCGTTCGAACTGCACCGGCAGCGCCAGGCTCTGCTGGTCATGGCGACCGGGGCGGGCAAGACGCGCACGGTCATCGCCCTCGTCGAGCAGCTCATGCGGGCCAACTGGGTCAAGCGGGTGCTCTTCCTCGCCGACCGCACCGCCCTGGTCAAGCAGGCCGTCAACGCCTTCAAGGCGCACCTGCCCGAGGTGGCCACGGTCAACCTGGTCACCGAGAGGAACACGGACGGCCGGGTGTACGTGTCGACGTACCCGACCATGATGGGCCTGATCGACGAGACCGTGGGTGGCGTGCGGCGCTTCGGCCCCGGCTATTTCGACCTGGTCGTCATCGACGAGGCGCACCGCTCGGTCTACCAGAAGTACCGGGCGATCTTCTCCTGGTTCGACGCGCTGTTGGTCGGCCTCACCGCGACCCCGCGCAACGAGATCGACCGCAACACCTACAGCCTCTTCCGCCTGGAGGACGGCGTGCCCACCGACCACTACGACCTGGACGAGGCGGTCGAGGAGAAGTACCTGGTTCCCCCGCGCGCGGTGTCCGTGCCGCTGAAGTTCCAGTGGGACGGCATCCGCTACGACGACCTCAGCGAGGACGACAAGGAGCGGTGGGACGCCCTGGACTGGGGCGAGGACGGCCCGCCGGACGGGGTCGACCCGGACGGGGTCAACAAGTGGCTATTCAACACCGACACGGTCGACAAGGTGTTGCAGACCCTGGTGACCCACGGGCACAAGGTCGCCGGCGGGGACCGGCTCGGCAAGACGATCATCTTCGCCAAGAACAAGGACCACGCCAACTTCATCCGGGACCGCTTCGACCTCGCCTACCCCCACCTGGCGGGTCACTTCGCCCAGGTCATCACCCACCAGGTCGACTACGCCCAGAAGCTCATCGACGACTTCTCCGTCAAGGAAAAGGCCCCGCACATCGCGATCTCGGTGGACATGCTCGACACCGGCATCGACGTGCCCGAGGTCGTCAACCTGGTTTTCTTCAAGGTCGTACGGTCCAAGTCGAAGTTCTGGCAGATGATCGGCCGCGGCACCCGTCTCTGCCCCGACCTGTACGGGCCGGGCCAGCACAAGCAGGACTTCTACGTCTTCGACTGCTGCCGCAACTTCGAATACTTCAGCCAGGACGTGCCGGTCACCGAAGGGTCGCTCGGCCAGTCGCTCACCGAGCGGCTGTTCAGGGCGCGGCTCGAACTGGTCTACCGGCTCGACCAGCGCCTGCCGGCCGAGGCCGAGCCCGAGACCGACGGCACCCGCAGCGAGGCCGGCCTGCGCTGGGACGTCGCCCACCACCTGCACGAGCGCGTCGCCGGCATCAACCCGGAGAACTTCGTCGTACGCCCCAAGCGCCGCGCCGTGCAGTTCTACGTCGACTTCGCCAACTGGCACCGGCTGACGCCGCAGGCGTACGACGAGATGGGGCGCCACCTCGCCGGGCTGCCGAGCGCGGTCAGGGACGACGACGAGACCGCCAAGCGCTTCGACCTGATGATCCTGCGGCTCCAGCTCGGCCAGCTCGACGGGAAACCGGCCGACGAACGGCTGCGCAGGCAGGTGCAGGAGATCGCGTCGGCCCTGCTGGAGCAGACCAGCATCCCGGCGATCCGCGAACAGCAGGAGCTCCTGGACGAGGTGGCCGGCGACGAGTGGTGGCAGGACGTCACCCTGCCGATGCTGGAACGGCTGCGTCGCCGCGTCCGGTCGCTGGTCCGGCTGATCGAACGCTCCCGGCGCACCATCGTCTACACCGACTTCGCCGACCAACTCGGCGAACTGACCGAGGTCACCATCCCGCGGGCGAGGATCGGCACCGACCACGAGCGGTTCCGGATCAAGGCCCGCGCCTACCTGCGCTCCCACGAGGATCACCTGGCGTTGCAGAAGCTGCGGCGAAACCGGCAGCTCTCCCCCGCCGACCTGGCGGAGCTGGAGCGGATGCTGACCGAGAGCGGCGCCGGTGCCGCCGAGGACGTCGAGCACGCCCGGCAGACGACGGACGGACTCGGGCTGTTCATCCGGTCGCTGGTCGGCCTGGACCGGGCCGCGGCCGTGGAGGCGTTCGACGAGTTCCTCGTCGGGCGGAGCCCCACGAAGAACCAAATGCACTTCATCCACATGATCATCGGTCACCTGACGCAGAACGGGATGATGGAGGTCGACCGGCTCTACGAGTCGCCGTTCACCGAAATCGCCCCGCACGGGCCGGAGTCGCTCTTCGCCTCCGACGACGTGGACCGCATCGTCTCGATCCTCAAGTCCGTACGCGCCACCGCCGCGCCGGCTCACGAGGTGGCATAGCCGCCCGGAGCCAGCGCATCAATAGCCTTCGACCGCTTCCGGTCCTCGGAGCTTTCTGACATCATCCGGCAGATACATCGAAGGTTATGACCGTGGAGGTTCGGATGCGTACCCGTCTGACGAGTTCCCTCAGCGTCGCCCTGCTGGCCACCGCCGCGTTCCTGGTGCCGGCGTCGCCCGCCGCCGCCGCGCCGTCGTTCCGCACGCCGTTCCCGTGCAACCAGACGTGGTCCGGTGAGACCCGCACCGGGCACAGCCCGCAGTACGCGATCGACTTCAACCGGGCCAACGACCACGGCGATCCGGTCAAGGCCAGCGCCCCGGGCACGGTGGACGTCGTCGCCAACCTCGGCGACACCAGCTACGGCCGGTACGTGCGGATCAACCACGGCAACGGGTACACCACCTACTACGCCCACCTGAGCGGATTCAACGTCTCGGTCGGCCAGTCCGTCGGTTACAGCACCACCATCGGGTACGTGGGCAACAGCGGCGGCTCCGCCGGCTCGCACCTGCACTACGAGCAGCGCCTGAACGGCAGCGACATCAAGGTGCGCTTCAGCGGCAACCTGGCGCTCTACTTCGGGACGCGCAACTACACGCGTACCGCCGGCTGCTGATCCACCGGGACGCGGCGCGCCGCCGGCCGTCCGGTCGGCGGTCGCGCCCGGTGGGGGTGCGCGACCGCCTCAGCGCATCCGATCGGCCCTCCGTGCCCGAAGATGGGAGCATGCGGATCCTCATCGCCGGCGCGTCCGGCTTCCTCGGCACCCGGCTGGTCGACCGGCTCACGGCGGACGGCCACCAGGTAACCCGGCTGGTCCGCCGGCTGCCGCGCACCGCCGACGAGCGGCAGTGGAACCCCTCCGCCGCGCAGCTCGACCCGGCGGTGGTGGCGGAGGCGGACGCGGTGGTCAACCTGGCCGGGGCGGGCGTGGGCGACAAGCGGTGGAACGACGAGTACCGGCAGCTGATCCGTTCCAGCCGGGTCGACACCACCACCACGCTGGCGATCACCATCGCCGGCCTGCCCCAGGCCGACCGGCCCGGGGCGCTGCTGAACTCCTCGGCGGTCGGCTGGTACGGCGACACCGGCGACCGGGCCGTCGAGGAGGACGCTCCGGCGGGCGAGGGCTTCCTGGCCGACGTCTGCCGGGTCTGGGAGGCCGCGACCCGGCCGGCCGAGGACGCGGGCGTACGCGTCGTGCGGCTGCGCATCGGGCTGCCGCTGCACCGCGACGGCGGACTGCTCAAGCCGCAGCTGCTGCCGTTCCGGCTGGGCATCGCCGGCCGGCTCGGCAGTGGCCGGCAGTGGCTGCCGTGGATCTCCATGGCGGACTGGCTGGACGCCACCCGGTTCGTCCTGGACCGCGACGACCTGGTGGGGCCGGTCAACCTGGTCGGGCCGGCCCCGGTGACCAACGCCGAGTTCACCCGGGAGCTGGCCCGGCAGCTGCGCCGACCGGCGATCGTCCCGATCCCGGCGCTGGCGTTGAAGGTGGTGCTGGGCGGCTTCGCGCACGAGGCGCTGACCAGCACCCGCGTCCTCCCCGGCGTGCTCACGGGGGCCGGCTTCACCTACCGCCACCCCACCCTGGCCACCGCCCTGCACGCGGCCCTCACCGATTAGCGCGGCGGGCGGGGTGACCGGCTGGCCGAACAGCTCGCGCGGCCGGGCTAGGCGTGTGCGCCGACGCTGATCGGACCGACGGTCAGCGACGGCGTGCCCTCCAGGATCTGACCGACCCGCTCGACCTGCGCGTCCAGTGCCCGCCGCCGGTCGGCGCGCAGCTCGGTCAGCGGTTCCACGGTGACGTGGATCCTGCGACCGGAGCGGCGCTGGTGCCACACCCCGGCGACCGTCCCGTCCACCAGCAGCACCGGATAGTTCCCGGCCTGGCCGCCGGCCAGGGCACGTGAGCCGGCGGCGCCGGGGAACAGCAGCTCGCGCGGGTGGCAGCCGACCTGGTAGGTGTCGAAGTACGGCAGCAGCCACACCCCGGTGGGGCCGTCGGGTGGGAAGTCGGTGTCACCGGCCGCCACCCACGCCCGGGTGCCCTCGACGGTGACCTGTTCCAGGTCCAGCGACCCGAACAGCTCGGTCGCCCACCGCCGGGGCACCGCCAGCCACTGGGCGAAGTGCGCCGGGGTGGCCGGGCCGTACGCGTACAGGTAGCCGCGTGCCAGCTCGGCGAGGGCGGCCGGGCCGGCCATCGGGGCGAACCCGGGCAGCCAGCGCGCCGGGCTGGTGTGGGTGGTGACGCGGCCCCGGTTCGGGCCGGAACACATCGCCCCACGCCGGGTCGCCGCCGCCATCGCGGCCATCCAGCGCGGCCACCTGTCCTGGAATGCCTCCATCACCCGGTCGCCGGCCCACGGGCCGGTGCGGGCCACGACCTGCTCGGTCAGCTCCTCGGTGGTCAGCTCGGCGTCGCGCAGCGCGTCGGCGACGGCCGCCACCACCTGCTCGGCCTGCGCGGGAGTGAGCAGATCGCGGTTCTGCCCGTGCGGCGGGACCGGCATCGCGGACAGCGCGCCGATCCACATCGGCAGGTCGGCGGCGGCGAGCAGGTGCACGGTGCCGCGCGGCCCGCGCGTCTTGACCAGGGTGCGGTCCGCCCACAGCGCCTGACGGACCGTCGTCCGGGTGGCCCCGGCGACCCGCAGCCCGACGGAGAGCTCGGCGGCCGAGGCCACCTGGGCGTGCGCGCCGCAGATCGCGGACACCACCCGGGCCACCGGGTCCGCCGCCGGAGCGCTCCGGGTGGCACCCGCGTCGAACGCCCCGGGGGCTGAGAGCGCGTGCCGCTCCAGCCGCCGGGCGTGCACCCGGGGCCAGGTCAGGCCGGTCACCGCAGGCCGCCGAAGAACGCCCGGATGTCGGCCGCGTGGGCCTGCGGTTCCTCCATCGCGACGAAGTGGCCGCCCGGGTTCCCCGCCGGCCAGTGGATGATCTTGTTGTGCCGCTCGGCGAGGCGGCGGAACAGCGGCGGGCCACCGCCGTAGACGCCGCTGGGCACCAGCGCCTGCCCCTTCGGCCAGGCGAATCGGGTGCTGTCGTACATGAACCAGGACGAGGTACCGGCGGTGCCGGTCAACCAGTACAGGGTCGCGTTCGTCAGGATCAGGTCGCGGGCGATGGCCTGCTCGGGCGTGGGCGCGGTGAGGGTGAACTCCTTGAACTTCTGGACCAGCCAGGCCAGCAGCCCGACCGGCGAGTCGTTCCAGGCGTACGCGAAGGTCTGCGGCGCCGCCCGCAGCAGCGCGTGGTGGTCCACGCCGCCGCTCATCCACTGCTGCATCTCGGCGTAGAGGGCACGCTCCTCGTCGCTCATGTCCGGCACGTCGGCTTCGGTGGGAAAGCCGAGCCCGCCGTCGACGTGGACCCCGACGACGTGTTCCGGGTCGGCCAGGGCCACCTCCGGCGCCACGTAGGCGCCGAGGTCACCGCCCTGGGTGCCGTACCGGTCGTAGCCGAGGCGACGCATCAGCTCGGCCCACGTCCGGGCGACCCGGCCGACCGTGCAGCCGGTCTGCGGCGGTGCCTGGGAGAACCCGAAGCCCGGCACCGACGGCACCACCACGTGGAAGGCGTGTGCCGGGTCGGCCCCGTACGCCCGGGGATCGGTCAGCGGCCCGATCAGCTCGGTGAACTCCACGAACGAGTTCGGCCACCCGTGGGTGAGGATCAGCGGCAGCGCGTCCGGCTCCGGCGAGCGGACGTGCAGGAAGTGCACGTCCAGCCCGTCGATCGCGGTGACGAACTGCGGGAACGCGTTCAGCCGCGCCTCCTGCGCCCGCCAGTCGTAGCCGGTCGCCCAGTACCCGGCCAGGTCGCGCAGGTAGTCCAGTGGCACCCCGCGGCTCCAGCCGTCGCCCGGCAGTTGCCGGGGCCACCGGGTGCGGGTGAGCCGGTCGCGCAGGTCGTCGAGGTCCGCTTGCGGGATGTCGATCCGGAAGGGCGTCATGCCGACCACGCTAGGAGCCATGTAGGTCAGCTTCTGTCACACATCGCTGGCATTCTCGGCGCCGTGCCCGACACCCCCGGCCGACTGCTGACCCTGCTGTCGCTGTTGCAGACCCCTCGCGAGTGGCCCGGCAGCGAGCTGGCCGCGCGGCTCGGCGTCAGCCCGCGGACCATCCGCCGCGACGTGGAGCGCCTACGCGAGCTGGGCTACCCGGTGCGCGCCACGATGGGCGCGGTCGGCGGCTACCGGCTGGTCGCGGGCCGGGCCATGCCGCCGCTGCTGCTCGACGACGAGGAGGCCGTGGCGATCGCGGTGGGCCTGCGGACCGCCGCCGGGCACGCGGTGACCGGCATCGAGGAGGCGTCGGTCCGGGCGCTGGCGAAGCTGGAGCAGGTGCTGCCCGCCCGGCTGCGGCACCGCGTCGGTGCGCTGGGCGCCGCCACCGAGCCCATGCTGACCTGGAGCCGGCCGACGGTGGGTCCCGAGCAGTTGACCGGGCTCGCCGCCGCCATCGCCAACCGCGAGCGGCTGCGGTTCACCTACCGTCGGCACGACGGCGTGGCCGCCGAGCGCCGCGTGGAGCCGCACCGGCTGGTGTCGGCGGGACGCCGGTGGTACCTCGTCGGCTATGACAACGACCGGGACGACTGGCGGATCTTCCGGGTGGACCGCATCGGCGAGCCGGTCTCCATCGGGGTGCGCGCCGCGCCACGGCAACTGCCCGCCCCGGACGCCGCCGCGTACGTGACGGAGAAGCTACTCGAACGGACCCCGGTGCACCGTGCGGTGGCGACCCTGCACGCCCCCGTCGAGGCGGTGGCCGGCCGGGTCGGCGACGCGCCCGGCGATCTCGTGCCGATCGACGCCGGCAGCTGCCGGCTGAGCGGGCACACCGACACCCTGGAATGGCTGGCCTGGCGGCTGCTGACGCTCGGCTGCGAGTTCGAGGTGCACGAGCCGCCGGAACTCGTCGCGTACCTGCGTGAGATCGGCGGCCGGGCCGCCCGGGCGGCGGGCCCGGCCCCCATGGGAGCCGGGCACACGCCGCCCGAGGTCGGGAAGGGCAGCGCGTAGCGGATCAGCAGCCGATCACCCAGTGGTTGGGGCCGGTCTGCTTGAGGGTGCTGGTGTAGAAGGTGTTGTAGAGGCCCATCCGCTGGTTGGAGCCGTTGGCGTAGGCGTAGCCGCCGGAGTGGTAGGCGCGGCCGGCGGTGACGTGGGCGTAGTTGCTGGCCGTGACGCAGGTCGGGGACGCCGTCGGGGAGGCGGTCGGGGTGGCCGTGGGGGTCGTGGTGGGGGTCGTGGTGGGGGTCGCCGTCGGCGTCGCGGTGGGGCTCGGGCCGGGGTTCCCGTTCAGGCCGAAGAAGACCGCGTCGTGGTACGCCGAGCAGATGGTGTCCAGCAGGTACGCCCCGGCGGTGCCGCACTGCTCGGCTCCGGGACCCGGGTCGACCGGGGTGCCGTGGCCCATGCCGGAGACCCGGTAGACGCGCACGTCGTCGTTGCCGTACACCTCCAGGGCGGTGTTGGCGGGCAGCGACGCGGTGCGGGTGGGGGTCTGCGGGACACCCCGGACGTTGGTCCACTGGTCGCGCAGCTCGGTGGCGTTGGCCGGTACCACCGTGGAGTCCGAGGTGCCGTGCCAGACGGCGACCCGGGGGCGCGGGCCCGTGTGCCCGGGATACGCGGCCCGCACGAGGTTGCCCCACTCCTGCGGGGTCTTGTTCACCCCGCTGTACTGGCAGGTGCTGGTGGAGGCGGGCGGGGAGCAGCGGTACGGCAGGCCGGCCACGACCGAGCCGGCGGCGAAGACGTCCGGGTAGGTGGCGAGCATGACCGCGCTCAT
This sequence comes from Micromonospora sp. ZG13, assembly GCF_059359355.1. NCBI lineage: Bacteria > Bacillati > Actinomycetota > Actinomycetes > Micromonosporales > Micromonosporaceae > Micromonospora > Micromonospora sp. ZG13. The sequence continues at coordinate 380,013 of NZ_JCADBQ010000005.1, forward strand.
CCCCCCGCCGGCGGAGAGCCCGCTGACGAAGACCCGGCGGGCGTCGGTGCCGTAGTTGTTGCGGGCGTGGTCGACCATCTGCTTGATCGACAGCGCCTCGCCCGAGCCGCGGGTGATGTCCTGCTCCACGAACCAGTTGAAGCAGCTCAGCGGCTGGTTGGCGCTGGACTGCTGCGGCACGATGAGGGCGAACTTCCACTGGTCGGCGAACTTCTGCCAGCCCGAGTTGGCGAAGTAGCCGGCCGCGTTCTGGGTGCAGCCGTGCAGCAGTACGACGGCCGGGGCCCCCGCCGGCAGGTTGTCGGGCCGGTACGCGTACATGGCGAGGTTGCCGGGGTTGGAGCCGAAGTTGGTGACCTGGGTCAGGGTGGCGGCCTGGGCGGGGGCGGCGACGGCCGTCACCGCGGCGGCGGCGAGGACGGCCCCGGCGACCACGCCGGTCAGCCGGGCGAGCAGGGACGGGGAGCGGCGCACGGGGGCCTCCTGGGGACGGGGTGTGAACTGGGTCACCCGCGAATTGCCGCGACGTTACGTCGATGCGTCGATGTTGTGACATGGGGCACGCTCACACATTCCCGTCCCGAGGGATGTGCGTCCTGACCGGCCTGCCCCGGTGCGGTTGGTAACGTCCGCTGCGTGCCGACCTCCCCGTCCCTGGCGCCTTCGCCGGCCCCGCCGCCCCGCGTCGTCCGCCACCGGCGGGCCGACCTGACCGTGGCGCTGGTCGCGCTGGCGCTCGCCGTCTGGGTGACAAGCGGGCTGTGGCGGGACCCGAACACCCGCACCATCACGGTCAACTCCAGCGACCAGGCGCTCTTCGAGTGGCTGCTGGCCTTCGGCGGCCACGCGGTGACCCACGGCGACAACCCGCTCTTCACCTACCTGGTCAACGTGCCCGACGGGGTGAACCTCGCGGTCAACACCTCGATCACCGTCTACGCGGTGCTCTTCGCGCCGCTGACGTACCTCATCGGGCCGCCGGCCACGTTCCTGGTGATCCTCACCCTCAACCTGGCCGCCACCGCGCTGGCCTGGTACTGGCTGCTCTCCCGGCACCTGCTCCGCAGCCCGCTCGCCGCAGCCGTCGGCGGGCTGTTCATCGGCTTCTCCCCCGGCATGGTCTCGCACGCCAACGCCCACCTGAACTGGACGGCGGGCTGGCTCGTACCGCTGCTGATCTGGCGGACCTTCGCGCTGCGCCGCTCCCGCCACCCGCTGCGCGACGGCGCGATCCTCGGCGCGGTCGTGGCCGTCGCCTTCTCCATCGCCGCCGAGGGGCTCTTCTTCACGGCGCTGGCGCTCGGCGTCTTCGTCGCCGTCTGGGCGCTGCACCCGGCCCACCGCGCCGAGGCCCGCGCGGTGCTGCCGACCTTCCTGCGCGGCCTCGGCGTCACCGCCGTCGTCGCGGGCGTGCTGCTGGCGTACCCGCTGTGGCTGCACTTCGCCGGCCCGCAGCGCTTCCACGGCACCGGCTTCGACGCCGTCATCCACTCCGAGGACGTCGTCGCCTACGCGGCGTACCCGCGCCGCTCGCTCGCCGGGGAGGCGGGGCTGGGCACCCAACTCGCGCCCAACCCGACCGAGGAGAACTCCTTCTTCGGCATTCCGCTGCTGCTGCTCACCGCCGCCTGCTTCGTGGCGCTGTGGCGCCGGGCCGACGCGGGCCGCCGGGCGACGCTCTGGGCGCTGGGCGTGACCGCCGCCGTCTTCACGGTGCTGTCGTTCGGCCCCGTGGCCAAGGTCGACGGGCGGCGCGTCGACCTGCCGATGCCGTTCGACCTGCTCGGGCACCTGCCGGTGGTCAACGCCGCCCTGCCGGCCCGGCTGGCGCTGATCGTGGCGCCGGTGATCGGAGTGCTGCTCGCGTACGCCGTCGAGGAGCTCCGGGCCGCCCCACCCCGGCGCCGCCGGACGCGGCTGGCCTGGTGGGCGGGGTTCGCGCTGGCACTGCTGCCGCTGGTGCCCACCCCGCTGCTGACCATCGAGCGCGAACCGATCCCGCGCTTCATCACCGCCGGGACGTGGCGGGAGTACGTCTCCCCCGGCGGGGTGCTGACCCCGGTGCCGCTGACCCTCGACGTCTATCCCGACGGCCAGCGCTGGCAGGCGTACGCCCTGGCGCACCGGCAGGGCGAGTTCGCGATCCCCTCCGGCTTCTTCCTCGGCCCCGGCGGCCCCGACGGCCGGGGGCGCATCGGCCCGACGCCACGCCCGTTCGGCGCGCTGGTGGACCAGGCCGGCCGGAGCGGGCTGGTGCCGATCATCACCGAGGGCAGCATCCAGGAGGTCCGCGCCGACCTGCGGCACTGGCGCATCGAGACGGTCGTGCTGGCCGACGAGGTGCACGGGGCGAAGTGGCCGGTCGACGAGGAGGCGATCCGGCGTACGGTGACCGCGCTGCTCGGCCCGCCCGAGCGGGTGGACGACGTGTGGCTGTGGCGGGTCCCGCAGGGCTGAGCCGGGCCGCCCGGGCCGCCCGCCGCCGGGTCCTCCTCGTGAGCCGCGTCACCGATGGTGACCGGCCGGTACGGGTCTAGGCTTGGCGGCGTGACCACGACGACCTCCGGCCTCACGGCCGTCCGCGCCGGTGTCCTCGACTACCAGGCCGCCTGGGACGAGCAGCGCCGCCTGCACGAGTCGGTGGTGGCCGGCGAACGCGGTGACACCGTGCTGCTGCTGGAGCACCCGAGCGTCTACACCGCCGGCAAGCGCACGGAGCCGTGGGACCGCCCCATGGACGGCACCCCGGTCGTCGACGTGGACCGGGGCGGCAAGATCACCTGGCACGGCCCGGGGCAGTTGGTCGGCTACCCCATCGTGCGGCTGCCCGACCCGGTCGACGTGGTGGCCTACGTCCGCCGCACCGAGCAGTTGCTGATCGACGTCTGCGCCGAGTTCGGGCTGACCGCCGGCCGGGTCGAGGGGCGCAGCGGGGTCTGGGTGCCCGAGGACGACCGGGGGCCGGCCCGCAAGGTGGCCGCCATCGGCATCCGTGTCGCCCGCGGGGTGACCCTGCACGGCTTCTCCATCAACTGCGACTGCGACCTCGGGCACTTCGACCGGATCGTGCCCTGCGGCATCCGCGACGCCGGCGTCACCTCCCTGACGGCCGAGCTGGGCCACCCGGTCACCGTCGCCGACGTGCTGCCGTTCGTCGAGCGTCACCTGCCCACCCTCGTCACGGCCTGACCGGTGCGGATCGACCTGGTCACGATCGTCGTGGCCGAGTACGACCCGGCCATCGACTTCTTCACCGAGGTGCTCGGCTTCGAACTGGTGGAGGACTCCCCGTCGCTGACCAACGACGGCCGGCCGAAGCGCTGGGTCGTCGTCCGCCCGCCGGGGGCGCAGACCGGGCTGCTGCTGGCCCGCGCCGACGGCGACCGGCAGGCCCGATCGGTCGGCGACCAGGTCGCCGGCCGGGTCGGCTTCTTCCTTCAGGTCGACGACTTCGACGCCGTCCACCGGCGGATGGTCGAGGCGGGCGTCGAGTTCGTGAAGCCGCCGCGCGCCGAGCCGTACGGCCGGGTCGCCGTCTTCCGCGACATCGCCGGCAACCTCTGGGACCTCCTCGGCCCACCCCGCCCCTGACCCCACCCCGGCCCACCGCGGTGGGCCGGGGGTCGGGGGCGTTACGGGGTCAGGCGGTGGAGGTCGCGGGGGAAGGCCGTGACCTCGCGGACGTTGGTTGCGCCGGTGAGGCGGGCCACGAAACGTTCCAGCCCGATGGCGAAGCCGCCGTGCGGGGGCATCCCGTGCCGGAACGCGTCGACGTAGCCGGCGTACGGCTCGACCGGCTCGCCCCGGGCGGCGAGCGCCGCCAGGTAGTCGGCGTGCCGGTGCAGCCGCTGCCCGCCCGTCACCAGCTCCAGGCCCCGGAAGAGCAGGTCGAACCCGTTGGAGTACGCGGGCCGCGCCGGGTCCGGATGGGTGTAGAAGGGTCGCTTCGCCATCGGGTAGCCGGTGACGAAGAGGAACTCCGAGCCGTGCTCCCGCCGCGCCCACTCGCCCAGCGCCCGCTCGTGCGCCGGGGCCAGGTCCGGCTCGTCGGCCGGCGCGCCCGCGATCCGGAGCGCCTCGGTGAAGTGCACGGCCGGGATCTCCGCCGGCACGTCCGGGGCGGTGACGCCCAGCGTGGCCAGCGCGGCACCGGCCCGCTCGGTGACGCTGCCCAGCATCCCGGCCAGCGTGTCGCGCAGCACGACCATCACGTCCCGGTGGTCGGTGACGAAGCCCAGCTCGGCGTCGAGCGAGGTGTACTGCGCCAGGTGCCGGACGGTGTCGTGCGGCTCGGCCCGGAACACCGGCCCGACCTCGTAGACGCGCTCGAAGACGCCGACCATGAGCTGCTTGTAGAACTGCGGCGACTGGGCCAGGTACGCGGGCCGGCCGAACCAGTCCAGCGCGAAGACGTTCGCCCCGCTCTCGGTGGACGAGCCGACCACCTTCGGGGTGTGGATCTCCACGAAGTCGCGGGCGTCGAGCGCGGCCCGGAAGCCGGCCACCGCCGCCGCCGAGACGCGCAGCGCGGCCGCGCGGGTCGGGTGGCGCAGGGCCACCGGAGCGTGGTCGAGCTGGGTGGGCAGGCTCGCGGTGAGCGCCGGCCGGTACAGGTCGAACGGCGGCGGTACGGCGGGCGGACCGAGCGGTCGTACCGTCGGCGCGGTCAGCTCGACCCCGGCGGGGGCCGTCGGGTTCGCGACCACCGTGCCGGTGACCTCGACGACCGTCTCCTCGGTGAGTGCCTCCACCTCGGCGCGCACGGCCGGGTCGGCGACCACCACCTGGGCGAGGCCGGCGGCGTCCCGCACGATCAGGAAGGCCACCGACTTGAGCAGGCGGCGGCGGTGCACCCAGCCGGCGATCCGGACGGGCACGCCGACATGGGCGGAGAGCTGGGTGGAAAGGATGCGTTGCACGGCGGTACCTCCTCGATAATCGCAACGCGATCCCCGGGAGGTGTGGGCGAGCGGGAAACCTCGCGGTGCCACCACACCTTCGCCCCCGCTGGCGGGGGCCTCGTTCGTCGCCTTTTCACCGGGGCCAGCCGGGCGGGCTCTACTGGGCGGGGTGCCGTCCGCGCAGTCGCGCGGCGTCGGCCACCCGCCGTTCTTCCCGCAGCTCGGGAGGGTCTTCACGCGCCCGGTGCCAGACCGCCTCACAGCAACCGGCGGCTCTCTTCAACTGGCGGGTCGGGGCGCTACTCGGCTCCGTCACAGCTCTGCCGGGCACGCTAGCACCCCCGCCGACGCTCCTGTGACGGGATTTCCCCTGCCCCGGTGGCCGGCGTCACAAGGTTCCCGGGGTGACGCCCGTCGCCCGCGCTACATCGACGGCGACCGTCGGGCGTAGGCTCGGTTTCGTGACGATCGAGCACTCCGCGCCGACGACCGGCCAGGCAGCGCGCACGACGACGCCCGCCCCCGAGGGGCGGCGCCTCCTGCGGATCGAGGCGCGCAACGCCGAGACGCCGATCGAGCGCAAACCGCCGTGGATCAAGGTCAAGGCCAAGATGGGGCCGGAGTACACCCAGCTGCGCGGGCTCGTGACGCGCGAAGGGCTGCACACGGTCTGCCAGGAGGCCGGCTGCCCCAACATCTACGAGTGCTGGGAGGACCGGGAGGCCACCTTCCTCATCGGTGGCGACCAGTGCACCCGGCGCTGCGACTTCTGCCAGATCGACACGGGCAAGCCGGCCGAGTTCGACGCCGACGAGCCGCGCCGCGTCGCCGAGTCGGTGGTCTCGATGGGCCTGCGCTACGCGACCATCACCGGCGTGGCCCGCGACGACCTGCCCGACGGCGGCGCCTGGCTCTACGCCGAGACCGTCCGGCAGATCCACGCCCTCCAGCCCGGCTGCGGCGTCGAGCTGCTGATCCCCGACTTCAACGCGGTCCCCGAGCAGCTCGCCGAGGTCTTCGGCGCCCGGCCGGAGGTGCTGGCGCACAACGTGGAGACCGTGCCGCGGATCTTCAAGCGGATCCGGCCGGCGTTCCGCTACGAGCGGTCGCTGGACGTGATCCGGCAGGCCCGCGCCGACGGGCTGGTCACCAAGTCCAACCTGATCCTGGGCATGGGCGAGGAGCGCGCCGAGGTCTCCCAGGCGCTGCGCGACCTGCACGACGCCGGGTGCGAGCTGATCACCATCACGCAGTACCTGCGCCCCACCCCCCGGCACCACCCCGTCACCCGCTGGGTGAAGCCGGAGGAGTTCGTCGAGCTGCGCGAGGAGGCCGAGGAGATCGGCTTCGCGGGCGTGATGAGCGGGCCGCTGGTGCGCTCGTCGTACCGGGCCGGGCGGCTCTACCGGCAGGCGCTCGAGGCCCGCGGCATGCTTCTTGCTGAGGACAGGGTCCAATAGCTGCTGCGTACGCCGCTAGGCGTTGGTCGCAACCGCCTTCAGGCGATCGTGCAATGATTTGCCGTAGGCGCTGACCCGGTTTCGTGGCAGTTCAACCAAGGTTGATCCCTTGGCCAGGAAAACGCTACACCGTCCCAGCCAAGGGATCACAGACTACGCAAACCTCGATCTCTATTGACTCGCCATCAAGGTTGACGGGTCACATCGCCAGCATCGTCATCGTTGTCGCCATACCAGACGTTCGTACATTGCAGGGCGCCGGATCGACGAAGGCAGACCCGCACGTAGCGGTGAGCGCCATCAATTCGCTGTGACGTAAGGGTGCCACTCGAGCTTGCCGTCTTTTGACAGTAGTCCCAGGTCCCCAACGCCTGAATTTGGCTGGTCGTCTTCCAGTAGTGCTCCGCCGTACCAGTCACGGAGAAATTGGACCTGTCGATAGAGACAACGTCCCCCGAAGAGGCGTTCTCGACCTTCGCGATCACTGACGCGTTGGCGCGGTTGCTGTAGAGGCGCACGGTCTTCCCATGCAGGGTCGCAGGATAACGCGTGTCTCCGGTCGTACCGCTGCGGAGCACCTCGCCGTCCCCCAGCGCATTCCAAGCTCCCGAGACGCACCGTTCAGCGGCTTGCGCCGGGGCAGTCGCCGCCACCTGCACTCCCACTATCCCCCCGGCGGCCATAACTAAGGCAACGAATCCCCGCCCCGCACTAAGAATAGGCCTTCTCACTGCACCCTCCCCCGCTTCGGTCAATATTTCTCCATCGATACAACCAGATGCACTAGTCGGAGGCAAGACCCCGAGAACATCGACCTACCCCGCTCCGCCCACCTCACAAACCGCCTAGAGAATTGCGCTTGACCTGGATGCGCCCACTAAATAGAATGTCGCCCCTTCGCAGGATGAACCACGACGCGGAGATAGATATCCAGCTTGACCAGAGGCCCGCCTCGACCAACAACTGACCCCACTACGCAACATTTGCAATGGGGCCGGCGCCAAAACCGCGTTGACCGAGGTACACAGCCCGGTCACCCGGAACTGGTCAGGGTCACTCATCTACGGGATCGCGCCGAACAAATTCGCCGCTAGAAGGATCTCAGCGAGGCGATCCCCCTCGCTGCACGCCGGCCTGACGCTCTGGAGAAGCAGGGGTATCACTCCTGATCTTCGCCCGGCGCCCCTCCTTACCCCGGGCCGCCGGGGCGCCGGGGCGGCGTAAGGTACTCAGCCCGGCCGCGGACAGGGCGACGTGCGGCGACCACTAGACTCTGCGGCATGGCAAAGCCCCAGGAGAAGGTCTCGTTCGGCCAGCGGCTGAAGCAGATCGGGATGGTGTTCAAGTTCACCGCCAAGCAGGACCGGTGGTTCGCGCCGATGGCCGCCGGCGCGGTGCTGATCCCGCTCGCGCTCACCGTGGTCGCGGTCATGCTCTGGGGCTGGATCTGGCTGCCGCTGGGCATTCTGTTCGCCCTGCTCTGCCTGCTGATCGTGCTCAACCTGCGCTCCAACCGGGCGATGATGAACGCCGCCGAGGGGCAGCCCGGCGCGGCGGCCCAGATCATGGAGAACATGCGCGGCGACTGGCGGGTCACCCCGGCGGTCAGCTCCACCACGCAGATGGACATGGTCCACCTGGTCATCGGCCGACCCGGGGTGATCCTGCTGGCGGAGGGCAACCCGCAGCGGGTACGCGGCCTGCTCGGCCAGGAGAAGCGGCGGCTGGCGAAGGTGATCGGCTCCGCGCCGCTCTTCGACTACGTGATCGGCCAGGAGGAGGGCGAGCTGCCCATCCGCAAGCTGCGGATGACGCTCATGCGGCTGCCGCGCAGCCTCAGCGGCAAGGACGTCAACTCGCTGGACAAGCGGCTCAAGGCGCTCACCGCCCGCCCGCAGATGCCCAAGGGCGCGATCCCGAAGAACATGCGGCCCGCGCGGGGCGCGTTCCGCCAGACGCGCGGTCGCTGACCCACGACGCGTACGCGAAAGAGCCGGGCCTGCTCGCAGGGCCCGGCTCTTCGCCTGTGTCAGGAGCGGGGGGCGTCGGTGACGACGGAGCCCGTCAGGCGGTCGTGCAGGCCGCGGCGGTGGCCGTCCATCAGCAGGGCCGGAACGACCAGGGCGAGCAGCAGACCACGCAGCAGGGCCCGGGCGACCCCGATGCGGCCGCCGTCGGCCCAGGCGACGCAGCGGATCTTCGTGATGAACATGCCCGGCGTCTGCGCGAAGAGCCCGAGGAAGAAGCCGTACTCGACGATCAGCACCAGCACGGGCGCCCACCCGTCGCGGACCGGGTCGGCGAAGCCCCTGGCGGCGAGGAGGCAGAGCACCCAGTCGATCACCAGTGCGCCGAACCGGCGGCCCAGGCTGGGCGGGGTGAAGGCGGGATCCGACGCGGGCGGTACGGGGCGATCATGCGGGTTGGTCACAGCGGTCAAGGGTATCCAGGTCGCATGGATGGATCGGGGACGACCGCCCGTGGCGGGGTGGGGGTGCGCCGCGCGCCTGACCGGGCGGGTGACGGATGGGCGGGCGACGGGTGGGCGGCGACAAAAAGGGGCGAAGGCGAGCAACTGTCAATAGAATGGCACAGCCGATGACGTCCGGCCGCCCGGTTCGGCCCGTCCGAGCGGCGCGGATGACGCTCCGCGAGGGACGTAACACGGCAGAAACACTCAAGACATGGCCGGGCAACCGCGCGGCCATAGCGTCGCCAGGAGCCTAGCCACCCGTGGACGTGCCAGGAGGACGTGTGTTCGCCAATCCCGAGGAACTCCTGCGATACCTCAAGAACGAGGACGTGAAGTTCGTCGACGTACGTTTCTGTGACCTGCCCGGCGTGATGCAGCACTTCAACCTGCCGGTCGAGTCTGTCGACGATGCCTTCTTCACCGAGGGCCTGGCCTTCGACGGTTCGTCGATCCGCGGTTTCCAGGCGATCCACGAGTCGGACATGCTCCTGCTCCCGGACGTCGCCACCGCCTTCATCGACCCCTTCCGGGCGCAGAAGACCCTCGCGCTCAACTTCTTCATCCACGACCCGTTCACCCGCGAGGCCTACAGCCGGGACCCGCGCAACGTGGCGAAGAAGGCCGAGGCCTACCTGGCCGCCAGCGGCATCGCCGACACCGCCTACTTCGGCGCGGAGGCGGAGTTCTACATCTTCGACTCCATCCGCCACGAGACCTCGGCCCACCAGTCGTTCTACTACATCGACTCCGTCGAGGGCGCCTGGAACAGCGGGCGTGAGGAGCCGGGCGGCAACCGCGGCTACAAGACCCCCTACAAGGGCGGCTACTTCCCGGTCCCGCCGGTCGACCACTACGCCGACCTGCGCGACAGCATCGTGCGCCGCCTCGTCGACAGCGGGTTCACCGTGGAGCGCTCGCACCACGAGGTGGGCACCGCCGGCCAGTCCGAGATCAACTACCGGTTCTCGACGCTGCTGCACGCCGCCGACCAGCTCCAGCTCTTCAAGTACATCGTGAAGAACGAGACCTGGGCCAACGGCAAGACCGCGACCTTCATGCCGAAGCCGCTCTTCGGCGACAACGGCTCCGGCATGCACACCCACCAGAGCCTCTGGCTCAACGGCGAGCCGCTGTTCTACGACGAGACCGGCTACGCCGGCCTGTCCGACATGGCCCGCTGGTACATCGGCGGTCTGCTGCACCACGCCCCGTCGCTGCTGGCCTTCACCAACCCGACCATCAACTCGTACCGCCGGCTGGTGCCGGGCTTCGAGGCGCCGGTCAACCTGGTCTACTCCCAGCGCAACCGCTCCGCCTGCACCCGCATCCCCGTCACGGGCAACAACCCGAAGGCCAAGCGGGTCGAGTTCCGCGTACCGGACCCGTCGGCCAACGTCTACCTCGCCTTCTCGGCGATGATGATGGCCGGCCTGGACGGCATCAAGAGCAAGATCGAGCCGCCGGCGCCGATCGACAAGGACCTCTACGACCTCCCGCCGGAGGAGTGGGGCGACGTCAAGCAGGTCCCCGGCTCGCTGTCGGCGGTACTCGACTCCCTCGAGGCCGATCACGACTACCTGCTCGACGGCGGCGTCTTCACCCCCGACCTGATCTCCACCTGGATCGAGTGGAAGCGCACCAACGAGGTCGACCCGGTGCGCCTGCGCCCGACCCCGCACGAGTTCGCCATGTACTTCGACTGCTGACGCAGTCAGCGACACGCAGGAAGGCCCCGGGTCCGCCCGGGGCCTTCCTGCGTGTCGCCCCCTACGGGCACGCGCCTGCCCCGTCCGGCCCACCCGCACCCCGACCCGACCGGCTCCGCGACCCGGCCGGTGGAACACCACGGGTGTCACCGGTGGGCTTTGACACCCGTGGTGTTCCACTCGACGCGCCATCGGCGCCCAGTCAGCCGGCACGACCGGACGGCGCGGCCGGAGCAGGTTCAGCACGTAACGGGCCACCGCATACCTTCGCGTCCGATATATTGCGGGGCGTGGACACACCGCTGCGCGAACCCACCTTCCTGATCCTCACCGCGCTGGCCGGCGAGCCGATGCACGGCTACGGATTGATCGGCGAGGTCGCCGCCCTCTCCGACGGGCGCGTGTCGCTGCGCCCCGGCACCCTCTACGGGGCGCTCGACCGGCTGACCGACGCCGGCCTGGTCGAGGTCGACCGCGAGGAGGTGGTGGACAGCCGGCTGCGCCGCTACTACCGCCTCTCCCCTGCCGGCGACGCCACGCTGGCCGCCGAGACCGAGCGCCTGCGCCGCAACGTCGAGGCGGCCACCGCCCGGCTGCGCGCCCGCGCGGCCCGGCCGCTCGCCCCGCGTACCGCCGGGGGTCTGGCATGAGCGAGCTGGAGCGGCGCTACCACCGCCTGCTGCGGGCGTACCCGGCCGAATACCGGCGGGCGCGCGGCGCGGAGATCGTCGGCACGTACCTCGACCTGGCCGGCCCGGAGCGGCGCTGGCCCTCGCCGGCGGACGCCGCGGACCTGCTGCGCGGCGGCCTGCGCCAGCGGCTGCGGGCCGCCGGGGCCGCCGACCTGATCCCGGGCGTACGCCTCGCCGCCGTCCTCGCCTTCCTCACCGCGACGGCGCTGGCCGGGGCCTGGTCGGGGCTGGAGCTGCACCCGCCGATGGCGCAGTGGGGCGTGCCGCACGCCGGGCCGTTCGTCTCGCTCGGGATCGGGGTGTGGGCCGCCTGGCTGCTCGCCGCGGCCGTGTACGCGGCGGCACCGGGTCGCTGGAGCCGCCGTGCCGTGGCTCTCGCCCTGCTGTTCACCGTCGCGGTCGTGCCGGTCACGACCCTCGCCGGCCTGCCCCGACCGCCGCTGTTCGTGCTGTTGCCACAGGTCGGGCTGGGGCTGGTGGCGCTGGGCCTGCCCGAACGGCCGCCGGCGCTGATCCGGGCGGCGCCCCTGCTCGCGGTCGCCGCCGCCAACCTCACGAGTGTCAACCTGCTGCCCCGCTACGACTCCTACGTCAGCTACCACGGCTGGACGGCGAGCGGAATCCTGCCCGGCGCCGCCGTGACGCTGCTCGTCGTGGTGCTGCTGCTCGGCGCGGGGTTGGCCCTGCGGGCCGACCATCGGGGCGGCTGGGCGCTGCTGGTGCTGCTGACCCCGCTCGGCCTGCTCTTCCTTCAGCCGCTGGCCGGCGCGCTCGACGGCAACATGCGCGGCGCCCCCAACCCCGGCTGGGACGCGCTCGCCGCGACGGCCGTCGTGGTGGGCCTGGCCGGCCCCGCGCTGCTGCCGCTGGCGATCGCCTTGCGCACGCGCCTGCGTGGAGCTGGGCCGGTCGGGACCGGCGACCGCTGCCCGACCTGCGGACGCACCGCCGAGCGGGCCCCTTGGACCAGCGGCAGCGGCACCCGCGCGAGGTCCGCTCGCGGCGGCAAAGGGCGGTCAGCGTAGGGCGGCCTCCCATGCGTCGACGTGGGCGTCGAGGTGATCGGCGGTGGCCAGCCAGTACGGGCCGTCCTCGGTCCAGATCCGGGCCCACGGCTCGCGCCGCTGCTCCGCGCCCTCGCGCAGCAGGTCGTACATGGCCCGGGCGCGACGGCCCAGCGTGGCGGCCAGGGCCGGACGGGACGCCTCGTCCAGGCGGTAGCCGTCGGCGAAGGCGCGCAGCCGGGCCGCCGACTCGGCCACCGGCCGGTCCGGGCGCAGGCCGCCCATGCTCTGCACGGCGTACGCGACGTCCCAGAGCCGGGAGCCCGGCGCGGCGGCGTCCCAGTCGATCAGCACCCAGCCCCGGTCCGCCCTGATCAGGTTCCACGGGGCCACGTCGTTGTGGCACACGAGTTCCTCCCGGTCCGGCGGGATGAGCCGCTGCCACGCCGCCCCGGCCGGCGGGATGAAACCGGCCAGCGCCTCGTGCAGCTCGGCCAGCATCCGGCCGATCGCGAACAGGTCCGCCACCGGGTACGTGCCCGACGCCGCGCCGACCTCGCCGGGGACGTACTCCAGCACCTGCCGGCCCTGCGCGTCCCGGCCCAGCGGTCGGGGTGCGCCGGAGAACCCCACCGCGTGCAGGTGTTCCAGCAGCGCGTCCACCGCGTCGGTCCAGGGGCCGACCGGGCGGCGCACGGTGTCGCCGACGCGCACCACGCCGGCGGTGGCGTTGCCCGGCAACGGTTCCTCGGTTGCGCTCATCCCCCGATCATGGACCCGCCGGCCGAAGCACGCCGCACGGCCCGCCGTCCGAAGCAGGCGGCACGGCCCCGCCGTCCGAAGCACCCCGCACGGCCCCGCCGCCGCCGGGACGGGCTCCTCAGCCCGGATGCGCGGCACCGGTCCGGCGGAGTCGGAGCAGGCCCCACACCGTGAGTCCGAGCGCCAGCGCGGTCATCGCCAGCGCGCCCGGGGCCTTGCTGAACCGGGCCAGGTTGGTGCCGTCGGGCAGGGTGAGGAAGGCCGCCGCCGCGCAGGGCGCCACGAACCAGGTCGTCCGCGCCGCGGCGGCCGCGAGCACCGCCAGGGGCCAGGTGGCGTACCAGGGGTGGAAGACCGGCGCCAGCACGACCGTGGCGGCCAGCGCCAGTCCGGCCCCGAGCAGGGCGGCCCGGGGGCGGGCGGCGTCCAGGCGGGCCGCCCGTTGCCGGACGTCGTTCAGCCGGCGCAGACCCGACCACGCGCGCCACCACAGCGCCGCCACCGCCACCGCTAGCAGCAGCAGGGCCACCGCGCGGGCGACCGGCACCGCGCCCGGTTCCCGGCCGGCGAGCCCGCCCGCGTAGTCGACGACGAAGCCGAGCGCCGTGGGCGGGGAGGTCCACTGCTCGGAGTCGCCGCTGCGGGTCAGCCCGCCGACCCAGCCGAGGCCGAGGCCGGACAGCAGCGAGGTGGCCGCCACCACGCCGATCACCCCGCCGGCCAGCCAGCCGCCGTCGCGCAGCAGCGCCCGCAGGGTGTAGCGGCCGAGGACCGCCGCCAGCACCGCGAACGGGAGCACCACCACGGCGGTCGCCTTGACGGTCACCGCCAGCCCGAGCAGCGCCCCGGCCAGCAGCAGCGGCCCCGGCCTGCCGGACCGACGGACCAGCACCAGCAGGCCCGGCAGGAGCAGGCCGAGCATCACGGCGTCGTTGTGCGTGCCGGCCACCAGGTGCACCCCGACCAGCGGGCTGGCCAGCGCCAGCCAGGCCGCCCGGCGGGTGGGCACGCCGGTGGCCCGGGCCAGCCCCGGCAGGCACCCGGCGGCCAGCAGCACCCCGGCGACCGCGAGCAGGCGGAACGCCACGACCGCGCCCACCAGGCCACCGCCGAGGGCCACGGCGAGCGCGGCGAGCAGCATGAAGACCGGCCCGTACGGCGCCGGTGTGTCCCGCCAGATCGGCGCGACCGCGTCCACCCAGGGGCAGCCGGCCTCGGCCACGCCGGTGGCGTACGGGTCGACGCCGTGCGCGTACGCCCAGCCCTGACAGGCGTACGAGTAGACGTCCCGGCTGCCCAGCGGCGGCGCGGCCAGCAGCGGCAGCGCCCACAGCCCGGCGGTGAGGTACGCCCACCGCGTCGACGGCGCGCCACCGCGCAGCGCCCACCAGGCGCCGACCATCAGCCCGGTGCCGCCCAGCCACAGCGCGACGGTCCACGGCTCGTCGGCCGGGCCCGGCGCAGGGGCGGCCCGGGGCAGCGCGCCGCCGAGCCAGCCGGCGACGGTCAGCAGCACCGCCCCGGCCAGGCCGGCCCAGCGGGCGGACCGGGCGGCGCCGGGTGACGGCGGCGGGGGCCCGGATGGCGGCGGTCCTTGGGGCGGCGGCGGGGATCCGGGCGGCTGCGGGATGCCGGGCGAGGCCGGCGGAGCGCCGGGAGTGGTCACCGGCGTACCTCTCCTCAGTCCACGACGGCCGGCCGACGTGCCGCCCGAGCCGACCGTACCAAGCGGACCACCACCACGATCACGAACAGCGTCATCAGCGGCGCCCCGACGGTCTTGGTGTACCGGGGCAGCCCCGTACCGTCGGCGAGCACCAGGAACGACGAGACGATCGCGACGACCACGAACCATCCGGTGCGCCGGGCCGAGGCCGCGAGCACCGCCAGCGGCCACACCCAGTACCAGGGGTGGTAGAGCGGCGCGAGCGCGACCGTGGCGGCCAGCGCCAGGCCGGCGTGCCAGATCGGCTCCCGGTGCCGCGCCCGCCACCACAGCCAGAGCAGCACCAGCGCCAGCGCCGCCATGCCGATCCCCCGGGTGACCGGCAGCGGATCACCGTGCCAGCCGAACGGCGCGGCGAGGTAGCCGACGGTCTGGCCCACCGCCGTCGACGGCGAGGTCCAGGCGATCACCAGGCCGCCCTGTTCCAGCCCGGTCACCCAGCCGAAACCCAGGCCGGTGGCGAGGGTCGCGCCGACCACGGCGGCGACCGCCCCGCCGACCACCCACCCGCCGTCGCGCACCAGCGCCCTGATCGAGTACGCCCCGACGATCGCGGCCAACGCCGCGAACGGCACCACGACCAGCGCGGTCACCTTGATGGCGGCGGCGAGCCCGAGCAGCACTCCCCCGCCGAGCAGCGGCCCGGGGCGGCCCGGCCGGGACACCACCACCGCCAGTCCGGCGACGAGCAGCCCCACCATCAGCGCGTCGTTGTGCGCCCCCGAGACCAGGTGCACCCCGATCACCGGCGAGCCCAGCGCCAGCCAGACGGCCCGGCCGGCCGGTACGCCGCAGCGGCGGGCCAGCGCCGGCAGGCTGGCCGCCGTCAGCCCGATGCCGGCCACGGCGAGCAGCCGGAACAGCACGATGCTGCCGACCAGCGACCCGGTCGCCTCCACCACCGCGCCGGCGAGCAGCACGAACAACGGCCCGTACGGGGCCGAGGTGTCCCGCCAGATGTAGGAGACGGTGTCCAGCCACGGGCACGGCAGCGCCGAGACGCCCTGCTCGTACGGGTTCAGACCGGCGGCGTAGCTGGCGCCCTGGCAGGCGTACGCGTAGACGTCCCGGCTGCCCAGCGGCGGCGTGACCAGCAGCGGCAGCAGCCACAGCCCGACGGTGACCAGCGCCCAGCGGGTCGACGGCACCCCGTCGCGCAGCGCCCACCAGGCGTACGCCATCAGGCCGGTGCCGACCGCCCAGGTGGCGATGATCAGCGGGCCGTACGGGCCCTGCCAGATGCTGACCGGGGTGGGGCGCAGGTTGCCGTGGGGGAACGCTCCGCCGAGGAACGCGGCCACGGCGAGCAGCGTCGAACCGGCGAGGCCGAGCCAGCGCGCGAGGTGGTGAGGCACGCCGGACATGCTGCCAGCACGGCGGCCGGGGACCGACGGGTGGGCACTGCCAGCCGATCTCCCCGGTGGCCCCGGGCGGCGTCGCGTCACGAGCCGGTCGGGCCGCAGTGCCCCGCCGGGGAGAGGCTGCTGGTGACCCGGTACGTGCCGGCGACCCGCGCCCGCACGGTGGTCCAGCCGTCCGCACCGGGGCGCAGGCAACCCTCGGCGTCCGGCAGTGACAGCCAGCGGGACCAGCGCACGCGTACCAGGACGTCGGCGGGGGTGTCGACGGTGAACCGCACGCCGGCCGCGGTGGACTCGACGAGGCTGGCCGGCGGGCTGACCAGCGGCGCGGGATCCACCACCTCGTAGAGCCGCCAGCGGCCCGGCCGCGCCACCTCGCGCAGGTACGGCTGCCCGGTGAGCACGAGAGCCGCCTCGCCGCGCGCGTACCGGTCGGGGACGTCCTCGGGCGCCACCGCCACGAGGCTGACCGCGTTACGCCGCAGCCAGTCGCCGTACTCGGCGGCGTCGGGCCCGGAGCCGTAGAACAGCGGGTTGCGGTCCACGTCGACCTGCCGCTCCCAGCCGCGCGCCACCGGTACGGCCTCCGCCACGTACGCGCTCTCCCAGTGGTCGCGCAGCGGCACGACCTCGACCCGACCGACCGGTGCCCGCCGGCGCAGCTCGTCCAGCAACGGTTCATAGAACGCGGCGTGCACGGGTGCCGACCCCATCCGGGCCAGGTCGCTGGTCATCACCGGCGACTGCCACCAGAGCAGGGCAGCCAGCAGGGCGGCCAGCCACCGCGGGCCGAGCACGACGAACGCGGCGACGACCGGCAGCGCGAAGAGCATCGGCAGGCGCAGCGCGTTCGACCCGATCGGGGTGGGCAGGTAGTAGGCCGCCACGAGCAGCAGCGCGCTGAGCGCCGCCCCCACGCGCAGCACCCGGAGCGGCACCAGCGCGAGCACCACGACGGCGAGCGCGACGTTGATCCGCATGGACTCGGCGGTGAAGGGTTGCCGGCCACCGTTGCCGAACATGAGCGCCATCGGCCCGATCGCGGCCAGCGGGGCCAGACACAGCACCAGGCCCTCCGCCCGGAGCGCGCGCAGCGACCGCGCCCACGGTTGGTGATCACCGCGCTGGTGTGCGGCAGCGCGCCACACGTCGGTGACCAGGAGGGCTCCCCCGGCCAGCCCGGTGAACAGGCCGGCGACCGGGCTGCCCCAGGTCGCGAGCGCTCCCAGCGCCCCGGCCAGCACCAGGCGCGCCCAGCGGGGGCCGCGGTGGGTCGCGACGGCGCAGAGCCCCAGCAGGCCGAGCATCAGGCCGACCGCGAAGGTGATCCGGCCGCTGGCCAGGTTTCCCACCAGCACCACGGCGCCGAGCACGCCCCCGAGCAGGGGCCTGGGGGCCCGCCCCCGCAGCAGCAACCAGGCCAGCGCCACGGCGGAGACGACGGCTGCGACCGCGCCGACCTGCCGTGTCCCGACCGCCGCGCCGAGCGTCTGGGTGTAGAGGCTGTAGCCGAACTGGTTGACGCCGCCGTACCACGAGAAGTCGATGGGCGCGAAGCCGTGGCGGGCGGCGAACCCGGCGCGGGCGGCCTGCGCCGCCAGGTCGGTGCCCATGGGCGGCGCGAGCAGGAACGCCCCGGCCAGCACGACCGACACCCCGAGTGTGCCGAGCAGGGTGCGCCGGGCGTCTCGCGTCGCGGCCACGTCCACCCGCCGCCCGGGGGTGGCGGGCGGTTCGGCGGTGTTCGTCGGGGAACTGCCCCGGTTGGTCGGCACCGAGCAGTCCTACCACGTCAGCCGGCCGACGGCCGGGCCGGGGCGACGGACACCGCCTCGGCCATTGTTGCCGTTCCGGCAACATTGCTTGCTCCTTCCGCCGCCGGCGCGCACGATCGGGACAGCAGGTCACGAGGCAGCGCAGCAGGAGGACGAGACGTGCACCACGACACGACGGCCGGGCAGCACCGGCACGACGACACCCCAACGACCACCGGTCAGGGCGGGCGGCACCCGGACGTGGACCAGGAGACCGCGCGGTTCTGGGAGGAGCACTACGGGCGGCACGAGCGGGTCTGGAGCGGCCGGGCGAACCCGATCCTGGTCGACGTCGCCGGCTCGCTGCCGGCCGGCACCGTGCTGGATCTCGGCTGCGGGGAGGGCGGCGACGCGCTCTGGCTGGCCGGGCGGGGCTGGCGGGTGACCGCCGTCGACGTCTCCGAGACCGCCCTCGCCCGCGCGGCCGAGGAGGCGAGCTCCGCCGGGGTCGCGTCCCGCATCGAGTTCCGCCGGCACGACCTCACCCGCACCTTCCCGCCGGGCGAGTACGACCTGGTCTCCGCGCAGTTCCTCCAGTCGCCGCTGGAGTTTCCCCGGGCGGAACTGCTCCGCTCGGCGGCCCGGGCCGTGGCACCCGGGGGCCGGCTGCTGATCGTCGAGCACGGCGAGGTCCCGCCGTGGGGACGGCACGACCACGCGCACGTGCGCTTCTCCACGCCGCAGGAGACCCTGGCCGCGCTCGACCTCGACCCCGAGCGGTGGGACACCGAGCGGCTCGACGCCCCGCGCCGCCAGGCCACCGGCCCGAACGGCGAGACCGGCGAACTCGTCGACCACGTGGTGCTGGTCCGCCGCCGCTGAGGATCCGGCCGTCCGGCGGGCTCAGGAGTCGAGCACGCGTTCCATCGCCGTCCGGGAGCGGCGGCAGGTGCGCAGATATTCGTCGAGGAACTCGCCGGGGTCGTCGCGGCCCAGCAGCCGGACCACCCCGGCCAACTCGACGCCGTGCCGGGGCAGCTGGTCGCCCTCCCGGCCCCGGACCAGCATCAGCGCGTTGCGGACCTGCGCGGCCAGCGTCCACCCGGCCGCCATCTCCGTGGCGTCCGTCGGATCGACCAGGCCCGCGTCCCGGGCCGCCGCGAGGGCGTCGAGCGTACGCGTGCCGCGCAGCGCCGGGATCGCCCCCGCGTGCCGGAGCTGGAGCAGCTGCACCGCCCACTCGACGTCGGCGAGGCCACCCCGCCCCAGCTTGGTGTGGGTGGCCGGGTCGGCCCCCCGGGGCAGCCGCTCGTGCTCCACCCGCGCCTTGATCCGGCGGATCTCCACCACCTGCTCGCGGCTCAGCCCGTCGGCCGGGTAGCGCACCGGGTCGACCATCGCCTCGAACTCGGCGCCGAGATCGGCGTCGCCGCAGACGAACCGGGCGCGCAGCAGCGCCTGCGCCTCCCACACCTTCGACCAGCGGGCGTAGTACTGCGCGTACGCGGCGAGGCTGCGCACCAGCGGGCCCTGCCGGCCCTCCGGGCGCAGGTCGGCGTCCACGCCCAGCGGCGGGTCGGGCGCGGGCATGCCGAGCAGCCGGCGCAGCTCCTCGGCGATCGCGCGGGCGGCGCCGGCCGCGCGATCGCCCGCGTCGGCCGGCGCGTCGTAGACGAAGAGCACGTCGGCGTCGGAGAGGTAGTTCGACTCGTACCCGCCGAGGCGGCCCACGCCGATCACGGCGAAGCGCAGCCCCGGCACGGGCGGTTGGGCGACCCGGGCGGCCCGCAGCGCGGCGGCCAGGGTGGCGTCGGTGACGTCCGCCAGGGCGGTGCCGACGGCGGTCACGTCGGCGAGGCCCAGCGCCGCCCGTGCGCCGTCGGGCCGGGGCGGCGACGGGGCCAGCGAGCCGGCCCGGCTCAGCAGGTCGGCGCAGGCGATCCGGACGAGTTCCCGGCGGCGCAGCGCGCGGATCGCCCGGGTGGCCTCGACCGGGTCGGCGTGCCGGGCCGCCGCGGCGGCGAAGCCCTCGCAGAGGACCGCGCGGGGCCGGGGGGTCAGCTCGCTCTCCTCGGCCAGCAGCCGCAGCGCCTCCGGCTCGCGGGCCAGCAGGTCGGCGGCGTACCGGGAGGAGGAGAGCACCCGGGCCAGCCGGCGGGCCACCGGCCCGGAGTCGCGCAGCAGGCGCAGGTACCAGGGCGTGCTGCCGAGTTTGTCGGAGACCTGCCGGTAGTTGAGCAGGCCCCGGTCGGGCTCGGGGGCGTCGGCGAACTCGCTGAGCAGCACCGGCAGCAGGGTGCGCTGGATGGCGGCGGTGCGACTCACCCCGCCGGTGAGGGCCTGGAGGTGACGCAGCGCCCCGGCGGGGTCGGCGAAGCCGAGGATCTCCAACCGGTGCCGGGCCGCCTCGGGGGTCAGCCGCAGCCCGTCGGCCGGCACCCGGGCCACCGACTCCAGCAGCGGCCGGTAGAGCAGCTTGGCGTGCAGTCGGCGTACCTCGGCCGCGTGGGTGACCCACTCGGCGCGGAACTCCTCGACGGCGCTGCGGCCCGGCGTGGCGGTGTGGCCCAGCGCGGCGGCCAGCCAGCGCAGCGCGGCGGGCTCGGTCGGCACGGTGTGGGTGCGGCGCAGCCCCTGGAGCTGGAGGCGGTGCTCGACGCCGCGCAGGAAGCGGTAGCCGCGCAGCAGCGCCTCGCCGTCGGCCCGCCCGACGTAGCCGCCGGCGACCAGCGCGCGCAGCGCCGGGATCGTGCCCGGTACCCGCAGCGACTCGTCGCCCCGGCCGTGCACCAGTTGCAGCAGTTGCACGGCGAACTCGATGTCGCGCAGCCCGCCCGGGCCGCGCTTGATCTCGCGCTCCAGCTCCTTCGGCGGGATGTTGTCGATGATCCTGCGCCGCATGGCGCGCACGTCCTCGACCGCCTCGGGCCGCTCGGCGGCCCGCCACACCAGCGGGGCGAGCTGGTCGATCCACTCCCGGCCCAGCGCCAGGTCGCCGGCCGCCGGCCGCGCCTTGAGCAGCGCCTGGAACTCCCAGGTGCGCGCCCAGCGCCGGTAGTAGGCGAGGTGACTGGCCAGCGTCCGCACCAGCGGCCCCCGGTTGCCCTCCGGGCGCAGCGCCGCGTCCACCGGCCAGGCGACCAGCCCGCAGACGTGGATCAGCCGGGTCGCGACCGTGGTGGCCGCCGCGAGGTCGTCGTCCTCGGCAGCCACGAAGATCACGTCGACGTCGGAGACGTAGTTTAGCTCGTCGCCACCGCACTTGCCCATCGCCACGACGGCGAGCCGGGGCCGGGGGGTGCCCTCCGGCAGCTCCCCGACCGCGATCTCGTACGCCGCCGCCAGGGTCGCGTCGGCCAGCGCGGAGAGCGCCGCCATCGTCTGCTCCAGGCCCCGGCCGCCAGTCAGGTCGGCCGCCGCGATCCGCAGCAGCGCCAGCCGGTACGCCTTGCGCAGCACCGCCACCGGCTGCCCCTCGCCGGACAGGTCGAGCCGTCCCTCGGCGGTCGGCGCCAGCCCGTCCGGAGCGGTGCGCAGGGCCGGCCACTGGTCGGGGTTGGCGACCAGGTGGTCGCCGAGCGCGGAGGAGGCGCCGAGGACGGCGATCAGCCGGCGGCGCAGGCCGGCGTCGTCGGCGAGCGCCGCCAGCAGCGCCGAGGGCGCCTGCTCCGGGGCCACCCGAGGCTCGGCCTCGATCGGCGTCCCGGCGTGGGCCTTCCCCCGGGGACGACCGACGGCGCGGCCGGTGCCGTTCGCGGCCACCCGGCGCTCGGCCTCGACGAGGCGGTGCAGCTGGCGCAGCGCCAGGTCCGGGTCGGCGGCCCGGGAGAGCGCGGCGAGCAGCTCCGCCGCGCGGTCGTCGGCGGGTTCCTGCGCGTCCGGCCGCCACAGCCCGAGCCCGTCCGGTCCGAGCAGGTCGGCGGTGCGGGTGGCGTCGGTGCCGAAGCCGTAGCGGGCGAGCCGTCCCGCGGCCCTGGCCGGCCGGCTCATCACTGCCCGAGCAGGGGCAGGCTACGGCGGGGCGTGGCGTCGTCCAGCTCGCCCAGGGCCAGGGCGGCGAACCGGGCGGCGAACGGCTGCCAGACCTCCTCGACGTCGACCATCACGTCGTGGCAGGCCGCCACCACCAGGTCGGGGTCGTAATCGAGCTCGGCGAGCAGGGTCGAGTCGGCGGCCCAGTCGGCGATCATCGCGGTGTCGCACTCGATGTGGAACTGCAACCCCCAGGCCCGGTCGCCGAGGCGAAACGCCTGGTGGGGATAGCGGGTGGAGGCGGCCAGCAGGGTGGCGCCCCGGGGCAGCTCGGTGATCTCGTCGGCGTGCCACTGGAACACGTCGGGCATCAGCGGAACGTAGCGGAAGAGCGGGTCGGTGTCGGCGGCGTCCCGCTTGCCGACCACGCAGGGCCCGACCTCCGGGCCGCTCGGGCTGCGTACGACCTCGCCGGCGTGCGCGGTGGCCAGCAGCTGCGCGCCGAGGCAGATGCCGAGGGTCGGCACCCGGTGCCGGACGGCCTTGCGCAGCAGCCCCTCCAGCGCCAGCAGCCAGGGCGCGCCGGGCGACCCGTCGGGCAGCGGGTACGGCGCCAGCGCGCCGCCGAGCACCACCAGCGCGGAGTATCCCGCCAGGTCGGCCGGGATCTCGTCACCGGCGTGGGCGCGTACCACCCACAGGTCGAGGCCGGCTTCCGTCAGCCACTCCCCCAGCCGGCGGACGTCGTCGGTCGGGTCGTTCTCGATCACCAGCGCGGTAGCCACGACGTCGAGGCTAGCCGGTGCCCCCGACGCACCCCGGAACGCCTCCGCCGGGCGCGGCGGGTGTTCGGCTCAGGGGGCGCGCAGCGCGTCGAGCATCCGGGACAGGGCGGCGCGGGTGTCCGCCAGAGCGGCCGGGTCGCTCGTCGTCATCACACCCGTCGCACCGTCGGCGGACCGGGCCGACCGGTACGTGGGCGCCTGACCCGCCGCGACTAGGCTCAGCCGCTGTGTCCGACCACGCCCGCACGAGCCCCGCCACCGCCGTACGACCGCCGGTGCTGCGGCCCGGCGACACGGTGATGCTGGTGTCGCCGTCCGGGCCGACCCGGCCGGAACGGGTGGCCCGGGGCGTCGAGCTGCTCACCGGCTGGGGACTGCGGCCGGTGCTGGCGCCGAACGCGTACGCCCGGCAGGGCTACCTCGCGGGCGCCGACGAGCTGCGCGCCGCCGACCTGAACACCGCGTTCGCCGATCCGGGGGTGCGCGGGGTGATCTGCACCCGGGGTGGCTACGGCGCCCAACGCGTCGTCGACGCGATCGACATGGCCGCCGTACGCCGGGACCCGAAGGTGGTCGCCGGCTTCTCCGACATCACCGCGTTGCAGTTCGCGCTCTGGCGGGGCGCCCGGCTGGCCGGCGTGCACGGCCCGGGGGCGGCGTGGTCGCCCGAGCGCACGCCGCTGCGTTCGGCCGAGTCGCTGCACGCCGCCCTGATGACCACCGAGCCGGTCACGGTCAGCGCCGCCGCCGAGGAGGAGACCTTCGCGGTACGCGTACCCGGGCGGGCCACCGGTCCGCTGCTGGGCGGCAACCTCTGCCTGATCGTGGCGTCGCTGGGCACGCCGGACATGCCGGACCTGACCGGCGCGATCCTGCTCGTCGAGGACGTCCAGGAGCCGCCCTACAAGGTCGACCGGATGCTCACCCAGCTCCGCCGCGCCGGTGCCCTCGACGGGCTGGCCGGCGTGGCGGTGGGCCAGTTCACCGACTGCGCGGACGGCTGGTCGGTCGGCGTCGCCGACGTGCTCTCCGAGCGCCTCGGCGACCTCGGCGTCCCCGTCCTCGGCGGTCTCCCGATCGGTCACGGCCCAGGCCAGCTCAGCGTCCCGATCGGCACCGAGGCCACCCTCGACACGGAAACCGGCACCCTCACGGCCACCCCCGCCGTACGCTGACCCACCCACTCGGCCCCGTCAGGGGGTCAGGTGGGCCAGGGCGCCCGTCTCCAGGGCGACCCAGACCGCGGCATCCGGGGTGACCGTGAGGCCGTGGGGTTCGGAGGCCGGGGTCGGCAGGTCGTGGGTGATGATCGTGCCGTCCGGGGCGACGTGGCCGATACGGTTGCCGCCCCACTCCGTGTACCAGCAGCCGCCGGCCGGGTCGGCGACGATCGCGTGCGGCCGGGCGGACCGGTCCGGCAGCGGGTACTCGGTGATCCGCCCGTCCGGGGTGATCCGGCCGAGCTGACCGGCGCCGATCTCGACGAACCAGAGCGCCCCGTCGACGCCGGCGGTGATGCCCACCGGCGCGGCCCCCTCGGTCGGCAGCGCGTGCAGGGTCACCTCGCCGGCCATGTCGATCCGGCCCACCGCGTTCGCCTGGTTGAGCGTGAACCACACGGCCTCGTCGGGCCCGGCGGCGACCATCGAGGCGAACGCGCCGCTCACCGGCAGCGGGAACCGCGTCCGCTCCCCGTCGACGGTGACCCGACCGATCGCGTCGGCGTTCATCGCCGCGTACCAGAGGGCCCCGTCGGGCCCGGCGGCGATGCCGCAGGGGCCGGTTCCGGCCGGCAGCTCGACGGCGCTCAGCTCGCCGCCGGTGGTGATCCGGCCGATCCGGTCGTCGCCGGAGCGGGTGAACCAGAGGGCGCCGTCGGGGCCCGGCGTGATGATCAACGGTCGGCTGTCGGGCGCCACCGGCCACGTGCGCAACTCGCCGTCCGCGCCCACCCGGGCGATCCCGCCGGCGTGGACCAGCGTCAGCCACAGCGCGCCGTCGGGGCCGGCCGTGATGCCGTACGGGCCGGTGCCGGCCCCGGTCAGGGGGACTTCCCGGATCTTCGCGGACGTCGTCAAGAGGGTCACCTTCCGTCACCTGCTCCGCCCCGGCGGGGGCCCTACCGACCGCACACCCTTGCCGCCCCCGCGCGCCGGTGCAACCCGTTTGTCCGGTCGCGCCGCCGGATTGCCAGCTCGCTGACAGGGTCGCCACGGCTCCCGCCCAGCCCGGCTGGTCACTGTCGGTGAGGTCATCGCACCACCCATCGACGAGCTGGAGGACGACATGTCCCGCACCATGAGGAAGAAGCACCTGCTGGCCGGGCTGGCCGCGGCGGGCGTACTCGGCGTGGGCCTCGCCGCCCCGACGGTCGCGTTCGCCGCCGACGGTGCCACCCCGACGCCGAGCGCCAGCACCGGCGCCACCGGGGACGGCGACCGCGAGCGGCAGCGCACCGACCGGCAGGCTGAGTTCGCCGAGAAGCTGGCCGCGGAGCTGGGCGTCGACACCGACAAGGTGACGGCCGCGCTGGAGAAGCTACGCGAGGAGCACAAGCCGGCCGACCGGCCCGAGAAGGGCGACGGGCCCGGCAAGGGCGACTCCCCCGACCGGCAGGCCGCGATGAAGGAGCGCCTGGCGCAGGCCGTCGAGGACGGCAAGCTCACCCAGGAGCAGGCCGACGCCGTCACCGCCGCCGCCGAGGCGGGCGTCCTGCCCGGACCGGGCGGCCGGGGCGGGCACGGCGGACCGGCCGGCAGGTGACGTACGCCGTCCGTCCCGGCGACCCGGCCGGGGCGGACGGCGACCCGGCCGGGTCTGCTCAGGCCTGCGGCGGCGGGGCGTAGACGCCGAAGTGGTTGCCGACCGGGTCGGCCAGGTGGGCGAAGGTGAGCCCGTTGTCGTTGGACCTCGGCGGCACCAGCACCTTGCCGCCTGCCGCCTCCGCCCGTCGGGCGGCGTCGGCCACGTCGGCCACCTGCACGTAGAAGATGGCGTAGTTCGGGCTCGTTCCGCCGGTGTCCCGGACCGCGCCCTGGATGGATCCCTCCGGCCCCGGCTCCGTCACCCGGTACGACGCCTCCGGCGTCCCCTGCTCGCCGAACGCCCAGCCGAACAGGTCGGTGTAGAAGCGCCCGGTCTCCTCCGGCCGGTCCGTGCCGACCTCGAACCAGTTGACCCCGCTGGTGATCGTGGACATGTGTCGCCTCCCGTTCGCGCGCCGGCCGTTCGGCCGGCGCCGTCAGGAGTCAGCCTCCGCCCCGTCCGCGACACCGTCCTGTCGGTGTTTGCGACCGGACCGCTCCTCGGACGGGGCGGTGAGCGGAATCAACCGGTGGACCAGGTCGGGGCGACGCGATCCGTGGCGGGCGCGGAAACTCGCCGCTTCGGCCACCGACACCGGATACCGCCGCACGCCCGCCTCGTACGTGCGGGCGACCAACTCCGCGGTGTCGGTGTCGAGCCAGTCGAGCGGACTGCCGCCAGCGGCGGCAAACCACTGTGCGCCGGCGATCAGGCGGTCGGCCTGCTCAGCCAGCCTGACGTCGGTCTCCCGGTCGCGGCCGAGGAAGGTAAGAACGCAACGGGCGGCCGACGCCAGCAGGGAGCCGACGAGCGTCACGTCCTCTTGGAGAAGACACAGCACATCGGCGACGAACGCGGCGGACAACCCGGGGTCGGTCGAGATCCGATCCAGCACGAACTCCGCCACCGGCAGTTGCGGTGTCTCGTCCGGCTCCTCCACGATGGCCAGCAGGCGTTGGTAGGCCCGCTCCCGCTCCCGAGCCCCCGCGCCGAGGATCGGCAGAAGCGACACGTCGAGCAGGAGCCGGGCTTCCGACCGGTCGCCGTCCGGGAAGGTCCAGAAGCCGCCGAGCGCGTCGAGCGGATGGCCCAGCGGTCCCAGCGCGTGCAGCGCCGTGTCGAGATCCGGGTCGCACTCGAAGTGCGCGGTCCGAGCGAACAGGGCGAAGTCAGTTCCGGTCGTCAGGTAGTAGCTCGCCGCGTCTACCTCCGAATGGCTGTCGTCCCTGGAGCCGGTGACGAACCAACCGGGGTCGCCCGTCGGTGGCGGCGACTCGTCCCGACCTTCTCCGATGGAGAGGAGCAGATCCCGTCGCGTTCCCGTCCACGCCCGCTCGACCCGCACGACGCCCAACAGGCCGGCGTACTCGCTGTCGCTGAGCTGGGAACGCCAGAAGAGAGCCAGTCGGTTCCACCCGGACGCCACGTCGCCGCTGTCCGGGTGGAGTTCGCTTGCCCGCAGTTGACCGCGTGCGGCGAGCAGCAGCACGAGCAGGTTCACGCCGTACACCGCGTGGCGTGCCGGAACCGACAACTGCCGAGGCTCATACGACTCGAAGCGGCGAGCCGGTCGCCGGTCGGGCGCCGCCCGGAACAGGCGCAGCAGCAGGTCGACGACGGCGTCCCGCCGGCTTTCGCCCCACGACGTCAGGATCTCGGTGAGGAAGGTGACGATCGGGGTGCGTCCGGTCAGTGTCGCGAAGGACAGCAGGGCGTGGAGCGGATCGTCGTCCGTCGGCGTGGCCCCCAGCAGGGCGCTCGCCTCCCGGGCCGCCAGGTCGTCCAGCACCAGCGCGGTCGTCCGGGCGATCAGGAACTCACCGAAGGTGGCGTGCAGGAACTCGTAGGTGCTGGCCCGGCTCTCGTCTCGCATCGCCTGTGAGCGGTGCACGAAGAAGAAGCGGCCCAGGACGATCTCGGCAGGTCGCAGCGGGGTACGCAGGTGTCCGTCGGTCGCGACTGCCGCCGGACGGCTGCCCAGGAACGGCAGCGCGGCGAGATCCGACTCGAAGCCGTTCTCGGTGACCCACTGGACGCCCCGGTTGAACATGCCGAACGCCACGATCGACAACCTGCGCAGCTCGTCCTCCGTCGCCCGGTCCAGGTCCCGCTCGGACAGGCCCGGCCGGTGCTTCATGACCTCGCGGCGGGCGAAGCTGCGCAGCAGGCGCTCGTAGAGCTCGCCCCGGCCCAGCTCGCCGGCCGATCGCAGGTCGTTGCCCTCGGCGTCGTAGAGCGCCAGCATCAGCAGCAACAGCGGCTGTTCGGCCAGCTCACGGTGGGCCAGCACCGTCGCCGGCTCCAGCGGCTGTACGCCGAGCGCGCGGAACGCCCCGGCGTTGACCCGGTTCCAGGTGGCAGTCCAGGCCCGTACCCGCTCGCCGTCGAACGGCTCCAGCCGCACCGCCACCGTGCCGGGCGGCGGCTGCGCCCGGTCGGCGACGCTGGTACGGCTGGTCACCAGCACCGCCACCGGCCGTCCCTGATCGGCCTCGCGCCGTTGGAAGGCCGCCACCCGGCGCAGGTAGTCGGTCTGGCTGACCCCGGTGGCCTGGAGCAACTCGTCGAAGCCGTCGAGCAGCACGACCGGCAGGGCGTCACCGGCCGACCTGGACAGGCCGGGCCAGTCCACCCGCTCCCCGGTGTCGTTACGGACCGCCTGCTCGATCTGGTCCTGGAGCTCCCCGGCGGCGTGGACGTCTCGCAGCACCACCCGCACCACCATGAAGTCGGCAGCCGGCAGCTGCGCGGCGAGGACCCGGGTCAGCACCGACTTGCCGGAGCCCGGCTGGCCGAGCACCAGCAGCGGGGCGCGGGTGGCGTTCGGCGAGGTGAGGTGCACGACCAGGGACTGCCACAGGTCGTCACGCAACGGCCGCCCGTCCCACCACGCCTCGTCACTCGGTCGCGCGTGGGCGGGCAACTCCTCGATCCGGCACAGCGGCGGCACGTACGCCTCGCCGAGCGTCGGCACCGTCAGCCCGGTCGGCACGTCCCCGGACGAGATGATCGGCCGTCCCAGCTCCGCGCTGTACGCCACGGCGAGCGCCGCCCGACGGCCGTCGGGCGGGCTCCCCGCGGAGAGGGCGACCAGGGCCTGCCGCATCTCGTCCAGCCCCACCGAGAGGGCGCGCACCTGCGTCCGGGTCGCCTCGTGCTCGTGCAGGCCGATCCAGAACGCCACCTCGACGTAGTCCACCGCGAGCTGGGTCAGCAGGTCGCGGTGCCGGTCGGCGGCGGTCCTGGGCAGCCGGAGCAGCATCTCCTCCGTCGCCTGTCGCCGCCATTCTTCGACGGCCTCCCACGCGGCCAGGCCGCGTAGGAGGTGCAGCAGCCGGCCGACGAGCCCGCC
This sequence comes from Micromonospora sp. ZG13, assembly GCF_059359355.1. NCBI lineage: Bacteria > Bacillati > Actinomycetota > Actinomycetes > Micromonosporales > Micromonosporaceae > Micromonospora > Micromonospora sp. ZG13. The sequence goes on from NZ_JCADBQ010000005.1 coordinate 408,766, forward strand.
GTAGTAGGCGACCAGGGAATGGCGGAACGCGGGATAGGGCAGTTGCGGGCCGGGCAGCGGCGCCGCGGTGGCGAAGAACGCGTCGGTGAGGGCCGCCTCGTGCACCGCTCCTGAGCCGGCCAACGACAACTGCTCGGCCTTGCTGATCCGGGCGCTCGCTACGTCGAAGGGCAGGTCGATCTCGCTCATCACCTCGAAGAAGGCGGTCACCGCGATGACGGCGTGCGCCGCCTCCAGGCGCTGCGTGCGGTGGTACCGGGACAGCCCGGAGCGCTTCTCGGACACGCCGCGTACCAGCTCGTGGCCGAGCCGGACGAACTCCGCCTTCGCGTCGAAGATCCCCAGCAGCGCCGGCACCGGCACCGAGGCGGCCAGCAGGGCCCCTCCAGTCAGCTTGTCGAACCAGTCGACGACCCTGCTCTTCTCCCCGCCGAGCAGGCGTACGGCGTCGGCGTAGCTGAGCGCGTCGGGCACGTGGTGACCTCCTGCGGGAACATGCGGAAGGGACAGCATGCCGTGCGCGGGAGGGCCGCGCTGTCCCATGGTCAGACCAGGCTGAGCCGGCGGACCCGCTCCGTGGGGATGTCGATGTCGTCGGCGGCCAGCTCGCGTTCCGGCACCCTCTCCGCCAGCGTCGTGACCGAGGTGATCCGGTCGGTGCGGAAGGCGCGGATGCCGTCGCGCAGCCGGCACCAGCCCAGCAGGTACCAGTGCCGAGGGTTGCCGAGGTAGCCCAGCGGTTCCACGTCGCGCAGCGAGCCGGCGCCCGCGCGGTCGGCGTAGCGGATGCGCAGCACGCGGCGCGCACGCACCGCGTCGGCGACGGCGGCCGGGACGGGTGCCACCGGCCCATCGCCGATCAGGTGCACCCGGGCGGCGAGCCGGTGCGCCTCGGCGGCGTCGGCAGCGGGCATCACGGAGATCAGCTTGCGCAGGGCGGTGCCGGTCGCGGCGGCGAACGGCGTGCCGCGCATCCGGTGCAACGCCACCGCCATGGCGACCGCCTCGACGGGGGTGAGGTTGACCGGTGGCAGGGTGCGGGCCCGGTCGAGCGCGTAGCCGCCGGTGCGGCCCGGCTCGGCCCAGATCGGCACGCCCGACTCCTGGAGGGCGCCGATGTCACGCTCGATCGTGCGGGTGCTCACCTCGAAGCGGTCGGCGAGCCAGCGGGCGCTGCGCGGCCGTGGTGACACGGCGCGCAGCTCCTCGACCAGGGCGTAGAGACGGTCCGTCCGGTTCACCCCCGCAACCTACGACGCGGGTGTGACGGGAGCGGCTCAGGCGATGCAGGCGCAGACGATCAGCGCGGCGCCGAAGTGCGTGGCGGCGCTGACCCGGGCCGCCGGGTGCGGCTCGTCCGAGCAGATGATCTCGCCGAGCTTGCCCGGGGTCAGCAGGTCCAGCACGAAGAACGCCAGTGCCATGATGGCCAGGCCGACCAGGCCGAAGACCACCGTCGAGGCGAGGCCCTTGGCGAAGTCGCTGTAGCTGGTCAGGATCGCGGTGAACACGATCCCGGCGATGCCGAGCTGGTTGGCGGCGAGCAGCAGCGCGGCGTTGCCGTTACGGCGTACCCAGATCAGCTCCCGCAGCCGGCCCGGAGTGAGCATGTCGACCAGCCCGAACCCGGCCGCCATCAGGGCCACCCCGACGACCCCGAACACCACGCTCTGCCATGCTCCGCTGAGCAGGTCTTCCAGCACCGACTGCCTCCCGAACTCTGCGCCCGGCGGGGATGCCGGCGCGGTGACCGAGACGATAGCGGCACCGCGCCAGCACGGCAGCCCTCGCCCTACAGCGACAGGTAGCGCTGCCGCTCGTAGGGGGTGACCTCGCGGCGGTACTGCTCCCACTCGGCCCGCTTGTTGCGCAGGAAGAAGTCGAAGACGTGCTCGCCGAGCACCTCGGCGACCAGCTCGGAGCCGGCCATCACGTCGATCGCCTCGGCGAGGTTCTCCGGCAGCGGCTCGTAGCCCATCGCCCGACGCTCGGCGCTGGTCAGCGACCACACGTCGTCCTCCGCGCCCGGCGGCAGCTCGTAGCCCTCCTCGATGCCCTTCATCCCGGCGCCGAGCAGCACCGCGAAGGCCAGGTAGGGGTTCGCCGCCGAGTCCGGCGAGCGGACCTCCACCCGGGCCGAGTTCGGCTTGCCGTAGGCGGGGACCCGGACCAGCGCCGACCGGTTCAGGTGACCCCAGCAGACGTACGCGGGGCTCTCGGTCACCCGGTCCGGCAGCGCCTGCGGGAACAGCCGCTTGTAGGAGTTGACCCATTGGTTGGTGACGGCCGTGTACTCCCGGGCGTGCACCAGCAGCCCGGCGATGAACGCCCGCGCCACCTTGGACAGCTTCATCGGGTCGCCGGCGTCGTGGAACGCGTTGCGCTCCCCCTCGAACAGCGACAGGTGGGTGTGCATGCCGCTGCCCGGCTGGTCGGTGAACGGCTTCGGCATGAAGGTGGCCTGCACGCCGGTGGAGAGCGCCACCTCCTTGACCACGTGCCGGAACGTCATGATGTTGTCGGCCGTGGTGAGCGCGTCGGCGTAGCGCAGGTCGATCTCCTGCTGCCCGGGGGCCACCTCGTGGTGGCTGAACTCCACCGAGATGCCGATGCGCTCCAGCGCCAGCACGGCCTGGCGGCGGAAGTCGCGTGCCACGGCGTGGGTCGTGTGCTCGAAGTAGCCGCCGGTGTCGACCGGGACCGGCACCGAGCCGTCCAGCGGACCGTTCTCGAGCAGGAAGAACTCGATCTCGGGGTGGGTGTAGAAGGTGAAGCCCTTCTCGGCGGCCTTCGACAGCGCCCGGCGTAGCACGTGGCGCGGGTCGGCCCAGGACGGGCCGCCGTCGGGCAGCAGGATGTCGCAGAACATCCGGGCGCTCTCGCCGCTGACCCCGCCCTCGAACGGGAAGACCTGGAAGGTGGTCGGGTCGGGCATGGCCACCATGTCGGACTCGAAGACCCGGGCGAAGCCCTCGATCGCCGAGCCGTCGAACCCGATGCCCTCCTCGAAGGCCGCCTCCAGCTCGGCGGGGGCCACCGACACGCTCTTGAGCGTGCCCAGCACGTCGGTGAACCACAGCCGGACGAACCGGATGTCCCGCTCTTCCAGCGTACGGAGGACGAACTCCTGCTGACGGTCCACTTCCACCCCTCGCGACACCGTTGCGCACCTGCGGCCGGGGCTGACCCGGCCTGACCGACCAGTGTCCACCCGCCTCGTTACGCCGACGTTACGCGACCGGCCGGCCGGCGTCCCGTCCTGTCCCGCGGCTCCCGCCGTGGCACGCCGCCCGCCGTGTCGGGTCCGACCGGCTGGGGCAAGATGAGGACATGCCCACCCTGCGTCTCGCCCTGTGCCAGGTCAACCCGACCGTCGGCGACCTCGCCGGCAATTCCGGCCTGGTCCGTGACTGGACCCGCCGGGCCGCCGACGCCAGCGCCCAGATCGTCGCGTTCCCGGAGATGATGCTGACCGGCTATCCGGTCGAGGACCTGGTCTTCCGCCGGTCCTTCGTCGCCGCGTCGAAGGCCGCGCTGGAGCGCCTCGCCGCCGATCTCGACGCCGACGGGCTGGGCGCGCTGCCGGTGCTGGTCGGCTACCTCGACGCCGACGGCCCGCCGCAGGTCAGCGGCGACGCCGAGCCCGGACGCGGGGCCCGCAACGCGGCTGCCCTGCTGCACCACGGTCGGATCGTCGCCACCTACTTCAAGCACCACCTGCCCAACTACGGCGTCTTCGACGAGGACCGCTACTTCGTCTCCGGCGACGCCCTGAGCGTCGCGCGCGTGGGCGGGGTTGACGTGGCGCTGACCATCTGTGAGGACCTGTGGCAGGCCGGCGGTCCGTTCGCCGCCGCCCGTCAGGCCGGCGTCGGCCTGGTCCTGTGCGTCAACGGCTCGCCGTACGAGCTGAACAAGGACGACGTCCGGCTGCCGCTGGTCCAGCGCCGGGCCGCCGAGGCCGGGGCGACGATCGCGTACGTCAACATGGTCGGCGGCCAGGACGAGCTGGTCTTCGAGGGCGACTCGATGATCGTGGCCGCCGACGGCGAACTGCTGGCGCGGGCCCCGCAGTTCGTCGAGCACCTGCTGGTGCACGACGTGGAGCTGCCCGCGGCCGGGGAGCAGGGCGCCCCGGAGCAGGTGCTGGCGGACGGGATGCGGGTGGTCCGCGCCGAGGCCGGCGACATCCCGCCCGCGCCCACCGGGCCCGCCGTCACCGGCGGGACGATCGCCCCGGTCGCCGACGAGGCCGAGGTGTGGCAGGCGCTCGTGCTGGGCCTGCGCGACTACGTGAACAAGAACCGGTTCCCCTCGGTGGTGCTGGGCCTCTCCGGCGGCATCGACTCGGCGGTGGTGGCCGCGCTGGCCGTCGACGCGCTCGGGCCCGACCGGGTGGTCGGCGTGTCGCTGCCCAGCCAGCACTCCTCGGAGCACAGCCGGGAGGACGCGGCCGACCTGGCGAAGCGGACCGGGCTGGACTACCGGGTCGAGCCGATCCAGCCGATGGTGGACACCTTCCTGGCGAACATGTCGCTCTCCGGGGTCTCCGTGGAGAACCTCCAGGCGCGGGTACGCGGGGTGATCCTGATGGCGCTGTCGAACCAGGAGGGGCACCTGGTGCTGACCACCGGCAACAAGAGCGAGCTGGCGGTCGGCTACTCCACCCTCTACGGCGACTCGGTCGGCGGCTTCAACCCGGTCAAGGACGTCTGGAAGACGCTGGTGTGGCGGCTGGCGAAGTGGCGCAACGCGGATGCTGCCCGCCGGGGCGAGACCCCGCCGATCCCGGAGAACTCCATCGGCAAGCCGCCGAGCGCCGAGCTGAGCCCGGGCCAACTCGACAGCGACACGCTGCCCGACTACGACGTGCTGGACCCGATCCTGATCGGCTACGTCGACGGCGACCTGGGCCGCGACGGGCTGGTCGCCTCCGGCCACGACCCGGCCGTCGTCGACCGGGTGCTGCGGATGGTGGATACCGCCGAGTACAAGCGCCGCCAGTCCGCGCCGGGCGCGAAGATCTCGATGAAGGCCTTCGGGCGGGACCGGCGGCTGCCGATCACGAACCGGTGGCGCGAGGACGGCTGAGCCGGGTCGCTCCCGGGCCGGCGGCGGCCCGGGAGTGACATCCTCCACTGCGCTCTGCCGCCGGCCGGTCGTCGGGTGCGACGATCGCGGCGGAACCCGGGGACCGCGTACGCGGCCTCGAGGAAGGAGAGAGTCATGGTGGAGTCCACCCCGTCCGAGGTGACCGCCCTCTACGGCGGCCCGGCCACCCGGCGGGTACGCACCCGCGACCTGATCGCCGCCAAGGAGCGCGGCGAGCGGTGGCCGATGCTGACCTCGTACGACCAGTACACCGCCTCGATCTTCGACCAGGCCGGCATCCCGGTGCTGCTGGTCGGCGACTCGGCGGCGAACAACGTCTTCGGCTACGAGACGACGGTGCCGGTGACCGCCGAGGAACTGCTCCCGCTGGTGCGCGCGGTGGTCCGGGCGACCCGGCACGCGCTGGTCGTCGGCGACCTGCCGTTCGGCTCGTACGAGGAGGGCCCCACGCAGGCGCTGCGTACCGCCGTGCGGTTCATGAAGGAGGGTGGCTGCCACGCGGTGAAGCTGGAGGGCGGCCGGCGCTGCGCGGCGCAGATCGCCGCCATCACCGGCGCGGGCATCCCGGTGATGGCGCACGTCGGCTTCACCCCGCAGAGCGAGCACGCCATCGGCGGCTACCGGGTGCAGGGGCGCGGCGACACGGCCGACGACGTGATCGCCGACGCCCACGCGGTCGCCGAGGCGGGCGCGTTCGCCGTGGTGCTGGAGATGGTGCCAGGGCAGGTGGCCAAGCGGATCACGGCGGAGCTGCCGATCCCGACCGTGGGCATCGGCGCCGGCGCCGACACCGACGCGCAGGTGCTGGTCTGGCAGGACATGGCCGGCCTGCGTACCGGCAGGGCGCCGCGCTTCGTGAAGCGCTACGCCGACCTGGCGGGTGCCCTGACCGACGCGACCCGGCGCTTCGCCGACGAGGTCCGGGGCGGCGACTTCCCCGCCGCCGAGCACACCTTCTGAGCCGCTCGACGGGCGGCCCCACTCGCCCGAGATCTTGGTATGGGATGGCCCCTCAGGGGGCCGTTTCCTACCAAGATCTCGGGCGAGGCGAGGCGAGGCGAGGCGAGGCGTGCGGGCAGGCGGGTGTCGTCAGAGGTCGGTGACGCGGATGCCCGCGTGCGCCTTGTAGCGCTTGTTGATGGCGATCAGGTTGGCGGTGAACGCCTCGATCTGGTGGGCGTTGCGCAGCCGGCCGGCGTAGATGCCGCGCATGCCGGGGATCCGCGCGGCGAGCGCGGCGACCACGCCGACCAGCTCGCGGTCCTCGGTGCAGATCAGCACGTCGAGGTCGATCCGGTCGATCTCCGGGTCGGCCAGCAGCGGGGCGCTGACGTGGTTGAACGCGGCGCAGACCCGCGAGTCGGGCAGCAGCCCGGCGGCCTGCTGCACGGCGCTGCCCTCCGGCACGGCGAGGGCGTACGGGCCCTGCTTGTCGAAGCCGAGCGGGTTGACGCAGTCGACGACGATCTTGCCGGCGAGCGGCTCGGCGAGGGCGGCGACGGTGGCGGCGTGCCCGTCCCACGGCACCGCGATGATGACCACGTCGCTGCGCCGGGCCACCTCCTCGTTGCCGGCGCCGGTCACCCGGGCTTCGGCGGGCACGCCGGGCAGGGCCGCGATCTCCTGGGCGGACTGGACGGCCCGATCGGCGGTACGGGACCCGATCAGCACGGACTGGCCGGCCCGGGCGAACCGGTAGGCGAGGCCCCTCCCCTGGTCGCCGGTGCCGCCGATGATGCCGACGGTCAGCCCGGACACGTCGGGCAGCGTGCTCGCGTCGTAAGCCATGCCGTCATCCTCGCAAACCCGCAGGCCGGCGGCAGCGGCGGGCGCTGTGACAATCCCCGCTGCCGCAGCAGTGCCGGGCAGCCGCCATCGGCGGGAACCGGACCAGCCCGGCGGCCACCACGCAGGGGGCGAGCGGGCCCCGGGATCGGGCCCCGCCTGGCAGCCACCCGCGCAGGGGGCGAGCGGGCCGGCGGGATCAGGCCAGTTCGAAGGCCACCGCGCGGGTGGCGGGGTCGGCGGTGACCAGGCGGACCCGGACCCGTTCACCGAGCGGCAGGTCGCCGAGGCAGCGGGCGCGCACCGGCGGGTCGTCCAGCGCCACGGTGCCACCGGGCCGGCGGCCCGGGCGGGCCTTGCCGTCCGGGGACGCGTCGACGTCGAGCACCGCCGCGTCGAAGGTCTCGCCCACCCGGTGCTCCAGCAGCACCGCCTCGGCCAGCTCGATCGCGCCCCGGGTGGCCGTCGACGCCACCCGGTCGGTCGTGGCCATCACCTCCGGCAGCCGGGGCAGCGCCGCGCGGGCCCAGTCGGGCACCGCACGGCCCTCGTGCAGGGCCAGGCAGACCTCCGTGGCGTACCGGTCGGCCAGTCGCCGCAGCGGCGCCGTGACATGGGCGTACGCGGCCGCGACCCCGCCGTGCTCCCGCTGCTCGGGCGGCGAGCCGTCGAAGGCCGTGTACGCGGCGCCCCGCATCAGCTCGGCGGCCTGGTCGACGAAGGCGGCGGCCCGGGGCTGCGACGGGTCCAGCCCGGCGATCACCTCGCCGGGGCCGGCGCCGTCCGGCCAGCGCACGCCCAGCGGGGCGGCGGCGGCCCGCAGCCGCGCCACCGCCTCGGGCTTCGGCGCCGGCATCGTACGCAGCAGACCGATCCCCCCGGCCAGCATGATGTCGGCGGCGGCCATCCCGGTCAGCAGCGAGATCTGGGCGTTGTGCTCCTCCATCGGCACCGGCCCGCGCAGCACCAGCCGCCAGCCGTCGCCCTCGGCCTCCACGTCCTGCTCGGGCAGCGGCAGGTTGATGGCGCCCCGGCGCAGGCCACGGGCGGTGAGCAGGGCCCCGATCTCGGGCAGCAGGGCGATCGGGTCGGGCAGCCGGCCGGCGTCGGCGGCCGCCTGCACGCCGATGTAGTCCAGCTTGGCCCGGCTGCGGACCAGCGCGCGTTCCAGCGTGACCCCGACGGTGCCGCCGTCGCCGTCCAGGTCGACGGTCCACACGACGGCGGCGCGGTCGACGTCCGGCAGGAGGCTCGCCGCGCCCTCGCTGAGGGTCTCGGGATGCAACGGCACGGTGCCGTCGGGCAGGTAGACGGTCTGCCCGCGCCGCCAGGTCTCCTCCTCCAGCGCCCCGCCGGGGCGCACGTGCGCGGCGACGTCGGCGATGGCGTACGTCACCCGGAAGCCGCCACCGGGGCGGCGGGCGAGGTGCATGGCCTGGTCGAGGTCGCGGGAGCCCTCGGGGTCGAGGGTGACGAACGGCACCTCGGTGCGGTCGGCGGCGGGCCGGGGCGGCGTGGCCGCCGCGGCGTCGGCCTCGCGCTGCGCCGCGGCTGGGAACCCCTCGGGCAGACCCAGTTCGCGGCGCAGCGCGCCGAAGTCGATGCGGGGTGCGAGTACGCGTCGGATCACCACGGGGTCAATCCTGACAGTGTGGCGGATGATCCGCTTCCCGACGAGCGCCGCCCGTCCCGCGTCACGGTCAGCCGGTGGCCCGGCGCGCGCTCGCCCGTACGCCCCGGGGGGCGGTGGCCCGCGCCGGGGTCGCCGGGGCGGGTGCCTTGCGGGCGGTGACCTTCTTGGCCGGCGCCTTGGCGACGGTCGTCTGCTTCGCCGGGGCCTTCTTCGCCGCCGCCTTGCGGGTGGTCGCCGAGGAGGTCGCCGTGGCCTTCCTGGCGGGGGCCTTCGTCGCGGCGGCCTTGCGGGCGCCGCCGGTGGGCCGGGTGGTGGCCGTTTTCCTGGCCGGCGTCGTCTTCTTGGCGGTGGCCTTCTTCGCGGGGGCCTTCGCCGCCGTCGTGGCCTTCTTCGCGGGGGCCTTCGCGGCGGTCGTGGCCTTCTTCGCGGGGGCCTTCGCCGCCGTGGTGGTCTTCTTCGTCGCCGAGGCGACCTTGCCGGTGGTCCTGGCGGGGGCCTTCTTCGCCGGCGCGGTGGTCTTCCTCGCCGTGGTCGCGGCCTTCGTCGCCGCCTGCCGGGCGGGCGTCTTCGCCGACGTCGTCTTCTTCGCCGTCGTGCTCCTGGCCGCCGCCGTCGTCCGCTTCGCCGCGGCGGGGGCCTTCTTCGCGGCGTTGGTGGTCGCCTTCTTCGCCGCGGCCGTCGTCTTCTTCGCCGCCGTGGCGGTCCTGCTCGCCGCCTTCTTCGCGGGCGCCTTCTTCGCGGGCGCCTTCTTCGCGGGCGCCTTCGCGGCGGTGGTCTTCTTCGCCGGGGCCCGCCCCGCACCGCCCGCCGCCTTCGTCGCGGGCGCCTTCTTCGCCGCCGTGGACGTGGCGGCCGGGCGCGCGGTCCGCGTCGTACCCGCGGTCCGCTCCGCCGCGGCGGTCTTCCTGGCGGTCGTGCGTCTGGCGGCCGGGCGGGTGGTGGCCTGCTGTGCTTCGGCCATCTCGGTTCCCTTCCTGGGGACGTGCTCTCGCGCTCGCGGAGCACCGCGTACCTCGGCGCGGGCCGTCCCGCGCCGACTATCTGTCCTCCCCGGCCCAGCGGGCGTCCTCGGCCTCCCACGCTTCGTTGCGCTCCCGCACCGTCTGCAGGGCGTTCTCCGCGTCGGCGGCTGAGGCGTACGGCCCGAGAACGTGCCTGGCGGGGCACACGTCGGCATCGGTCTCGACCCGGTGGTGACGGGTGCACCAGTAGAAGTGCCCACCGTTTCCGCTGTCGCTCATGGGATCACTGTGCACCGCGAACCACCCGGCCGCCACCGGAACACCACAAGTCGCCGATGTTCTCCACAGTAGACGTGCTCCCGCCGGCAGGGGCTGGAACTGCGGAAACAGGGTCGCCGGTGCCTGCCGAGCACCCCGGGGGGCCCGCGTCGACGCCGAGCTGGCGAAGGAGTACGCGCGGGCGGCCCGGGAGATCAGCCTGTCGGGGCGACGCGGCCCGCTCCGCCGTCCCGGGGCCGGTTAGGGTCGCCGGATGGGCGTTCCGGACCACATCCTGCGGCTGCGCGAACGCGTCGGCCACGACCTGCTGCTGTTGCCGAGCGTGAGCGCGGTGGTGCGCAACGACGCCGGCGAACTGCTGCTCGGCAGGCGCGCCGACGACGGGCGCTGGTCGGTGGTCAGCGGCATCGTCGAGCCGGGCGAGCAGCCGGCCACGGCGGTGGTGCGCGAGGTGCGGGAGGAGACGGGCCTGGAGGTCGAGCCGGTCCGCCTGAGCAGCGTCGTGTCGCATCCGCACACCTATCCCAACGGCGACCGCTGCGAGTTCTTCAACCTCGGCTTCCACTGCCGGCTGGTCGCCGGCACCGCCCGGGTCAACGACGACGAGTCGGTGGCCGTGGAGTGGTTCCACCCGGACCGGCTGCCCCCGCTGGACCGGCACGCCCGGCTGACCGTCGCGCACGCCCTCGACGCGGAGCCGACCGCCTGGTTCCTGCCCGCCGGGACGGCCTGGGCCGAGTCCGATGAATGACCTCGACCCGCCCCTGCGCCGCTACCTCACCGACCTGGTCGCCGCCGCCCGCGACGTCCTCGGCGACGACCTCGTCGGGGCGTACGCGGCCGGCTCGGTCGGGCTGGGCGCGTACCAACCGGGGCGCAGCGACGTCGACGTCGCGCTGGTCTGCGCCGACGCCCTCGACGCCGGGCGCAGGCGGGAGCTGGTGGCACGGCTGCGGCACGAGGCGCTGCCCTGCCCCGCGCGTGGGCTGGAGCTGGTCGTCTACCGACGGGAGGTCGCCCGCTCCGGCACGCCGGAGCCTGGTTTCGAGGTCGAGCTGAACACCGGCGCGCGGATGCCGTTCCGGGCGACGTGGGCCGCCGCCGACCGGCCCGTCGAGGACGGCCTGTTCTGGTACGGCCTGGACCGCAGCATCCTGCACCAGAGCGGGCTCGCCCTGCTCGGGCCGCCTGCGGCCGAGGCCTTCGCCGACCTCTCCCCCGCCGACCTGCGTCGCCTGCTGACCGACGCGCTGCGCTGGTGGCTGGCGCTGCCGACCCCGCCCGGCGACGGTCCCGCCCCGGGGGCCGAGGACGCGGTGCTCGGTGCCTGCCGCTCCCTGGTCAGGGTCCGCCACGGCGTCTGGCTGTCGAAGGTCGACGCCGGCCGCCGGCTGGTCGCCGACGCCCGGCTGGCCGCACCGACCGCCGCCGGGCAACCCGCCTACGCGGCCGGTGACGGCGGGGCCGTGGGCGTGATCGGTGACGGCGGGGCCGTGGGCGTGATCGAACGGTCGATCGCGGCGCGGGCCGGCGGGCCCCCGCCGAGCGGACCCGAGGCCCGCGCCTTCCAGCGCCGGGTGCTGGACGAGATCAGCCGGTGACGGGCTCCACCGGGATCCAGAGTTCCGCGTCGGCCTCCGTGCCGTCCGCCGACAGGCGGGTGCGGGAGATCTCCGGCCCCGGCCGGCTGCGGTACGGGTTGGACGGGAACCACTGGGTGAACACGTCGCGCCACAGGTACTGCACCGCCTGCGGGAACGCCCCGGAGGTCTCGAAGACCGCCCAGGCGCCCGCCGGCACGGCCAGCGCGTCCAGGTCCTCCGGCGCGTCCGCGCCCGTCACCACGCCGTACCAGTAGTCCAGCTCGGTGCCCTCCGCCCGACCGTCGGCCACGTTGGCGCTGACGTTGACGATGCCCTGCGGCTCCTGGTCGGACAGGGCCTCGATCCGGCGTACGGTCTCCGGGGGGATGCCCTTGACGAAGGCGACGATCGCCGGGTTCATCCCCTCGTGCACCAGCGGCACCCGGGCCTTGCGGCCCACCAGCTGGAACCCGTCCTTCTGCACGATCCGGTATCGCATGCTGCTGCTCCCTTCGACGACGAGTCGGAAGGACATCCGGGGCTGGGAGCGCAGCGCCGCCCCCGTACGCCTGGCCTCGCCGGGGCCCACGCCGTGCACGGCGTGGAACGCCCGGGCGAACGCCTCGGTGGAGCCGTAGCCGTAGCGGACGGCGATGTCGAGCAGCGTCCGTCTTCCCGCGAGCACCTCCCCGCCGGCGACGGTGAGCCGCCGACGCCGGACGTACTCGGACAGGCCCACGCCTGCCAGCGCGGAGAAGAGCCGGCGGAAGTGGTACTCCGACGTCACCGCGATCCGCGCCAGCTCGGCCACCTCGATCTGCTGGTCGAGGTGCCGCTCGATGTGCTCCATGGCCTGGTTGAGCCGCTCCAGCACCCGGTTCTCCTTCCCTTTCCGATCAGCAACGCTAGGCGCGCGGGAGGGTGCCCGACCCGACATGCTGTGCCCGGATCGGTCGGTCCCGCCGGCCGTCCGGACGGGCCCCGCCGGGACTGACCGTGACGGTGCGCCTGAGGGGCGACGTCGCTACGCGGTTCGAGGCCTCAGCGGCGGCCGCACCAGGCACGGGCCGGCGTGGTGCGGACCAGGAGTCCGCTCGCCGCCAGCGCCAGTACCGCCAACAGCCCGCCCGCCAGCGCCGCGATGAGGGCCGGATCGACCGGAGCCGTGATCAGCGACCCGAGGCGCGGTCCGAAGAGCAGCATGATTCCGGCCCCGGTCAGGAACGCGAGGGCGACCGGCGCGGCGAACCTGTGCACCACCCGCCACGCCGTCGGGCCGCCGCGCCAGAGCCCACGGAGCACGACTGCGACCGCACCGGTGCAACAGACCAGGGCGAACCAGTTCCCGACGCCACCGACCTCGCCGAGCAGCGCGACGTCCACGGCGAGCGTGTACGCCCACCAGAACGCCAGCAGCAGCGTGCTCACGACGATCGCGGGCGGCCGTCGCAGCGGCTCCCGCCCATCGGGCGGCGCGCCGTGATCCAACGACTCGTCGATCATTGCCGGATCCTATGCTCCCGACCGACCGGGGTGCGGCGACCGATCGCAGGCGGACGTGCGACCGTACGCCTCGTCGGCGGCGCCCTCCCGTTGCTCGCGGCAGCTTCCGGCGCTGCCCGTCAGCGCCTCTCGGCTGCCGGCTTCACCGGCGACCAGTGATGAGAGCGGCAGCGGCGTCGAGCCGCTCCCGCTCAGTGCCGGTGAGTGCCGGATCGGTCCGCCGTCTGGCTACGGCCTGGTCCAGCGCGGTCAGCGCACTGCCGCCGACGCATTCCAGGAAGGCGTCCAGCAGGGTCGCGGCCGACGACGCCAGAGGATGCGCCCCCTCGACGGCCACCTGGGCGAGGATGACCGCGGTGAGCGCGACGTCGAGGTCTGCCGGCCCCTCGGCCGCGTTGCGCCAGTCGATCACGACCGGCCCGCGTGACGTCAGCATGACGTTCTCCGGGTGCAGGTCGAGGTGCAGGATCCGGACGTCCCCGCCGTCGCTGAGCCGGGGCGGCAACGCGTGCAGTCGGTGATGCAGATCCGCCAGGCAACTGGCCGTTTCCACGGCGTCGAGCTCGCCGGCGAGGAATGCCGACAGCATGGTGGGCCCGTCCAGTCGTTCCATGACGAGATCGGCCCCTTGTGCCCGGTGGACCGTGGGCACAGGGAAGCCAAGACTCGCCACGTACGCCATGACTACGGCCTCAGCCGCAACGTCCCCACCCTCGCGGTAACGGCGGAGGACGCGTCGATCGTCGATGACGAAGACGTCAGCGTCTCGACCCGACGCCAGAGGGGCCGATTCCATACCGCGACAGTACCCAGTCATCAGGGATCTCGAATCCGGCGACGCTCTTGATCGGGGCTGCGGGCCGGGGGCGGAACCGGAAGCTGGCGCGGCAGCGAGCCGACGTTGCGCGCCGCCGTCATGATCCGCGCACCCTTCTCGGCCAAGGCAGGCCCGGAATGCCCTGAGTCGCCCCGACGGCAGGCAGTGGTCAGCAGGCTGAGGCCGGCCTCATGGTGGGGTCGGCCGGGGTGCCGCCGTCAGTGGGACGGCGGGTCAGGACCTGGGGGCCGGAGGCGGTGACGGCGACCGTGTGTTCGGAGTGGGCGGTGCGGGAGCCGTCGGCGGAGCGGATCGTCCAGCCGTCCCCGTCGAACTTGATCTTGTTGGTGGAGCGGCAGAACCAGGGCTCGATGGCGACGGTGAGGCCGGGTTGCAGTTTCATGCCACGGCCGGCGCGGCCGCTGTTGGCGACGTGCGGGGCCTCGTGCATGGTGCGCCCGATGCCGTGGCCGCCGAACTCGCCGTTGACGCTGTAGCCGTAGGAGTGGGCGACCGCGCCGATCGCGGCGGAGATGTCGCCGAGGCGGCCGCCGGGCTGGGCGGCGGCGATGCCGGCCTCCAGGGCAACCTCGGTGGCCTCGATCAGCTTCAGGTCGGCCGGGTCGGGGGTGCCGACGACGACGGAGAGCGCGGAGTCGGCGTTCCAGCCGTCGATGCCGAGCGCCATGTCGATGCTGAGCAGGTCGCCGTCGCGCAGCACGTAGTCGTGCGGCAGGCCGTGCAGCACCGCGTCGTTGACCGACAGGCACAGCACGTTGCGGAACGGGCCCCGGCCGAACGACGGCGCGTAGTCCCAGTAGCAGGATTCGGCGCCGCGCTCGGCGATCCGGCGACGGGCGTGGTGTTCAAGGTCCATCAGGTTGACGCCAACCGCGGCGACACCACCCAACTCGGCGAGCAACTCGCCGACGAACTGGCCGGCCACCGCCATCCGGCCGATCTCCTCGGCGGACTTGAGCTCGATCACGACAGCCTCCCCCTCCACGTACGGTATTTCTATACCGGTATTTTTATACCACGCCTGGTCGGGGCGTCCCGGAGGGATATCCTGCTGGCATGGTTCGCCAACCACTCACCGCCGAACAGATCGCCGCGGGCCAGCGCCTCGGAGGCGCCCTGCGGGCCGCGCGGGCCGGCCGCAGCCTCGTCGAGGTGGCCCTGGCAGCCGGCATCTCCCCCGAGACTCTGCGCAAGATCGAGGCGGGCCGCCTCCCCGCACCGGCGTTCGGCACCGTGGTCGGCCTCAGCCAGGCCCTCGACATTCCCCTCAGCGACCTGGCCGACGTCTGGCTGGCCGACACGCCCGTCCGCCAGGCGTCCTAGGGGCCAGCCGCCCAGGGCAGGCGCTTCGGTACGCGCCTCTCAGCCGACGGGCAGCGGTCACGCCGCCGATCGAGCACGGGTGCGCTCACCCTTCGGTGGCGGTTGCCGCGATGGCGGCGTGCGGCCGATGAGTGCCATCGCTGGGCCGCCGTACGCGCTCGACCTCCTTGAAGCCGGCTCGCGTCAGTCGCTCGGAGACCTCGTCGACGGGCCACCGGTAGGCGGTCACGACCTTGTGGTCGAACGCGGCCACCTCTTCGCCGTCGAAGAAGCCGAGCACCAACGTCCCGGCCGGGGACATCGCCCGCCGGAAGTCGGCGAGCACGCCGTCGAGATCCTGCGGCGGTACGTGGATCACCGAGTACCAGGCCAGGATGCCGGCGACGGAGTGGTCGACGACGTCGAGGTCGCGCATCGACCCGAGCCGATACCGACCGTCCGGGTGGGCCGCCCGCGCGTGGGCGATGAACTCGGGGACGATGTCGATGCCCGTCGCGTCGACGCCCAGCGAACGCAGGTAGCCGGTGATGTGGCCGGGCCCGCAGCCCAGATCGAGCACCGGGCCGGGCCGGCCGGCCAGATGCCGGCCGATGAAGGCCAGGTCGCCGGGGTCCACCTGCTGACTCGTGCCGAACAGCTCGATGTAGAGCTCCGCGACCGAGCCGTACGCCTGACGAACCTGCTCGACGTTCACCGCACGACTATATGAGCTCTCGGGTGTGGAGAAGCAAGCTCGGGACCGGCGGCCGGGCCGCGCGTGGCCGTCAGCGGCACTACCGTCACGACCATGACCGATCCGATCGAGTTGCGGGGCTTGGCAGCACCGGCCGGTTCGTCGCGTAGCCGCACGACACCGGCGCGGTCCCGGGGTCGGCGTGCCTGATGCTTGACGAATCCGTCCCAGTACATGCACGACAGCCAGCCTTGACTCCTCGGTGCTCAAACTCAGGCAGAGAACGGACCATTGCCGCCAAGACGCCATGCACGAGGGGAAGGCCGCCCAACTCGCTGATCCCGACCCATGCGATGTCGTCATGCTCGTCAGGTGCACGGTTGGTCGGAGAGCCAACCCAGTCTCCGATGTGCCAGACGCCCACGTGAACGGCATCCTCACCACTGCCGGTATGCAAGACGCCCAACCGTGAAGCGGACTCCGCCGCGATGTGAACACCGAGCTCCTCGTGCATCTCACGCGCGAGGGCTTGTAGTTCCGACTCACCCGCTTCGACCAGCCCCCCGGGCAGATCCCAGACATCTGGGTATACCCGTTTGGTCGGCCTGCGGTGCACCAGCAGGACCGCGCCGTTTTCAACGAGTGCGCCCGTGACGACAACCTGCATGACGGGAGTAGAGCACAGGGATAGGACAAGCTCGACAAGCCGAAGGGGACGCGCAGACGTCCGGATCTGCCGCGATCCAACCGCTACGCGGCGTGGCAGCCCATCGCCGGCGGCTCGGCCAGGCCGCGCTACGCGCTCGTGTCGCCGACCGTGAGGGCTGGTTCCCTGAGGAAGCGGTATCGGATTGCCAGGCGATCAGGCGGCCTGAAGCATCCACCGGGTGGACATCGTCGCTCAGTGGGTCCGCGTCTCCTGGACCAAGCAGTCACGTGGAGGCCCCCACGCCGCCCGCCGCAACGCCCTGCCTATGGCGTTCGCGCTGCCAGAGAACCGCTTACCCCTCACCCACGAAGTCACGATGCACGAGCGCGACGGGTTCCAACCACGCCCCTCCCTGCGCGTCGGTGCACCTTCCTGTGAAGCCGTCCAGCTCCGTTACGCCGAAGAGCGGGTCCGCGTCGAGCTGGTCCCGACGGCTTGGGGCATGCCCCGCCGACACCGCCGCCCTCCAGCCGTACGCCTCGCCCGAGGCCAGTGGGTGCGCTGGCAGATCAACTACCGCTTCACCAGTCACTGCACCGGAGACTGGCTCTATCGCCTGGACACGCTGAACATCGCCCATGGTCCCGTGCCTGTCGAGATCTTCCTGACCGAACCACCCCAGATCATCGATGAACTGGCCTACCTGCGCTGAAGGCAGTCGATGGCACGGCGGCATGGAAGCCGACGGGTCGCAACAGCCGATGGCACCGCGCAGAAGCCCGCGAATCCGCCGTCCAGGCCCTCAGTGCGAGTTAGCACGCCGGCCAAATTGATTTATGACGACCATCGACAGCCGGACGTAGAACCAGATCAGAGCCTGATCGCGGCTCTGAGCTGGTGGGCGACGGACGAGGCGACCTGTACGCCGGATTCTGTGACCGGCACGCGCCCCGAGGGGCTCGCGCCGGCGGCGGCCATCCATCTAGGCCTGCCGTTGCCGGCAGGCTCGAGCGGCCTACCCGCAGACATCGGGCGGGCCGCCCTCAAGCGTCTGCGCGGGTCGTCGTCCTGCTGGTCGACGGCCCTTTCTTGGCCTTGCTCCGGGTGGGGTTTACCGAGCCACCCCGGTCACCCGGGGTGCTGGTGGGCTCTTACCCCACCGTTTCACCCTTACCGTCCCCGATGGGGCCGGCGGTCTGTTTTCTGTGGCACTGTCCCGCGGGTCGCCCCGGGTTGCCGTTAGCAACCACCCTGCCCTGTGGAGTCCGGACGTTCCTCGGCGGCGGGCCGGGGCCCGCCGACGCGACCGCCCGGTCGACTCGTCCGTCGCGCACCCATCCTAACGACGCCACGGCCGCGTCTATTGCCGCCCCGGGCCGACCGGCCACCCGTCGCGCCGTGGGCGCGTACTAGCCTCTGGTGACCATGGATGTCTCCGACGCCGCGCTGCTGCTCGCCGCCGGGCTCGCCGCGGGCACGGTCAACGCGGTGGCCGGCGGAGGGTCCCTCATCACGTTCCCGGCGATGATCGCCGTGGGCCTGCCGCCGGTGCCGGCCAACGTGAGCAATTCGGTGGCGGTCTTCCCGGGGTACGTGGCGAGCGTGGCGGGCAGTCGGCAGGATCTGCCGCCCCGGCGGACGCTGGCGGCGCTGGTGCCCACCGCCATCGTCGGTACGATCGCCGGCGCCCTGCTGCTGCTGGCCACCCCGGCCCGGGCGTTCGAGCTGGTGGTGCCGTTCCTGGTGCTCGGGGCCACGGCGGTGCTGGCGTTCCAGGATCCGCTGCGCCGGCTGGTCGGGCATCCGCGCGACCTGCCGCCGCGCCGCCGTACGGTCACCGTGCAGGCCATGGTCGCAGTCGGCGCGGTGTACGGCGGCTACTTCGGCGCGGCGCTCGGGGTGATGCTGGTGGCGGGACTGGCCCTGGTGCTGGACGCGACGCTGGCGCGGGTGACCGCGCTCAAGAACCTGCTCTCCGCCCTGGTCGGGCTGACCACCCTCGTGGTGTTCGCGCTGTTCGGGCCGGTGAACTGGGCGGCCGTCGCGGTGGTCGCGCCGGCGACGCTGGTCGGCGGGTACGCCGGCGCGCGGCTGGTGCGCCGGCTGCCGTCGGTGGTGCTCAAGGTGCTGATCGTGGTCTTCGGCACGTCGATCGGGCTCTACCTGCTCTGGCGCGCGCTGCGCTGAGCCACGGCGCGCCTCTGCGGGTAGGTGATCGGGTCGAAGACCGGGGGCCGGCCGCCCTTGGAACCCTTCCTCCGCCGGCTGGCCGCCTGATCGGCCTTGGTCGGGATGGTCGGGTACGCGGCCTGCCACCGTCGGGCCTGGGCACCCGGATACCGGCCAGCACGGGGATGAACTACGGGCTGTCACCGCGCCGCCCAGCCTCTGAAACGCGGCCCAGGGTGATCAGCCCACCAGTGTGATCAGTGCGCTACCGGCGGGCGGCAGCGCTGCGCTGACGTGCCGACTCGTAGAGCACGACGGTCGCGGCGGCCGCCGCGTTCAGCGAGCTGGCGGCCCCGGACATCGGGACCCGGACGAGCTGGTCGCAGGCCTCACGCCAGCCGACGCTGAGACCGGTGGTCTCGTTGCCGATCAGGGTCAGCGTGGGTTGCGTGAAGTCGTACTCGGCGGCATCCAGTGCGCCGTGCTCATCGGCACCCACGATGCCGATGCCGACGCCGTCGGCGCGCACGTCGGCGACCCAGGACAGCACGGCCTGGTGTGAGGGCGCCCGGACCACGGGCAGAGAGAACAGCGAGCCGGTGCTCGCCCGCACCGTCTTCGGGTCGTACACATCGGCGGCATGGCCGGTAACGATGACGCCGGACGCGCCGAAGGCGTCTGCAGACCGGATGAGCGTTCCGATGTTGCCAGGGCTGGTGGGCCGGTCGAACACGACGGTGAGCATGGTCGGCCCGGCCGGGATGCGGCACAGGTCGTCCTCCGGCAGCGCGACCACGGCCAGCAGCTCCGGAACCGTGTCCGCCTTGCCGCCCAGCTCGTGCATCAGTTCACGGGAGACGGCGAACCTCTCGGCCCTGACGGTGTCCAGGGCCTTGCGTGCCCAGCCGGACAGCTGGACGTCGGCGTCGTAGAGCAGCTCTCGGACCTGCCAGCCGTGTTCGATGGCCATGGCGATCGGGCGCACGCCCTGTACGAGGAACTCGCCGCGACGCTGCCGCTTGGTCCGATTGCGGAGCAGAGCCTCCCACTGCTGGAATCGCGCATTGCGGCCACTCACCCGCACCCTCACCGTTGTCCCCGTCTCCCCCGTACCTCAGGAACGAGGGTGTCCTGCCCGAGTCCTCGGCGAATCGCGATCTCCACGGGCGAGTACGCACCGTCGGCCCGTTCCAGTTCGTACGGCGCGGCCGGCATCAGCGGCGGCTGGGCCATGAAGCGCGGCCGCGTCCCGTGGTGCGGTTGCGCCGCGTGCACCAGGAACGGATGGCACAGGAAGACATCGCCCGGGGACCCGGTGGCCAGGGCGAGTGGCCGGTGGTCGGACGCCGCCACCAACTCGGGCGCGAGGTCCAGCCCGCTCGCCCCGTCCTCCCCGTACTTCTCCAGCACCTTCGGCACGTCGAGGTGTGAGCCGACCCGGATCCGGGTCGGGGCGTCCTCCGCACCGACCTCGCTGAACAGGCACAGCAACAGCAGCGCCCTGCCCCGGGAGCGAACATTCGTGAAGTACCAGCTTGCACCCTCCGGTAGATAGCTGCCCTCGATATGCCAGCCCACGTCGTCCGGCTCGTCCTGGTGCGGGAAGCGCAACGGGAACGTGCCCAGCGAGTAACGCGGCTCCCAGCGTCCCGCGCCGACGAGCAGGTCGTACGCGTGGTGGAGGAACGGTGAATTGGGTGCGGCGGCGAACGGCCCCTGCGCCATGCCGGGCACCCAGTGCACGGGCTGCGTCCAGGTGGCTGGGTCGTCCGGGTCGCAGCCCGTCTCCCGCCACAGCAGCCGCGCGCAGTCCGCGGCCACGCGCGGTGCGACGGCGCCCGCCAACTTCACGAAGCCGTCGCGAAGGAAGCGGGATACCAGTGTCGTGTCGTCCATGCCCCCATCGTGTGGCGGCACCGATCCCGATCATCCGACACTTTCCGCTCCGCTTCCGTCGGGTGTGCCGCAACAGAGCCGGTCACGATACGGAGGCACTGTCGCACAGCACTTCAGATTCAGGTTCCGCCCAACTGCCGAAGGGAGCGAACGCATGGAAACCCGCATCGTCGACCGTCCCGCGTTCCGGCTCGTGGGGCACGCTGCCCGGGTTCCACTGATCCACCAGGGCGTCAACCCGTACATCCAGCAGCACATCGCCGCGCTGCCGGCAGAGGAGCACCTGCGCCTGAAGGCACTCGGCGACACTGAGCCGAGCGGCCTGCTCGCGGTCTTCGATGGCTTCGACGCGGACTACGACGAAGGCAGCGAGCTGACCTACCTGCACGGGGTCGCCGTGTCCCCGAGCACGCCGGTCCGGGGCGATCTCGAGGTCATCGAGGTCCCGGCGGGCCGCTGGGTGGTCATCCGGGCCGTGGGGCCGCATCCGCAGACCCTGCAGAAGACCTGGTCCGCAGCCGCAGCCGAGTGGTTTCCCTTCAACCCGTGGCGGCTGCGGCCGGGCCCGGAGATCGTCGCGGTGCCCGAGCCGACGGACGACCTCAGCACCGCGACCCGCGAGCTCTGGCTGCCCGTCGAGCCGGCGTAGCGACGGGGTGGAATATCCGGGTGCCCAGGCCCGACGGTGGCAGGCCCGTACCCGTCCGGATCCGGTCGCGTGAAGAAGAGCGTCCGGTGCTCGACGTCCAGGAAGGCGGTCCGCCACCGCGTGGCCGGGTTCGCCTCGTCGTACGCCCGGCTGTGTAGCCACCGGCGCGCGGCCGCACGGCTCGCCCGAGAGGGAACGTACCCCGCGTCGCCCCCGGCCGCAGGGGGCCGGGGGCGACGCGGTCCCCGATGGGCTCAGGCGACCGGTTCCGGGGCGGCGTCGGCGTCGCGGCGCGGGCCGGGCACGACGCGCGGGTCGCCCTCGTCGGCGAAGTAGTCGTCCGACGTGGTGCCGTCGCCGCCGTCGCGCACCTTCGCCGCCCGCAGCACCACCGTGAGCAGCGCCGCGACCACGAGGTTGACCAGCACGGCCACGATTCCGACGTAGATCGTCTTCGGGGTGTCGAAGCCGAAGTCGGCCAGCGGGAACGCCGAGCCGCCGAAGTGCTTGCGGCCGGTCGCGGCGTTCGGGATCTGGTAGAGCATCCACATGCCCAGCCCCATGCCCGCGATCCAGCCGCCGATCAGCGCGCCCCGGTGGAACCAGCGGGTGTAGAGGCCCAGGGCGACCGCCGGCAGCGTCTGGAGGATGATCACGCCGCCGATGAGCTGGAGGTCGATGGAGAACTGCGGGTCGAGGAAGACGATGCAGGCGACCGCGCCGACCTTCACCACCAGCGAGGTGATCTTGGAGACGTTCGCCTCCTGCGCGGGGCTGGCGTCGCGCTTCAGGTACTCCTTGTAGATGTTGCGGGTGAACAGGTTCGCCGCCGCGATCGACATGATCGCCGCCGGCACCAACGCGCCGATGCCGATGGCCGCGTACGCGACGCCGGCGAACCAGTCGGGGAACTGCTGGTCGAACAGGACCGGCACCACCGTGTTGCTGTCCACGGTGCCCTCCTTCGACCCGGGCAGCGGCTTCACCCCGGCGGCGATGGCCATGAAGCCGAGCAGCGCGATGAGCCCGAGCAGCAGGCTGTACGCGGGCAGCGCCGACATGTTCCGCTTGATCACGTCGCGGTTCCGGCTGGCCAGCACCCCGGTGATGCTGTGCGGGTAGAGGAACAGCGCCAGCGCCGAGCCGAACGCCAGCGTGACGTACTGGAGCTGGTTGTTGGCGTTCAGCAGCACCCCGTCGTTGGGGTTCGGTGACGCGTCGAACTTCGCGTCCGCCGCGTCGAAGATCTCGCCCCAGCCACCCAGCTTGTACGGCAGGTAGAGCACCGCCACCAGGATCACGATGTAGATCAGCGTGTCCTTGACGAACGCGATCAGCGCCGGCGCGCGCAGCCCCGACTGGTACGTGTACGCGGCGAGGATCGCGAACGCCACGATGATCGGCAGGTGCCGGGCCAGGGTGCTCTCGCCGGTCACCCCCATGGTCTTGAGCACCGCCTCGATGCCGACCAGTTGCAACGCGATGTACGGCATCGTCGCCACGATGCCGGTGATCGCCACGAGCAGCGCCAGCACCGGCGAGTCGAACCGCTTGCGGACGAAGTCCGCCGGGGTGACGAAGCCGTGCCGGTGCGAGACCGACCAGAGCCGGCACAGCACCAGGAACACCAGCGGGTAGATGACGATGGTGTACGGGACGGCGAAGAAGCCGGCCGCGCCGGCACCGAACATCAGCGCCGGCACCGCCACGAAGGTGTACGCGGTGTAGAGGTCACCGCCGACCAGGAACCAGGTGATCCAGCCGCCGAAGTTGCGCCCGCCCAGTCCCCACTCGTCCAGGTGGGCCATGTCCTTCGGGGCCCGCCACCGGGCCGCCACGAACCCCATCGCGCTGACCAGCAGGAAGAGCACCGAGAAGACGATGATCTCGGTGAGGTGGTCGCGCCACATCAGCGGCCACCCGCATCCGTACCGGCCGGCTCCTCCGACGGGCCGCCGGCCCGCTTCTTCGTCATCTGGTACACCAGCGTGGTGGTGGCCACGCCGAGCAGGATGTAGGCGAGCTGGAGCCAGTAGAAGCGCGGGAAGCCGAGGAACCGGGGCGAGTCCGCGTTGAAGAAGACGGGGATCAGGGGCACCACGATGGGGATGAAGAGCAACCAGTTCCAGGGGCTGTGGTCCTTCGCCCGGGACCGCGCCGCGGTGGGCGCCTCCGGTTCGGGTGCGGCCATGGCGACATACCTCCGCGTGTCGTAGATCGGCACTGATGACGGCCGGAGGCTACGACCCTGTGACGGGGGTCACGTTCGATGGGAGGAGGATGCTGCGCCGAACGGCGGACGGGATGCGCCGAACGGCCGCGCCGGGCGGCCGGACGGACGGCTCCGGGCTCAGATCTCGGCGAGGTGGGCGGTGTCGTTGACCGCACGGACGGCGACGCCGCCGTCGGGCCACGTGTCGAGCACCGAGATGCCGGCCGCATCCAGGAAGAGCCGGTGCAGGAAGCCGTCACCGGCCGCGAGGGCGTCGCGCAGCACCAGCTTGATCGGCGAGACGTGCGAGACCACCACCACGGTCTCCCCGGGGTACGCCCGGCACAGCCCGTCGACGGCGCGACGGCAGCGCTCGGCGACGTCGGCGAACGACTCGCCGCCCGGCGGGGCCACCCGGGTCGAGGCGAGCCACGCGTCCATCTCGCCCGGCCACTCCTGGCGGACCTCGGCGAAGGTGCGCCCCTCCCAGGCCCCGAAGTCGCACTCGACGAGGTCGTCCTCGCGGCGCACCGGCACACCGCCGAGCGCACCGGCGATCGCCTCGGCGGTCGCCGTACACCGGGACAGGGGCGAGCTGACCACGGCCGCGACGGTCGGGGCCAGCCGGGCCACCCGGGCGGCCGTGGCCCGGACCTGGGCCCGGCCGCGCTCCGACAGCGGCACGTCGCCGCGGCCGGAGTAGCGGCGCTGCTCGGTGTACGCGGTCTCGCCGTGCCGCACCAGGACGAGCCGGGTGGCGGTGAAGCTCGGCCGCGGCTCCCAGGAGGCGGGCGCGGTGGCCGGGTCGGTGCCGGTGGTCGTCGCCGACGCGGCGCGGGCCGCCACCTCGCGGGCCCTCGCCCGGGCCGGCGAGTCGGGGGCGGCGACCTCACGCGGCGGCTCCACGACGCGCGGCGGCGCGACGGCGGCCCGGGCCGGCGCCTTGCCGGCGGCGGCGTCCATGGCGGCGTTGGCGAGGGCGTCGGCGTGCCGGTTGCGGTCGCGGGGAATCCACTGGTAGCGGACGGCGGCGAAGCGGCTCGCCAGCCCGGCGGCCTGCGCGGCGAGCGGGCGCAGCCCGGGGTGCTTGATCTGCCAGCGGCCGCACATCTGCTCGACCACCAGCTTCGAGTCCATCCTGGCCTCGACCTCGGCGGCGCCCAGCTCGGCGGCGGCCTCCAGCCCGGCGATCAGCCCCCGGTACTCGGCGACGTTGTTGGTGGCGACGCCGATCGACTCGCTCCGCTCGGCCAGCACCTCACCGGTGTCCTGGTCGCGGACCACCGCGCCGTAGCCGGCCGGGCCGGGGTTGCCCCGGGACCCGCCGTCGGCCTCGACGACGACCACGCGCGGCGCCACGGGCTAGAGACCGGACTCGTTGGTGCGGACCATGATCCGACGGCAGTCCTCGCACCGGACGACCTCGTCCGGGTCGGTCTTGCGGATGCGGGCCACGTCGGCGCCGGACAGCTCCAGGCGGCAGCCGCCGCAGCGCCCGGCGGTCAGCAGCGCCGCGCCGAGCCCGGTGTCCTCGCGGATCTTGTCGTACAGCCCCAGCAGGTCGGCCGGGAGGTCGGCCGCGAGCGGCTGGCGGGCGCCGCGCTTGAACTCCTCCTCCTTGGCGATCTCGGCCAGGCTCTCGTCGCGGCGGCGCTCGGCGTCGTCACGCTTCTCCCGCACCTCGGCGAGCCGCTTCTCCACGCCGTCCAGCACGCCCTGGGCCGTCTCCCGCTGCTCCATCAGCTCCAGCTCGGCGTCCTCCAGGTCGCCCTGGCGGCGGTTGAGCGAGACCAGCTCGTGCTGGAGGGCCTCCAGCTCGCGGGCCGGGCCGGTGCCGGCGGCCAGCCGGGCCTCGTTCTTGGCCTTGCGGGCCCGCACCTGGTCGACGTCCTTCTCCATGCGGGCGATGTCCCGGTCCAGGTCGTCGACAGCCACCTGGGCGCGGACCCGCTCGTCCTCCAGCGCGGACAGCTCCCGGGCCAGCGCGTCCAGCTCGGCCCGCTCGGGCAGCGCGCGGCGGCGGTGGGCGAGCTGGGCGAGGGAGGTGTCGATGGCCTGGAGGTCGAGCAGGCGGCGCTGGACCTTGGGGTCAGCCTTCACGGTCGGGGCTCCTTGTCGTCCACCGCGGGTGGGGCGGCGTGTACGGTCCACGGGTCGGTGGCCAGGTCGGACACCAGCGTCTCGACACCCGTCGCCTCCCGGAGGAGAGCGGCCAGGTCGTCCAGCCACGGTCGTTCCGTCGCCCAGTGGGCGGCGTCGAGCAGGGCCGGGCCGTCGGCGGCCAGGTGCTCGCCGGCCGGGTGGTGACGCAGGTCTGCGGTGAGGTACGCGTCCACCCCGGCCGCGGTCGCGTCGGCGAGGAAGCCGTCCCCCGCGCCGCCGCTGACCGCGAGGGTACGAACCATACGCCCGGGATCCCCGGCGGCGCGAACTCCCCAGGTGGTGGCGGGCAGCACGGCGGCGGCGTGCCGGGTCAGCTCCGCGAGCGTCATCGGCTCCGGCAGTTCGCCGATGCGGCCGATCCCCCGGCCGTCGCCCTGCGCGGGCGAGCCGGGTGCGGGACGGTGCAGCGGGCGCAGCCCGGTCAGCCCGAACCGGGCGGCGAGGGCGTCGGAGACGCCCGGGGCGGCCACGTCGGCGTTGGTGTGCGCGACGTAGAGCGCCACGTCGGACTTGATGAGCCGGTGGACGATGCGGCCCTTGTAGGTCGTGGGGGCCACCGAGGAGACACCGCGCAGCAGCAGCGGATGGTGGGCGACGATCATGTCGACGCCGGCGTCGAGCGCCTCGGCGACCGTCTCCGGCACCACGTCGACCACGCAGAGGACCCGGCGTACCGGGGCACACGGCTCGCCGAGCACCAGCCCGACGCGGTCCCAGTCCTCGGCCCAGGCCGGCGGATAGCGCCGCTCCAGCTCGGCGACGACGTCGGCGACGGTCGGCGGGGCTGCGTTGGTGCTCACGGCGGGCCAGCTTACCGGCGCGGGACGTGGCCGGGGCCCTCCCCCACCGACGCGGCGGCGTGTCCCGCCGCTCCCCGGGCGCGCCGGAGGGTCCCGTGCCGACGCCGTGCGTCGACCCGGGACCTTCCGGCGCGCGTTCAGGCGACGGGGCAGAGCCGCTCCCGTACGGCCGCCAGGCCCAGGGCCCACGGGAAGGCGGCCACGTGCCGTTCGCCGGTGCCGGGCGGGTGCAACGGGATGACGTGATCGCCGAACAGCACCGTCACCCCCCACTCGGCGAGCCGGGCGATGCCGGCCTGGAAGGCCGGGTGGGCCGCCATCGCCACGTTCGTGTACGGCACCGCCACCACCGGCACGCCCATGCCCTGCGCCTCCACCAGCAGCCCGAGGGCCAGTGTGTCGGTGATGCCGGCCGCCCACTTGTTGACGGTGTTGACCGTCGCCGGGCAGACGATCATCGCGTCCGCCTGCGGCAGCACGTCGAGGTCGCCCGGGTTCTTGTAGTGGGTGCGGACCGGATGGCCGGTCTGCCGGGCCAGCGCGGCCCGGTCGACGAACTTGGCGCCGTCCGGCGTGGTGACCACGCAGACGTCCCAGCCGTCCTGGTGGGCCAGCTCGACGAGCCGGCCGACGTGGCGGGCCAGCGGCGAACCGCAGGCGATGACGTAGAGCACCTCGCGGCGCTCGCTGCTCGGGTGCGGGCCGGTCATCAGGCCGGCTCCGCGCTCATACCCCTACTCCCATGTGCTCAGCCAACTCCGCAATCGGAGAAGGCGGCGCACCACGTGTGCGACGCAGGATGTCCGACATCACCTCGTGGGCGATCGGCCGGCACCGGATCTCGGACGGGGCGAGGCGGTCGCCGCGCAGCAGCATCTCGCCGGCGTTGGCCACGTCGCCGACGTGGGCGAAGCCCCGGGCGATGTCGAGCAGGTGGTGGGCCCGGCGCTCCGGCAGCAGCGCGTTGAACGCCGGCTCCTGGATCCGGTTCCGGTGCACCTCCACCGCCCGGCCGCCGTCGCCCAGTTCGACCGCCGCCGCGGCCCGGTGCAGCTCCACGTTGGTCGGCCCGAACGAGGTCCAGTAGTGGTTGTGGTCGCCACCGAGCAGGGTGGCCGCCTCCTGCGCGCCGTTGATCAGGTCGTCGACGGTGGCGCAGTCGCCGATCCGGGCGGCGGCCATCGCCCCCTGGAGCAGCAGCATCCCGTACACCGACAGCAGGGCCGGGGACGCCTCGTTGCCGCCGCCGGGGGCGAGCCGGTTGGCGATGGTGACGTTCAGTTCGAGGGCGGGGCGGGGCCGGCCCATGGCCACCAGCGCGTTGCAGACCCGGGTGGTGGCGATGCCGGCCAGCAGCGGGTCGTCGGCGCGCTGGGCGACCGCCATCGAGCGGTCGGCGGCCAGCCAGGCCAGCTCGCACTCGCCCAGCTTGCGCAGCACCGACGAGGCGATCTGGTAGACCTGCCCGAGCAGGTGGGCCGCCTCGCGGGCCGGATCGCCGGCGTGACCGGCGTCGGCGGCCTGGGCGTCGCGCAGCAGCTTCGGCAGCGCCCGGGTGAGCATCCCGTACCGGCCGTACTGGTAGGTGAGCCAGGCGTGGTTGACGGCCTTGCGCATGTCGGCCAGGGGCGGCGGGTACGGGGCGGCGTCGAAGTACGCGCTCATCGAGTCGTACCGCTCCAGGGCCGCCCGGATCTCCTGCACCTCCACCTGGTCGATGCAGTTCAGCGCGTCCGTACGCCGCTCCGGGTCCTTGCCGAGCAGCAGCTGCACGTCGACCTGGAGGATGTCGGCGATCTCGTAGAGGACGGAGAACTTGTCCAGCCGGCGCACCCCGCGCTCGACCTTGTCCACCCAACTCTTCGACTTGCCCAGGCGGTCCGCGAAGACCTGCTGCGACATCTTGCGCCGCCCCCGCCAGTAGGCCACCCGTCGCCCGATGGGTAATTCGTCCATCTACCCGTGCCTCCCCTTGTGCCTGCTCGAGCGGGCGTGCCGGCCGGTCGCCCGGCGTGGCGATCCGTACGCCTCAGGTTTCGCTGGTCGCACAGCGTGTGCGTCAGCCATACAGCCAGTCCTCGTAGTTTTCGTGCAAGTTGCATCAGCCGTTCGTCAGCTCAACGATCGCGGGTTACGGCAGTGACGGTGCTCGACATGCGACCTGGGCACCGGCCGGGGTCCGGCGAGGGGAGATGGCACATGTGGGGAAATGTCGCGCCGCGCGTCGTTCAATTGTCCCCGATGGAGCGGGTGCGGCTGCGGCGGGTGGCCGTGCGGTACGCCCTGCACGGCTGGGACGTCACCCCCGGCGCCTGCCTGGCCCGTAGCCGCTTCGTGTGCGGGCGGGCCGGCTGCCCCACGGTCGGCTGCCATCCCGCGCTGGAGAACTGGGAGCACGCGGCCAGCGCCGACCCGGCGCGCGTCGCGACCTGGTGGCGCACCCGACCCCACGGCGTGCTGCTGCCCACCGGGCGGGCGTTCGACGTGCTGGAGGTGCCCACGCACCTCGGCCGGCACGTGCTGGACGCGGTCCGCACGCACCCGGCCGGCGTCGGCGTACGCGGGCCGGTGCTGGTGACCCCGACCGGCCGCTGGATGTTCCTGGTCCGCCCCGGCGACCCGCTGCGCCCCGAACTCGACCACTGCTTCCACGTGGTCCGGCACGGCCCGGGCTCGTGGATCCCCGCCCCGCCGACCCGGCTGCCGGAGGGCACCGTGCGCTGGGCGGTCGCGCCCGAACAGGCCCGCTGGCAACTGCCCGACTCCTACCTGGTGCAGAACGCGCTGATCGAGGCCCTGCGGGCCACCGGCGTCACGGTCACCTCCGACCTGATCCCCGGGCACCTGCCGCTGCCGCGCCGGGGCATGTGACGGCGGCTCGACAGCGACGCCGGAGGGCCGGCGCTCGTTGGGTACGGCGACGGCGCACCCGCGCCGGGAGCGGGGGTTACATGTCCACCGACGACACCGCGCGCCAGCCGGACGGCACGGAGCCGCCACCACGGCACCACCGGCCGCACCGCCGCTGGCCGGTCACCCGGCCCGCCGGCTCCCGACCGGGCCGCCCCCGGCCCCTCGGCTCCCGACCCGCCACCACCCGCCCCTTCCGCTGACCCTCAGCCGGCCAGGGGCAGGGCGGTGGAGTGCAGCAGCCGTGCGTCGTCGGTGACGACCGCGTGCTGGTGGCCGGGCAGGCCGTCCAGCCAGCCGACGCCGGCCGGACCCATCGCGACGGCCGCGGTGGCGTACGCGTCGGCCAGCCCGAGATCCGGCCCGACCACGGTGACCGAACGCAGCCCCCGGGCCGGCACACCCCGGCGCGGGTCGAGCACGTGGTGGCCGCGCTCGTAGACGCCGGACGTGGCAACGGCCAGGTCGGTGCCGGTCAGCACGAGACAGGTGGACATCGCGTCCCACGGGTGCCGCACGCCGATCCGCCAGGGTCGCCCGGTGTGGGAGCGGCCGCGTACCCGCACGTCGCCGCCGGCGTTCAGGCAGTGGTTCGCCGCCCCGGCCGCGAGCAGCCGGTCCGAGGCGACCTGCACCGCCCAGCCCTTGACGTAGCCGGACGGGTCGAGCCGCCCGGTGGCGTACGCGTCGAAGAAGCCGTCGGTGACCCTCCACAGCTCGGCGCAGCGCGCCAGCACGTCCCGCAGGTCGGCGCCGGCCGCGGAGAGCGGCAGCTCGCCCCGGTCGAGGCGGCACACCTCGCTGTCGGCCCGGTACGTGCTGAACCGGGCGTCGACCTCGCGCAGCCAGGCGAACGCGTCCCCGGCCAGCCCGTCCAGCTCGGCGACGGGCAGGTCGTCGGCGAGGTCGAGGCTGATGGCGGTACCCATGACCTGCTCGACCCGGCGCAGCCCCGGCCTGGTCGCCGGTGGACACCCGCCCGGCCCGCGCCACCCCGCCGCCGACACCGGCACGTCAGTTCGCCCGGTCGATCGCGGCCTGCAACGACTGCCGGTACGAGGTGCTGGTGGCGGTCGCCCCGGACACGGTGTCCACGTCGGCGCTCTGCCGCTGCACCACCAGCCCCGAGGTGCCGCTGTAGCGGCCGTCGACCTGCTCGCTGCGCTGGTCGGACTGGGCGGTCTCCTCGGGCAGCTCCAGGGCCACCACGTCGACGATCCGCGTCCCGCGCAGGGTGATCTGCACCTGGACGTTGCCGTACTCGTTCTCCACGACCGGCCCCGTGACGGTGCGGGTGGTCGGCGCGGGCGGCGGCTTGGTGGTGGTGCGCGGCGCGGAGGGCGCCCGGGTGGTGGGGCTCGGCCGGCTCGCCGGGGGCCGGGTGACGGTGCGGCCGGGCCGGGGGGACGCGACGGTGCGGCTGGGCGACGGCGCGGCGGAGACCTCGCCGCCGGTCGGGGCCGGGCCGGCCGGCGCGGGGGTCACCGGCACGGGCGCCGCCGGCAGGTCCTGAGCGACCGGGCTGGTGCCCGGCGAGCCCTTCAGCACCACCATCGCGGTGGTGCCGGCCGCCAGGCCGGTGATGGCGAGCAGGGCGCGACGCATGGCAGCCTTCCTACAGCTCGAACGTGGCGAGGTGGATCTGCCGGCGGGGCACGCCGGCCTCGCGGAGCACCCGCAGCGACTGCTCGACCAGGCCGGGCGGCCCGCAGAGGTAGACGTCGCGCCGGGCGACGTCCGGGACCAGCCGGCGCAGCCCGTCCGGGCTCATGACCTGGCGGGGGCCGGGGTCGTGGCGGGAACCGACGACGTACCAGATCGCGGTGTCCCGGGCCTCGGCGAGCCAGTCCAACTCGCGGTGCAGCAGCACGTCGGCCGGCGTACGGGCGCGGTAGATCAGCGCGGCGCCGGGCGGCAACTCCTCCAGCATCGCCCGGATCGGGGTGATCCCGCTGCCGCCGGCGATCAGCAGGGCCCGTTCGCGGGTGCGGTGGGCGGCGGTGAAGGTGCCCGACGGGCCCTCCGCCCAGACCCGGGTGCCCGGTTCGAGATCGCGCAGGTCGGCGGTGTGCCTGCCGACCACCTTGACGGTGAGCCGCAGCCAGCGGTCGTTGACGGCGGCGGAGACCGAGAACGGGTGCGCCTGCCACCAGCAGCCCCGGGCGAGGAAGCGCCAGCGGAAGAACTGCCCACCCAGTAGCTCCAGCCGCTCCAGCCGCTCCCCCGTCAGGTAGATCGAGATCGTGTCCGGGCTCTCGGCGACCACGTCGGCGACCCGCAGCCGGTGCCGCAGGTTGAACGCCACCGGCGCGAGCACCCGGCCCCAGAGCAGGGCGGCGAGCACCAGCGCGTACATCGCGATCCAACCGGTGCGGACCGGACCGGGCCGGAACAGCTGCGCGCCGTTGCTGAACTGGTGGGCGAAGCCGAGCAGCAGCACCGCGTAGCTCGACAGGTGCAGGGCGTGCCACAGCTCGTAGGGCAGCGCGCTCCGGATCGCCCGCACGCTGGTGAGGCCGACCAGCACCAGGATCCCGGCGGCGGCGAACGCGGAGACCATGTCCTCGTAGTCGCGCAGCAGCACGCCGGCCTCGGTGAGCACCGGGTTGTCCTCCAGGTCGGCGTAGCCGACGAGGATCAGCGACGCGTGCGCGAGCACGGCGACCAGCAGGGTGGCCCCGACGTCGCGGTGCCAGCGGGCGATGCGTTCGCCGCCGGCCCACCGCTCCAGGATCGGCAGCCGGCTCATCATCAGCACCTGCACGAGCAGCAGGTAGCCGGCGACCAGTCCCGTGATCCGGCCGGCGGCGGTGAGGGTGGCGGCCGTCGTGCGCAGCGATCCGGGCGGGGTGTCCAGCCACCAGGGCAGCACGCTGGCGAGCAGGCCGACGACGAGCAACGCGGCCAGCAGCCGCCGGCCGCCGGGTCCGCGTCGCGGCGGCACCAGCGGGCGTACGTCCGCAGCCGGCCGGCCGCCGCGCCGGGACGGGGTCGTCCCGGCGCGGCGGCCGGCGGCGTGGGTGCGCGGGTACGTCACGCGTACAGCTTCATCGGGCGGTACTTCTGCCGGGGGAAGATCTTGTCCACCTCCGCATTGGTGAGCCCGAAGCGGCCCTGCGCGACGGCCCCGTAGACGTTGAACATGTTGTTGTACTCGGGCACGTCGCCGGAGTCCAGGTCGTCCAGGCCGTTCCAGGTGCCCAGCAGCGAGCCGGCGAGCTTGCGGCCGGAGAGCACGGTGACCACGCCGCCGTGGCCGTGGTCGGTGCCGCCGCCGTTGGAGGCGACCCGCCGGCCGAACTCGCTGGAGACCATGATGGTCACGTCGGCCGACTTCTCCCCGAGGTCGGTGAAGAACGCCGCCATGGCGCTGGCCAGCTCGTTGAGCCGCCGGTGCAGCTGACCGCCGTCGCGGGTGCCCTGGTTCTCGTGGGTGTCGTAGCCGCCCATTCCGACGGTGGCGACCCGGACGTTCGCCCCGCCCTTGATGAGCTGGGCGAGCTGCTGGAACGCGTTGCCGACGCCCTTGTACTCGACGCCCTCGGCCGCCTGGTACGGCTTCGCGGCGAGACGCTGCGCGGTGGCCAGCGCCCCCAGGCCGTCCTGCACGGCCTCCTGCACGGGGTGGTTGATCCCGGTGAAGAGCCCCTTGATCGCCTTCTCGGTCGCGGCCCGGTACCGGTCGTCGCCGTTGAGCCGCAGCGATCCGACGTTGTTGAGGGAGAGCGCGCCGTTGTTGCCGACCAGCGAGCGGGGCAGCGTGCTGCCGATGCCGACGCTGCGGAACGCGGTGCCCGTGCCGAGCGCGTCGACCAGGCTGTCCAGCCAGCCCCGGCCGCCGGTCTCGCCGGGCAGGCCGCCGAGGTTGCAGGCGTCCGCGGCCTGGAAGTGGCTGCGCGAGAGCCGCTCGTCGGAGACCGCCGGGACGAAGCCGAGGTTGCCGCTCTTCAGCCACTTCTCCAGCGGCTTGAACGCGCTGGTCAGCTTGAAGCCGCGCCCCACCGCCAGGGAGTCGTCGCCGAGCAGCAGGTCGGGGCGGGCCTTGGCGAGCACCGGGTCGTCCGCCGGGGCGACCAGGCTCAGCCCGTCCAGCCCGCCGTAGAGGAAGACGTGGATCAGCGTGCCGGTCTTGGTGGCGGCGAACGAGGCCGAGGTGGTGACGAACTGTGCCGTCGCGAGGGCGGTGGCGGTGGCGGCGGCGCCGGCCACGAACGTCCGCCGGGTCACGCCGCGACCGTCCTGCTGGGCCTCCTCCAGGTCCTCCAGCCGCCGGTAGCGGTCGGCCTCGGCGGCGTTCTCGGCAGCGACGATGTCGGCCTCGGCCCGCAGCAGCGCCTCGGCCGGGTCGTCGGCCAGTCGCCGCAGGTCGGGGCATTCGGGGTGCAGGGGAAACGTGTGCACAGTCTTCTCCATCGGGTGCCTCACCGGAGGTGGTGCTGGGGGGAAGCGAGGATCGCCCGCGCTACGGCGGTGACGGCCCCGTCGAACGTGGCGTCGACCCTGTCGCCGGCCGACACGCCGGCCACGCCGAGGATCAGGGACCGCTCCCTGGCGCTCAGCTTCTGACCCACCAGCCGCAGGGCCAGCGCGTCCACGTACGCGCCGGCGGTGGCGGGCGGCCGGGCCACCAGCTTCTCCGGCGGGGTGTAGGTGAAGACGGTACGCCGGCCGGCGAGCAGTTCGCCCGCCTCGTTCCAGCCGTTGACCATGGTGCCGGCGGAGGTCCAGGCCACATAGACGTCCGGGTAGCCGTCGGGGGTGGGCTGGCCCATCGGGTACTGGCCCAGCTCGCGCATCTTGTCGTGGACCTGCCGCAGCCCCCGGGCGTACGGGGTGCGCTTGCTGTCGCCGTTGTCGTGCCTCGGCGACGCCTCCGGGGACACGCCCAGGGCCCGGTACGTGGCGACCAGGTACTCCATCGGCCGGCGTACCTTCTGGCCCACCGCCGCCCAGAACTCCGAGGAGCTGAACAGCGTCATCAGCACCGGCTTGATCATGCCCTTGTTCATGCTGTACGACTTCGCCAGCCGCTCCACCAGGGACTTCGGCGGGGTGTCCGACACGAACCGGGTGGCCAGGCTCTGCGCCACGTACTTCGCGGTCGACGGGTGCAGCGCGATGTACGTCAGGTACGCGTCGATGGCCGCCTCGGCCTTCTTCGGGTCCTTCGAGTTGTTCGCGTGGGTGAAGCCGAGGACCTTCACCTTGCCGACGTAGTGCCGCTCGGGACGGAACACGTACTTGCCGTCGCTGACGCCGCGACCGGTCTGGAGCAGGGCCGCCTGCCGGACGTCCTTCTCGGTGTAGCCGCCGTCGACGCCCACCGAGTACAGCTCCAGGTTCTCCCGGGCCAGGTTCTCGTTGACCGCGTCGGCGCGGGAGTCGTTCTGGTTGAGGTAGAGCAGCAGCGCCGGGTGCCGGTTCGCGGCGAGCAGCATCTCGGGGTAGCTGCCGAGGGCGTGCGCCCGCACGACGTCCCGGTCGAAGGACGCGCGGTAGACCTCGCCGCCGTCGAAGTCCGCGGCGACGTGCAGGAAGTCGTTCCAAAAGTCGACCATGACCTCGAACAGCTGCCGGTTCGACCAGATCTGCCGGGCGACGGTGGCGTCCACCATCTCCTTCTCCGGCTGCGCGCCGCGCTCGTTGAGCTGGTCGCGCTGCTCGCGCAGCTGCGCGGTGCCCAGCTTCAGCGTCGGCAGCTCGGCGAGCTTCAGCTCGGCCTTCGTGGGGGCGATCTTGTCGGGGTCGAGCTGCCAGCGCAGCCAGCCGTCGATGCCCCGATCCTTGATCTCGGCGAGGACCTGCGGGGTGGCGCCGAAGGTGGCCCGCCGGGCCAGGTGCAGCATCGGGTCCTTGGCGAGCACCGTCTTGACGGTCACCTTGGTCTCCGCGGCGGCGGCCGCCGGCCCGGAGAAGGTCCGGCCGCCGGCCGGGGCGTTCTTCTTCAACGCCTCGCCGGCCCGGGAGCCCATGTAGCTCTCGTTCTGCTCGGTGTAGGTGCGCACCGTGCTCGGCTGCTGGCCGCTGGGGCGGGCGGGGGTGCCGTCGGTGACGGTGGTGCCGGTGGCGTCGGCGGCCACCGCCTCGTCGCCGAAGAGGCTGCGGATCTGCGGGGTCATCGCGAGGGCGGCACCGCCGGCCACCACCGCCGCGGTGCCGCCGAGGGCCGCGAGGGCCTTGCGACGGCCGACCTTGCGGCCCGGCTCGTCGCCGTCGTCCAGGTTGGGCAGCCCCGGGCCGGCCGGCGGAGGGCCGGCCTGCCGGGCGAAGCCGTCCGGGCCCACCCACTGCGGGCCGCGCGCGGCCGGCTGCCCGGCGTGGGCGTACTGCCCCCGAGGGTCGGCGGGGTGCGGGCTGCGCGCCTCGTGGCCGTACGGGGTGGAGGGGTGGGCGTCGGCGGCGGGGTACTGACGCCCGTCCCATCCGCGGTCGTCCCGCGGTCGACGTGGTGGCACATTCTGGTCGGCCATGTACCAATCCGTTTCTGCTGCGCCGCGACGACTGGCACCGGGCACGGGGTGCAGGTGCGGCGGCTGGTGCCTGAGGGGGTTGTCACCGGAAGGTAATGAAGCGTTCAGGTGCCTTCAAGCAGCTCCGGAAGCCCCCGGGAGGGCACTTAAGGCGCCGCTCAGCGCGGGTCGGCGGCCCTGGATTTCCGCGCGGCCCGGCACGGACCTCGCGAGCAGGGCGTACGCGGCACGGCACGGCCCGGACGCGACGATTCCGGCCGGACCGGCACGGGACGGCACCTGTATCGGCACAGGCAAATTTAAGGTTCGGCTAAGCCTGCCCTGAGGCGCTCCCCGCTCTCCGGCGGCACGGCCCAGCGTGGCCGGGGCCGGCGCCGGCCGGACGCGCAAAGTAGCAGCAGGACGGGAGCGTGAGCCGCCGCCGCAGCGGGTATGCCGCCGAACCGCTGAACACGTGAGGGGAAGGCACATGCTCAGCAAAGAGGATCAGCGCAGGTTCGAGCAGATCACCCGTCAGCTCCGGGAGAGTGATCCGGCGTTCTTCGCCCGGCTCGACAACCGGGCGCGGGCCCGTCGCGGCCGATGGCTGATGCTGTTGACGATCGTGCTGTGGGCGTCGCTGCCGGCGATGACCGTGCTGGCCGGGCGGCTGGCCGGGGCCGTCTGCGCGGTGGTCCTGGTGGCCAACGCGGCACTCATGTGGCGGTTCCGCCGCCGCTGGCTGTGAGCCGGGGTCCCGTACGCCCTCACCGGGCGAGGAGCCGGTACGCCCGCCGCAGCCGCTCGACCAGGCCGGGCCCGCCGATGGCGGGGGCCGGCGCGCCGAGCTGCCGCAGCAGCAGGTCCGGCCCGGTCGACAGGCTGGGTGGCCGGTCGGGTAGCGGGACCGGCGGCAGCCAGAACCGGTCGACCGCCTCGGCCAGCGGTGCCGCCGGCAGGCCGGCGAGCGCCCGGGCCGCGCCGACCGGCGGGACGTCCACGGTGCCCTGGCCGGCGTCCGGTCCGGCCCGGTCCGCACCGCCGTGCCCGGCACCGTCCGTCGTGGCCGGCATGGTCGTGGAGACGACACCGTCCGCCGTGGGCGGCACAGCCGCCGGTGTGGCACCGTCCGTCGTGGATGGTTGGGTTGGCGGTACGACACCGTCCGCCATGGGCGGCACCGCCTCCGGTGCGGCACCGTCCGTCGTGGACGGTGGGGCCGGCGGCACGACACCGTCGGACGGCACGGCCGGTGGCCGGGCACCGTTCGCCTCCGGCCGGTCGTCGACGCGTGCGGCGCCGGCGCGCAGGACGCGCAGCCGGTCGAGCAGCTGCGTCCGGCTGCGGCCCCGCCAGTGCAGCAACTGGAACGGGTCGGCGTCGAACGCCTCGGCGAGCAGGTAGAACGTGGCCGCGAGGTGCTTGCAGGGAACGGCGAAGTCGGGGCAGCTGCACCGCTGACGCAGTTCCGCGACGCCGGCGGGGAAGAGTGGGGCGCCGGCGCCCGCGAACAGCTCCTCCAGTTCCGGGGGCAGGTCGCCGGCGAGCAGCCGGGCGCTGAAGAACGCCTGGGCGGCCAGTTCCGCCTCGACGCGGGCCCACAGCGCCTCCGGGAACGGCGGCAGGGCGATGCTCACCTCGTACGGCTGCGCGCGCGAGCCCTGCACCTCGGCGTGGACGGTGCCGGGGGCGACGTCCAGGCGGATCACCTGGCCGGCCCGCGCGTACGACCGGCCGCGGGTCAGCCGGGTGCCGAGGGCGAAGGACTCCAGCACCTCCAGGAAGCGCCGCGACCACCAGGACCGGCCGATGGCGCCCCGGGTGCTGCGCGCCCTCAGGCCGCCGTCGACCCGGCGCGGCCGGCCGTAGTCGGCGAAGCGGCCGCTCCCCCCGCTGCCATCCGCCGGCTGCCCGCTCACTCCACCACCGCCCCGGCCTCCAGGGTGAACAGCTCGCGCAGCTGCGTCGTGGACAGCTCGGTGACCCACTGTTCGCCGGTGCCGACGACCGAGGCGGCGAGGCTCCGCTTGTCGGCGATCAGCGCCGCCACCTTCTCCTCCACCGTGCCGGCGCAGACGAACTTGCGGACCTGCACCCGGCGCCGCTGGCCGATCCGGAACGCCCGGTCGGTGGCCTGATCCTCGACGGCGGGGTTCCACCACCGGTCGACGTGCACCACGTGGTTGGCCTCGGTGAGCGTGAGTCCGGTGCCGCCGGCCTTGAGCGACAGGACGAAGATCGCCGGTCCCCCGGGGGACTGGAACCGGGTCACCATGGCGTCCCGGTCGGCCTTGCCGACCCCGCCGTGCAGGAAGAGCACCTCCCGGCCGAACCGGGCCGACAGGTGCCCGCGCAGCATGCCGCCGAACTCGGCGTACTGGGTGAAGAGCAGGGCCCGCTCCCCCGCCGCGAGGACCTCGTCCAGGATCTCCTCCAGGCGGGCCAGCTTGCCGGAGCGGCCGGGCAGCGCCGAGCCGTCGCGCAGCAGTTGCGCGGGGTGGTTGCAGACCTGCTTGAGCCGGGTCATGGCGGCGAGCACCAGCCCACGGCGCTCGATGCCGTCGCTGGACTCGATCCGCGCCATCATGTCGTCGACGATCGCCCGGTAGAGCGAGGCCTGCTCGGCGGTGAGGTTGCAGAGCACCTCCATCTCCAGCTTCTCCGGCAGGTCCGAGATGATCGAGGAGTCGGTCTTGAGGCGGCGCAGCACGAACGGGCCGGTGATCCGGCGCAGCCGCTCGGCCGCCTCGGCGTCGCCGTGCCGCTCGATCGGCTCGGCGTACGTCTTGCGGAAGGTCGCCGCCGGTCCCAGCAGGCCCGGGTTGGCGAACTGCATGATCGACCACAGGTCCGCCAGCCGGTTCTCCACCGGCGTGCCGGTGACGGCGATCCGGTGGCGGGCGGGCAGCGCGCGGACCGCCTCGGCCTGCCGGGTGGCGGCGTTCTTGATCGCCTGGGCCTCGTCGACGACCACCCGCCGCCAGTCGATGCCGGCCAGGTCGACCGCGTCGCGGGCCGCGACGGAATAGGTGGTGAGGACCAGGTCCGCGCCGTGCACGGCCGCGCCGAACGCCTCGCCCCGCGCCCGTTCCGCGCCGTGGTGCACGTGTACGCGCAGCCCCGGCGTGAACCGCGCCGCCTCGCGCTGCCAGTTGCCGACCAGCGACATCGGGCAGACCAGCAGGGTCGGGCCGGCGTCCGGCGGGTCTGCGGCGAGCAGGGCGAGCAGTTGCACCGTCTTGCCCAGCCCCATGTCGTCGGCGAGCACCCCGCCGAGCCCCAGGGACTGGAGGAACGCCAGCCAGGCCAATCCCCGCCGCTGGTACGGCCGCAGCGTGCCGTGGAACGCCGGCGGCGGGTCCAGCGGGGTGAGCCGCCGCTCCACCGCCCCGGCGAGCAGGTCGCCCAGCGCGCCGTCGGCGCTGACCTCCAGCACGGGCAGCGCGTCCGGCTGCCCGGCGTCGGTCAGGCCGAGCCGCAGCAGGTCGGCGACGGTCAGCTCGCCGGAGGAGCGGAGCAGCCGCAGGCCGGCGGCGAGCCGCTTCGGGTCCAGTTCCACCCACCGCCCGCGCAGCCGCACCAGCGGCGTCTTCAGCGCGGCCAGCGACGCCAGCTCCTCGGCGGTGAGCGGCTGGTCGCCGAGGGACACCTCCCAGCGGTAGTCGACGAGGGCGTCCAGCCCGACGCCGCCGGAGCTGGTGGCGACGGTGCCCGGGGCGGTCCGGCTGCGGGCCTGCAACCGGGCGCCGAGCCGGGACGACGGGCGCCGCCACCAGAAGGGCAGCAGCACGGCGAACCCGGCGGCGTGCAGCACCGGGGCGCCCTCGCGCAGGAACCGGTGCGCCCCCTCGACGTCCAACTCCAGGGCCTCCGGGGTGGCCGTACGCAGGGCGGTGTCCAGCTCCGGCCAGAGCCGGCTGGCGCGGCCCAGCTCGGCCAGCAGCGTCTCCTGCGGGTCGTCGCCGCGACCGGCCAGTCCGGCGACGGTCCCCGGCGCCCGCCACACCTGCCCGGCGTCCACGTGCAGGCTCGGCTCGTCGGCGGCCTGGAGGCCGAACTCGACCCGCCACGAGCCGCTCGTCGCGACCGTCGCCGCCGGGTCGGCGGGCACCACGACGACCGGCTCGGTGACCTCGTCGGCCGAGGGCTCGACCAGGCGGAAGCTCGCCCGCACCGCGCCGCCGGCCGCGTCGCGCTGCCAGGCGTCCAGCTCGGCGCGGAGGGTGTCCAGCCCGGCCGGGTCGGCGGCGAACTCCCGCACCGGCCCGGTGAGCGCGGCCAGCCAGGCCGGCACGGCGCCGTTCGGTCGTACGCCCCGGGCCAGCGCGGTCTCCGCCAGGGCGGCCCGGACGGCGGCGTCGGCGAGCGCGTCGAGCGCGTCGGCGACCAGCGCGCCCGGCGCGGTGTCCGGTCCGG
The DNA here is from genome assembly GCF_059359355.1 of Micromonospora sp. ZG13. Taxonomy (NCBI): domain Bacteria; kingdom Bacillati; phylum Actinomycetota; class Actinomycetes; order Micromonosporales; family Micromonosporaceae; genus Micromonospora; species Micromonospora sp. ZG13. The sequence continues at coordinate 448,770 of NZ_JCADBQ010000005.1, forward strand.
ACGGCGTGCCCGTGCCGGCGGCGGCACCGGGACGGCCCGGCGCGTCGGGGCCGGTGGCGGCACGGGCGGCCGGGGGCAGGGCCAGCGCCAGCGCCCGGGCCCACGCGGCGTCCGTGCCCGTGAGCAGCGGTCGCCACACCGCCCGGGCGGTGACCGCACGGTCCGCGCGCTCCTGCGACGGCTCGGTGAGGCCCGGCAGGACCCGGCCCCGGGCCGTCAGGTCCACCGCGAAGTCGGCGAGTTCGGCGAGGTGGCGCAGGGTCGCGCCCGGCACGGCGGCCAACGCGTCGAGGCCGCGCAGCAGGGGCAGGGCGGCGTCGGGGGCGTACCCGAGGACGGGGACCCGCCACCCGGCGAGGGTGACCGCCCCGCGGGCCGCGCCGGCGACCTCGGGACGGACGAGTTCCGGCGAGTCCAGCGGCGCGCCGGCCCGGGTGGGCAGGGTAAGCAGGGCCGTGCCGAGGTCGGTCGGCTCGGCCGTCGCGGCCAGCGCGGCGGCGAGCGTGGCGTGGTCGGCGGCGAACGGGTGCGGCCGTTCCCGGGGCGCCCGGCCCGGGCGGCGCGACGCGTGGACCGGCAGCGTGCTGTCCTCGGCCCAGACGACGAGCCCGACGCCGGAGCGCCAGACCCCGTGGACGACCAGCACGCGTTCCCCTCCTCGCGACGACCCCGGCGAGGATATCGGTCCGGTCCCGGCGGCCCCGACCAGCGCACCGACGGGCCGCCCCGATTGGCGACGGCCGGGAGGCCGGGCCCGTGGTGCGCCGACGGTAGGGTCGGCGCGTGTACGACCTCCTCGTGATCGGCGGTCTCGGCGTCGACGTGCGGGTGCGGGTGCCCGCGATCCCGCTGCCGGCCGTCGACTCCGTCCCCGTCGACCCGATCGACCTGCGGATCGGCAACACCGGCGCCGGGGTGGCGCTCGCGGGGCACGCGCTCGGGCTGCGCGTGGCGGTGATCGACGTCATCGGCGCCGACCCGGCCGGTGACGTGGTCCGGGCCGCGCTGGCCCGCACCGGCGTGCACGCCGTGCTGGGCGACGCCCCGGCCGGCACCCGGCGGTCGGTGAACCTGGTCGACCCGGCCGGACGGCGCATGTCGCTCTACGACCCGCGCCCCTGGCAGGGGCCGCCCCCGTTCCCGGCGGGCGAGGTGACCGCGCTGGCCAGGCGGGCGGCCCACGTCCACCTGTCAATCATGGATTGGACGCTGCCCCTGCTGCCCGCCCTGCGCGCCGCGCTGCCCGACGGGGTCGCCCTCTCCACCGACCTGCACGACTGGGACGGGGCGAACGCCTACCATCGGCCCTTCGCCGAGGTGGCCGACGTCGTCTTCGTCAGTGGTGTTCGGTTGGGCGCGGGGGCCGGCGCGCTCGCCACCGCCCTGGCGCCGCGTACGGTGCTGGTGACCCGGGGCGCGGACGGCGCCGAGGTGCACCACGGTGCGGGCGACCCGACGCCGGTGCCCGCCGCCGCGCCGCCAGCACCGGTCGTCGACACGAACGGGGCGGGGGACGCCTTCGCGGCGGGCGTGATCGCCGGGCGGCTGCGCGGCGCGGCGTTGACGGACGCGGCGTCGTACGCGGCCCGGGTCGCCGCTGCGGCCTGCACCCACGACGGCATGGAGTATCCGCCCGGCCTGCTGCCGCGTCGCTGACGCCGCAGCCCGGCGGCGGGACCGGATCGGACCGGCACGGCGGTCAGACCGCGCCGGTGGCGCCGTCGGTCAGCTCGCGGAGGATGTCGGCGTGCCCGGCGTGCCGGGCGGTCTCCTCGATCATGTGCACCAGGATCCAGCGCAGCGACACCTCGCCGAGCTGCGGGTGCGGCACGACGTGGTCGAGGCCGAACCGGCCGGCGACCTCCCGGGACCGGGCGCAGGCCTGCTCGTACGCGGCGGCGAGCCGCTCGACGGTGTCGTCGTCGGTGAGCGTGAAGCTGGCCAGCGCGTCCTCCTCGGAGGTGAGGTAGACGTCGCCCGGGCCGGGGGCCAGCAGGCACGGAAACCAGTTCCGTTCGACCAGCGTCAGGTGTCTGACGAGGCCGGCGACGGTGGTGGCCGAGGGCACCAGCCGGCGGGCCGCGTCGGCGTCGGAGAGCCCGCGCAGCTTGCGCAGCAGCACCCCCCGGTGGAAGTCGAGGAACGACTCGAGCACGGCCCGCTCGTCGCCGGTGCGGGCCAGCACGGGGCCGAGGGTGGGATCGATCGCCATCTCCGCCATCCACAGACCCTAGTGCCGGGACGTCCCGGCCCGCTGCCCCGCTATCCGCTGCGGGCTCTCCCCGGGCGGGGCAGGATGGGCGCATGGCATCAACGGCAGAGATCCCCCTGGTGGGTGGCGTGGCCGACGGCGAGACCGTCACCGTGGAACTGGACCCCAACGGCCGCCCGCCGCTGACGCATCACCACCTCGGTGCGAAGGGGCTGGCCGAGGCGGAGATCTACGAGCTGGAGTCCGTTGACGTCGAGCCCGACCGGTGGCGCTACCGCTGGCGCGGACCGGCGGTCTGAGCCGGCGGGTCAGCCCGTCGGGGTCAGCCTGCGCGCCCGCAGGCTGTCCAGCACGGAGCGGGTGACCTGCGAGGTCCCCCGGGCCTCGTCGCACACCTCGGCCACCCGCCGGGCGGTGGCCTCGGCCCGCTTGTCCCGCTCGTCCCAGAGCCGGTCGACCTCGGCCAGGAGCGGCCCCTCGACCTCCCGCTCCACGCCGCGCAGCGCCGGCACCCCGAGCCGCTGGGCCAGGTCGAAGACCTTACCGGCGTACGGCAGGGGCAGGAACGGCGTGCCGGCCATCGCGGCGAAGATCAGGAAGTGCAGCCGCATGCCCACGGCCAGGTCGAAGTGGCGCATCAGCCCGAGCACCTGCTGGGGCGAGTAGGTGCCGTGCAGGATCCGGCCCCGCTCGGCGGCGACCATGTGCGACAGGACGCCGTGCGAGTGCCGGATGTCGTCGCGCTCCATCGGGACGAAGAGCACGTAGGCGTCGATCCGGTGCACCAGGAAGTCGCCGATCTGGGCGAGCAGGCGGTGGTAGCCGTCGACGTCGAGCCGCTCGGCGGCCCGGCCCGGCTCCCGTACGCTCATCCCGACCAGCCGCTTGCCGGCCGGCACGCCCTCCTCGCGCAGCAGCGCCGCCGGGAAGTCCTCGGGCTCGATCAGGAACGCCGGATCGGCGGTCACGGTGATCGGGTTGAGCAGCCCGGCCTCCTCCAGCATCATCCGGGACTCCTGGTCGCGTACGGTCACCTGGGTGGCGCTGGCCAGGGTCTCCCGCACCATGCCGGTGTCCACGCCCTCGCTGAGCGGCCCGACCCCCACCGCGTACGTCAGCAGCGGCAGGCCCCGCTCCTGGGCGACCCGGACCACCCGCAGGTAGCGGCGGGCCTCCCGGTCGTAGAGGATGCCGCCGCCGCCGAGGATCAGCACGTCGAGCTGAGCCAGCACGAGCGCCGAGTCGGTCCGGCTGACCCCCTCCCAGGGCACCGCCTCCACGTCGGGGTGGGCGATGCGGGTGTGCTCGGGGTTGCGGGAGAAGACGATGATCCGTCCGTTCGGCTCCTGCTCGCGCAGGTCGGTCAGGAGGCCGCTCAGGATCGCCTCGTCACCGAGGTTGCGACCGCCGTACGAGCCGAGCACACCGATGGTCAGTCCGCCGCCATGCGTCATCCGTCGCTCCTCCCCAGGTGCGTGACGCGGTGGGTTTCCCGTTGGGCGGAGGAACACTCCTGACGCGGCTCAGCCGGCCGGTGGCAGCCGCTTCGTCATCTGCTGGGCGGCCACCCGGTAGCCGAGGCTGTGGTAGAGGTGGATGGCCCCGGTGTTGGACCCGAAGACGTTCAGGCCCAGCTCCGGCACCCCGAGGGTGGCGAGTTCCGCCTCCATGAGCTGGATCATCCGCCGCCCGTACCCCCGTCGGCGATGTCCGGGATGCACCTCTATGTTGTTGAGCCACGCGGTGTGCGGCCCGGCGGGGCCGCCGGGGAGCCCGACCCAGATCCACCCCACCTCGACGTCGCCGACCCTGGCGGTGCGGAGCAGGGCACCGGCGCTGTCGACGCCGTCGGGGAGCTGTTCGCGCAGCTGGGTGGTGGCCCGCTCCAGGGCCGCGGGCGGGGGGAGGCCGCGGTCGGCGGTCATCGCCTCGGCGTACGAGCGCACGAGCGGCTCCCGCACCCGCGCGAACTCCTCGGCCGTCATCGGCACCAGTTCCACCACGCCTCCCCTGTGTCGGAATCACCGGTCGACACCGCCGACCAGCCGGGACACGAACGCCACGACCACGTCGTCGGGGTCGAATCCCGCCTCGATGGACGTGCCGAGCAGATCGAGCAGCAGCCCGTCCACGGCGTAGTGCAGCAGAGCGACCTCGAACGCGCCACCCGGTAAGCCGGAGGCGAGGTGGAACGCGACGTCGTCGCGGTAGCCCCGACGCAGGGTGTCGCCGAGGATCCGGGCCAGGTCGGGCCGGCGGGCCGCCTCCAGCCGCAGCTCGATCAGGGCCCGGGTGAGGTCGGGCTGCCGGGTGGTCCGCTCGACGATGTAGCGCAGGTAGTCGGTGAACAGCTCCAGCGACGGCTGACGGGCGCCCAGCTCGGCCAGGACCTGCTCGTCGGGGGCGAACCGCTCCATGATCCGCTCGCCGAGGGCGCCGAGCAGCGCGTCGCGGGAGCGGAAGTAGTTGGAGGCGGTGCCGGTCGGCACCCCCGCCTCGGCGTCGACCGCCCGGTGGGTGAGCCCCCGCGCCCCGGTGGCCGCCAGCACCCGCAACCCCGCGTCGGCCAGCGCCGCCCGTCGTTCCACGTTCCTCGCCATGAGAACACCGTAGCAACAACCACTACGTGTGTAGTAACTTCATCCACGACATCAGTAGTGATTGGGGAACGGTTTGCGCAAGCTCGTGTACTACGTCGCCAGCACCCTCGACGGCTTCATCGCCGCCCCCGACGGGTCGTACGACTTCTTCCCGCTGGACCCCGACCTGGCCGCCCACCTGGCGGCCGACTGGTCCCAGACGCTCCCGACGTTCGCCCACCCGCAGTTCGGCATCGACGAGCCGACGGGCCGCTTCGACGCGGTGGTGATGGGCCGGGCCACCTACGACCCGGCGCTGAAGATGGGCGTCACGAGCCCGTACGCGCACCTGAAGCAGTACGTCTTCTCCCGCACCCTGCCGCCGGCCGCCGAGCCGGAGGTGGAGATCGTCTCCACCGACCCGGTGGACTTCGTCCGGGAGCTGAAGAGTCGACCCGGCCGCGACATCTGGCTCTGCGGCGGCGCCCAGCTCGCCGGCCAGCTCCTGCCCGAGGTCGACGAGCTGATCATCAAGCTCAATCCGTACGTGGTCGGCAGCGGCATCCCGCTCACCGCCCGGGGGTTCGATCCGCGCCGGTTCGACCTGGTCGACACCCGCCCGTTCGCCAGCGGGGTCGTCATCCTCCACTACGCCCGCCCCGAGGCCGCGTAGCCGTTCGACGTCGGCGTCAGCCGGGCGGCGACACCGGATGGGTCAGGAACGGCAGGACGGCGGCGGGCAGCGCCGGCGAGGCGACGATGTCGTAGTGGGTGAGCCCCGGCAGCACGGCGAGCCGGGACGCCGGCCGGTCGGTGCCGTCCCAGCCGGCGTCCCGGTGGCCGCCGCCGAGCAGCCCGAAGAACTCCACCATGTGCGCGCAGCTGACCGAGTCGCCGTCGGCGAAGACGAGCAGGGTGGGCACGGTGAGGGCGGCCACCTCGGCCGACCAGTCGTAGTCGCGCCGCAGCAGCTCGCCGGTCCTCGCCCAGAGCCGCGCCCAGTCCCCCGGCCGGGGTGCGATGCGGGCGTAGAGCTCGTGCGGCGGGGTGCCGCGCATCCGTTCGCCCGCCGCCTCGTCGGGCTCGGGCATGCCCGCCAGCACCTCCGGATACCAGCCCTGCCGCCTGCACGGCGCGGAGACGACGACCAGCCGGCGGACCAGCGCCGGGTGCTGGATCGCCGTACGCAACGCCACGCCGCCGCCGAGCGAATAGCCCATCACGTCGGCCTCGGCCAGGCCGAGCTGGTCGATCAACGCGGCGACGTCGTCGGCCATCGATTCGTAGCGCAGCGGGCGGTCCACGTCGGCGGTGCGCCCGTGGCCCTGGAGGTCGACCGCGATCACCCGTCGGCGCGCGGCCAGCGCCGGCAGGACCGCCGCGAACATCTCCACCGACCCGAAGCCGCCGTGCAGCAACAGCAGCGGGCGGCCGGTGCCGTGCTCCTCGTGCCACAGGCGCAGCCCGTGGACCTCCGCGTAGCTCACCGCACCATCCAACCCCGGCCGTACGACGTCCGCGGGCCGTCCGGCGCTTCTCCCCGTGGTGACGGCCCCGGCGGGCTACAGCCGCTTGCGCATCTGGATCGCGGTCGCCTCGAAGCCCATCTGCTCGTAGAGCGTGCGCGCCGGCAGGTTGAAGCCGAAGACGCTCAGGCCGATCGAGCGGACCCCCCACTCCCGGCAGCGCTGTTCGACGGCCTGGAGCATGGCCCGCCCGTAGCCCCTGCGCCGCAGGTCCGGCCGCACCTTGAAGTCGTAGCCGAAGGCGTGTGGACCGTCCGACTTCTGTTCGACGTGCAGCCACAGCATGCCGACCTCGTCGTCGCCGTCGTAGGCCGTCCAGAAGTGGTGCCCCGGCGTCGCCAGACCGTCGGGCAGCAGCTTCGCGTAGTCCTCCTGCGCCTTCGCCTCGGCCTCCGGCGCCGGCATCGCGCCGGAGTCGGCGATGTTCCGCGCGTAGCTCGCCTCCGCCTGCTGCCGGTACCGGAGGTACTGCTCGACGGTCATCGACTCAAGTCTCAGCGTCACCCTGACACCGTATTTCAGCCGTCCGGCCCGGACCGTCCGGCAAGGACAAACAGGACTCACGTTCTGCTTGCCGGTTCCGACCGGCGCTCATCCGCCGCCGACGTCCGTGCCGGCGCCGGGTCAGCCCGGCCGGACGCACGGGTCGGTGACCGTGTAGGTCGGACTCTGTGCCGTGCGACCGTCCCCGGCGGTCGCCCGTACCGACCAGGTCAACGTCGGCGCGCGCAGCCGCCCGACGCTCACCCGAGCGGCCGAACCGTCCACCGTCATCGCCCGGACCGACGTCCTGCCCCCGCTGGGCGTCCAGCGAACCTCGGCGCCGCCGAGCGCGGCACTGCCGGTGGCCTGCACCACGAGGGTGTACGTGTCGGAGCCGCACCGCACGTGGGCGGTGGCGGAGACCGTGAACGCCGCGGCGACCTGCGGTGCGGCGGTCGGCCGGGGCACGGCCGGAGGCCTGGACGGCGCCCCGGTCGGCGACGGCGCGGGGCCACCCGGCACGGCGTCGGGCGCGTCGGTCCGGGCGGACCCGTCACCGTCCCCCGGCGCGACCACGGGCCCGGGCGTCGGACCGGCGGCGCCGGCCGGCGGCGGTTCGGCGGCCCGCGTGCCGGTGCTCGTGGCCGACGGCGGCGCGGCGGCGGGCGTAGCCGGAGCGCCGGCCGCCGGTCCGCGCGTCTCCGACACCGGCTGGCCGGAGGCGTCCCGCGCGGCGGTCGGACGCCCGGGTGCCAGCGCCCAGGTCCCGAGCGCGGCGAGGAGGACCAGCAGCGCCACGGTCGCGGCCATCCGCCGACGGTGCCGCTTACGGTTCGCAGGCGAGGTCGTCCGCACCGGATGCGCCGCACCGCGTGCCGCCACCACACCGTCCGGATCCGCCGCCACACCACCCGAGGACCCCGGATCGACCGACGACGCCGGATCGGCCGGATCGGCGGACGGCGTCGGATCAGCCGGATCGGCGGACAGCGTCGGATCGGCCGGGGCGGCCGACGGCGCCGGGGCGGCCGGCGTGGGGTCGGCCGTGACCGCACCCGCCGGGTCGGCCTCCGCGCCGGGCGCCGGATCGGCCCCGACGCCGGTCGCCCAGGTCTCGGCCAGTCGCGGCCACACCGTGTCGGCGGCGACCAGGAAGGCCGGTGCCGTGTACGCCGACAGCAGCGCGGCCGGGCTCAGCTGTTCCCGCCGGAGCAGCCCGCACACCGCGCAGCTCTCGATGTGCCGGGAGACCCGCTTGCGCAGCGTCGGGGTGAGCCGGCCCTGCCAGCCGTCGATCAGGCCGGCGAGGGTCGGGCAGTCCCGGGCCCCGGTGCGGGCCACCAGCAGCGCCCCCAACGCCCGTTCGAGCTGCGAGCGGGCGCGCGACAGGCGGGCGTGCGCGTGGTTCGCGGGCACCCCGAGGGCCGTGCCGATGTCGGCGGACGACAGGTCGTGGCGGATCGCCAGGTGGACCACCTCACGGTCGCCCGGGTTCAGCGCGGCGACCGCCGTGTGCACCAGGTCGCGTACCTGCTCGGCGTTGACGCCCGCGCCCGGATCGGCGATGTCGGCCGCCGGTTCGTCGGCCTCCTCCAGCGGCAGGGAGCGGGACCGGTCCCGGAGCTGCCGGAGGCACTCGTTGCGCACGATCGCGTACAACCAGGAGCGCAACCGGTCGGGCTCCCGGAGCTGGCCGATGCGCTGGCTGGCCGCGAGGAACGCGTCGTGGACGGCGTCCGCGGCGGCCTCCGGTTCGCGCAGCATGGTGCGGGCGTACGTGTACAGCCGGTCGGCGTAGCGCCGGTACATGCCCTCCAGCCCGGCCCGCTCGCCGCGCCGCAGCGCCTCGACCAGTGTGGAGTCGTCCTGTGCCGCCGTGTCCATCCGTGTCCCTCGCTGCTCGTCGAGGGTCCAGTAAAGCGGCGGAACTTTTTTCTCCGGAGTTTCTGTTGGCATCCCGACCCGCCCCGACTCCTACCGGTGTCATCGCGACGAACAACCCGAAGGGAAGACACCATGCGAGAAGGATCGAAGAACATCCGCTGGGCGCGTCGGACGGCCACCGTGGGCGGGGCCGCGCTGAGCGCGCTCGTACTCGGCCAGCTTGCCCTCGCCGGGCCGGTGGCGGCGGTGCCCGGCCTGAGCATCAAGACGACGACCGGCCCCAGCAACAGCAGCGCGAAGACGCAGAACACGACCTGCCCGGCCGGCACCAAGGTCATCGGCGGCGGTGGCGCGATCACCGGTTCCGGCCTCGGGCAGGTCGGCATGGACATCATGCGGCCGCTGATCGGCGGGGACGCGTACTCGGTGACCGGCCGGGAGGACGAGAACGGCGTCGGCGGCAACTGGGCGGTCACGGCGAACGCGATCTGCGCCACGCCGCCGGCCGGTCTGGTGATGGTGTCCGGCAGTTCGGCGCCCAGCTTCGGCACGTCGAACTGGTTCGAGAAGTCCTGCCCGGCCGGCAAGCACGCCATCGGGGTCGGTGGCGCGGTCGTCGGGGCGGCGAACAGCGAGGTCGTCCTGGAGGACCTGCGCATCCACCAGAACAGCGTCGTCGTGGCGGGCGCCGAGGACGGCACGGGCTTCGCCGACACGTGGTGGCTGGACGCCACCGCGATCTGCGCCGACCCGCTGCCCGGCGAGCAGCGCGTGATCGACGACAGCGTCTACAGCTCCGCCGCCACCCGGTCGATCACGGCCACCTGCCCCGCCGGCAAGCGGGTCCACGGGGTGGGCGGCGAGATCCTCGGCGGCGACGGGCAGGTGCGCCTGACCCAGATGCGGGCCACCACGTCGACCACCGTGACCGTCTCCGCCGCCGAGGACGAGGACGGCTTCAGCAGCAACTGGAAGGTGCGCGCGTACGCCGTCTGCGCGAGCTGACCCGACAGGGGGCCGCCGATGACTACGGCGGCCCCCTGTCGCGCTCGCCTGCTCGCACTGCGACGGCCTGGGTGACCTGCTGGTCGGGCTCGCTCCTGTGGTGGCCCTTCGCTACAACGGGTACGAGCCCGGCCAGGCTGCGTGGCCGGGCTAATCGGTTGGCACCGCGCGGCCCCGCCGCACTACCGTGCCGGTCGTGCCCATCCACGATGACGAGGTCCGCGCCACCGTCGGTCAGGTGCGCCGCCTGGTGGCGGCCCAGTGCCCGCAGTGGGCCGACCTTCCCGTGACGGCCCTGGCCGGGGAGTTGGAGGGCACCGACCACGTCCTGTTCCGGATCGGCGGCGACCTCGTCGCCCGGATGCCCAAGATTGCCACGGCGGTCGACCAGGCCGATTCCGACGCCCGATGGCTGCCCGTGCTGGCGCCCCACCTACCCGTACGAATCCCCGTTCCGATGCACCTCGGTGAGCCGGGCGCGGAGTACCCGTGGCGGTGGACGGTGGTGCCGTGGATCCCGGGAGACACGCCGCCCCGGCTCGGCTGCGACGACGTACCCCTGGCCCGCGAGGTCGCGGCCTTCGTCCGGGCCCTGCACCGGGTGGAGGCCGCCGGGGGCCTGGTCAAGCCACCGGGTTCCCGCGGATCCGCACTGCGTCACGTCGACGCGGGCGTCCGCCGGGTGCTGCCCCGCCTCGCCGAGCATGACGACGGCTTCGACGTGGCCGAGGCCGAGGCCGCGTGGGACGCCTGCCTCGCCGCTCCCGACTGGGACCGGGACCCCGTGTGGATCCACGGCGACCTCCAGCCGGGCAACCTGATCACCGACGCCGGCCGACTGGTCGCGGTCGTCGACTTCGGCGCACTCGGGGTCGGCGACCCGGCGCCGGACGTGGCACCGGCCCTCTGGACCTTCACCGGCGCGGCGCGGGACGCGTACCGGAAGGCAGTCGGGTACGACGACGCCACCTGGCGCCGCGCCTGCGGCTGGGCCCTCGCACCGTCGTTGACCGGCGTCGACTACTACCGGCACAGCTTTCCCCGGATGGCCGAGCACGGCCGCCGGATGGTCCGCGCGGTGATCGCCGAACTGGTGTGAGCGCGACCGCCAGCCGGGTGGCTCCGCGCTCAACGACGAACTGATCCCCTTTGCCCCGCCTCGCAAGCGGTGCGTCGGTCCGCTGGCCTAGGGTCCCTGGGGTGGTCATGAGCGCGCAGGACGTCGTGGGCGTGATCGAGTCGGACCCGGGAGCGATGAGAGTCCTTCGGGCTACGGCCGACCTCGGAATACCGGACTGGTGGATCGGTGCCGGCTTCGTACGCAACCGCGTCTGGGACGCGATCAGCAACCTCCCGGTCTCGCCGGAGCGCGACGTGGATGTCGCCTACTTCGACCCGGAAAAGCTGGACCCGCGCGAGGACGCACGCGTCGAAGCCCGAGCCATGGCGGCCCTGCCTGGGGTGCCGTGGGAGATTCGTAATCAAGCACGGATGCATCTGCGCAATGGCGATGAGCCCTACACGTCCGTCTTGGACGCGATATCGCGCTGGCCCGAAACGGCGACGTGCGTCGCGGTTACTCTTCGGGGTGACTCCGTTCGCCTGGTGTCCTGCCACGGGCTGGCTGACCTTGTGGGAATGGTCGTCCGCCCCTCTCCAGCCTTCGACAACGCAGCGGGCCGCGCGAAGGTACAGCGCCGCGTGGAGGTCAAGGGATGGCTCGACCGATGGGCCGGACTGCGGCTAGAGATCTAGCTGTACTGCCCAGGCAGGTTGGTTGAGGTTGTGTGACGACACGACGTAGATAGACGTGATGACGAAGGCCTCCGGTTGTGGAGTGGAGCTGTCTAGGGCGCGTTTCGTAAGTGGGTGTTGGTCGGGTGGGGTCACGGCGTGGCGGTGATCGATAACTGAAGAGGTCTCC
>NZ_JCADBQ010000050.1:0-938 GCF_059359355.1 Micromonospora sp. ZG13
CTGGATTTTGGTGTCGTGTTCGAGGATGCGGTGTTGGAGTTCTTGGAGGCTGCGGCCGGGTTCGAGGCCGAGGCCGTCGATGAGTGCTTCGCGGGTGCGGCGGTAGACGCGGAGGGCGTCGACTTGGCGTCCGCTGCGGTAGAGGGCGAGCATGAATTGGTGGCAGAGGCGTTCGCGTAGTGGTTCGGTGGCGGTGAGGATTTCGAGTTCTGGGGTGATTTCGCGGTGTCGGCCGCAGGCGAGTTCGGCTTCGAGTCGGTCTTCGATGGCGGAGAGTCGTTCGTCTTCGATGGCGGTGATTTCTGACCAGGTGATGCCGGTTTCGACGAGGTCGGCGAGGGCGCGTCCGCGCCAGAGGGCGAGTCCTTGGTGGAGGAGGTCGGCGGCGTGGTGGGGGTTGTTGGTTGCGGTGGCGTGGCGTCCTTCGCGGATGAGTCGGCGGAAGCGGTAGAGGTCGATGGTTTCGGTGTTGAGGCGGAGTTGGTAGCCGGGTGGGTGGGTGTGGAGGGTGGCGGTGGTGGTGGGGTCGGTGTTGGTGGTGAGGGTGCGGCGGATGGCGGAGACGGCGTTTTGGATCATTTTGCGGGCGGTGGGGGGTGGGTTGCCGTCCCAGATGGCGTGGAGGAGTTGGCTGGTGGCGACGACTTTGTTGGCGTTGAGGAGGAGGTAGGCGAGGATGGCGCGTTGGCGGATTCCGCCGAGTTCGAGTGGGGTGTTGTTGTTGGTGATTTCGGTGCTGCCGAGTACGGAGAATTGCATGGTTCCTCCGGGTGGTTGGCGGCGTGTTGGTGGGTTTGGAGTTTCCCATTGGTGGTCATTGGTGGGGCACCCCTAGGGCACCCCGCAGGAGGTGGTGGGGGGTGGTGGTGGTCATTGGTGTGGAAGTGCGCTGGTGCTGGTCAGGTGTCGTGGGCCGGCGGTGGGGCATGAGACCGTCA
>NZ_JCADBQ010000051.1:0-888 GCF_059359355.1 Micromonospora sp. ZG13
CTAGGGCGCGTTTCGTAAGTGGGTGTTGGTCGGGTGGGGTCACGGCGTGGCGGTGATCGATAACTGAAGAGGTCTCCGGTAAGTGGGTTAGCGACCAAGCAAACCTGAATACCGGAGACCTCGTGGCCAGCCTAGCGGCGGCGGCGCGGCATGACCTGAGCGACATCCAGTGGCAGCATCTGCACCCGCTGCTGCCTGCGGAATCGTCGCGGGGAAGACCGTGCAAGTGGACCAGACGACAGATCATCGACGGCATACGCTGGCGGGTACGCACCGGTGCGCCATGGCGTGACGTGCCCGGGAACTACGGCCCGTGGCAGACGCTGTATCGATGGTTCCGCCGCTGGCAGCGTGATGGCACGTGGGCTCGCGTCCTGGCGGGGCTGCAGGCCGCCGCCGATGCGGCCGGGCGCATCGACTGGAGCGTCAGCGTCGACTCCACGATCAGCCGCGCCCATCAACACGCCGCCGGCGCCCGCCGTGACGGCGACCGGCAGAAAGAACCACCCGGCGGAATCCATGCCGAGCCCGCCGATCACGCGCTGGGCCGATCGCGAGGCGGGTGGACCACCAAGACCCATCTTGCCTGTGAACAGGGCCGCAAGGTCCTGGCCACCGTCGTCACGGCCGGACACCGCGGTGACAGCCCGCAATTCACCACGGTCCTCGACCGCATCCGGATCACCCGCTGCGGGCCCGGCCGGCCTCGGACCCGCCCGCTACAGGTCTTGGCAGACCGGGCCTACACGTCCAGGGCCAACCGCGCCTACCTGCGCCGACGAGGAATCAAGGCCTGCATCCCGAGCAAGAGCGACCAAGACGCCCACCGCCTCGCGAAAGGCTCCCGCGGCGGCCGGCCACCCGCCTTCAGCCCTGACGTCTACCGCC
>NZ_JCADBQ010000052.1:0-876 GCF_059359355.1 Micromonospora sp. ZG13
GGCCGGCTTCGCGGCCTGGGTGTCGGCCCAGCCCGACGCGAACGTCCTGACCAGGGTCACCCCGGACACGCCGCTGGCACAGATGTACACCAGCGGGACCACGGGGCTGCCGAAGGGCGTCGTCCTCGCGCACCGCAGCTTCTTCTGCGTACGTGACGGGCTCGCCTCGGCGGACCTGGACTGGCTCGACCTGCGCGAGGGCGACGTCAGCCTCCTCTGCAACGGCGGCTTCCACATCGGCGGCCTGTCGTGGGCGGCGATGGGTTTCGCCTCGGGCGCCACGAACGTGGTGATGCGTGAGTTCACCACCGCCGGCGCGGTGGAGCTGATCAGGACGCTGCGCGTCACCACCATCCTCGCGGTGCCCTCGATGCTGCGACTGCTGCTCGCGGAACCGGGCGTCACGAAGGCGGACTTCGCCTCCCTGCGGAAGATCGTCTACGGCAGCGCGCCCATCTCGGCGGCGCTGCTGGCCCGCTGCATCGAGGGCTTCGGCTGCGAGTTCGCCCAGATCTACGGCCTGACCGAGACCGGCAACTCCGCCGTCTGTCTGCCCCCGGCCGACCACACGCCCGACAGCGGCAAGATGCAGTCGGCGGGGTTGCCGTACCCGGGCTTCGAGGTCAAGGTCGTGGACGACAAGGGCAACCCGCTGCCGGCTGGCGAGGTCGGCGAGGTCTGGCTGCGTTCGCCGGGCGTGATGGTGGAGTACTGGAACTTGCCGGAGGCCACGGCGAAGACGCTGGTCGACGGGTGGGTCGTCACCGGGGACGCGGGCGTGCTGGACGAGGACGGCTATCTGTTCATCCGTGACCGGATCAAGGACATGATCATCGTGGCGGGGGAGAACGTCTACCCGGCGGAGGTCGAGAACGT
>NZ_JCADBQ010000053.1:0-876 GCF_059359355.1 Micromonospora sp. ZG13
GGCCGGCTTCGCGGCCTGGGTGTCGGCCCAGCCCGACGCGAACGTCCTGACCAGGGTCACCCCGGACACGCCGCTGGTGCAGATGTACACCAGCGGGACCACGGGCCTGCCGAAGGGCGTCGTCCTCGCCCACCGCAGCTTCTTCGCCGTCCGCGACGCGCTGGCCTCGGCCGAGCTGAACTGGCTCGACTGGGGCCCGGGCGACGTCAGCCTCGTCGGGATGGCCGGGTTCCACATCGGCGGCCTGTGGTGGGCGACGCAGGGTTTCGTCGCGGGCGTGCCCAACGTGGTGATGCGCGAGTTCACCACGGCGGGCGCGGTCGAGCTGATCAGGACGCTGCGCGTCACCACCGCCATCCTGGTGCCCGCGATGCTGCGGCTGCTGCTGGTGGAGCCCGGCGTCACCAGGGCGGACTTCGCCTCGCTCCGCAAGGTGGTCTACGGCGGCGCGCCCATCTCGGCGGCGCTGCTGGCCCGCTGCATCGAGGGCTTCGGCTGCGAGTTCGCCCAGATCTACGGCCTGACCGAGACCGGCAACACGGCCATCTGTCTGCCCCCGGCCGACCACACTCCGGAGAGCGGCAAGATGCAGGCGGCCGGGCGCCCCTACCCGGGCTTCGAGGTCAAGGTCGCCGACGACAAGGGCAACCCGCTGCCGGCCGGCGAGGTCGGCGAGGTCTGGCTGCGTACGCCGGCGGCGATGGTCGAGTACTGGAACATGCCGGAGGCCACGGCGAAGACGCTGGTCGACGGGTGGGTCGTCACCGGCGACGCGGGCGTGCTCGACGAGGACGGCTACCTGTTCATCCGTGACCGGATCAAGGACATGATCATCGTGGCGGGGGAGAACGTCTACCCGGCGGAGGTCGAGAACGT
>NZ_JCADBQ010000054.1:0-651 GCF_059359355.1 Micromonospora sp. ZG13
GTGGTGCGGGGCTGCTGGTCAGGCGGTGTAGCCGCGGGTGGCGATCCAGTCGGCGAGGTTGTCGACGCTCATGCGGTAGGAGGCCTGGTTGGGGTCGGCGGAGTCGGCGATGGTGACGGTGTTGCCGTTGTCGCGGTAGCCGACGACGCTGATGTAGTGCCCGCCTTCGAAGGAGTGGGTGGTGCCGTCGGTGTCGGTGGCGGTGCCGGCGATGTTGGCGACGACGGCGTGGCCTTCGTCGATGGCGGTGACGATGTCGGCGCGCAGCCTGTCGGTCTGCTTGTCGTCGGCCTTGGGCTCGCGGATCTCGACGGACTGGTAGGCGTCGCGGCCGGTTTCCTTGTTCAGCACGGGGGTGATGTCGTTGATGGAGTTGGTGCCGGCTTCGGTGGTGCCCATGCGCTGGGCCATGCCGTCGACGTCGATGTTCTTGCCCTGCACGCTCAGGGCGTTGCGGGCGGCGGCGGGGCCGCAGTAGTAGAAGTTGGGCTGGGCTTCGTAGCGCACGCCGAGTTCACGCTCGCCACCCTTGCGGTCCTGGGTGGTGGCGGAGACGGGCTTGGTCTGGGTGGGGGCGGCGTAGGCGGTGGTGACGGGGCCGGCGATGGCGCCGCCGGTGAAGGCGAGCCCGGCGGCGGTCAGGGCGGTCTT
>NZ_JCADBQ010000055.1:0-644 GCF_059359355.1 Micromonospora sp. ZG13
GTGGGGCCGATGCGGGCGGCCCGTACGTTCGTTGCGGGGTTGAAGGCCGACGGGTTGTTGGCCGGGACGGCTCGGGTGCGGGCGGAGTTGTTCGGGTCGCTGGGGGCGACCGGGCACGGGCACGGTAGTGATCGGGCGGTGCTGCTGGGGTTGGTCGGTGAGGTTCCGGAGTCGGTCGACACCGACGCGGTTGACGCGCGGATCGCGCGGATGCGTGCCGAGCGGCGGCTGGGCCTGCTCGACGCGCACGAGGTCGACTTCGATGCGGATCGGGATCTGGTGCTGCACCGGCGTCGGTCGTTGCCGTACCACCCGAACGGGATGACGTTCGTCGCGTACGACGACGCGGGCGCGCAGTTGCGGGTGCGGACGTACTACTCGGTGGGTGGCGGGTTCGTGGTGGACGAGGCGGCGGCGGGGGCGGATCGGATCAGGCCCGACGGCACGCGGGTGCGGTATCCGTTCCTGACCGGGGCGCAGCTGCTCGGGGTGACGGCGTCGACGGGGCTGTCGATCAGTGAGGTGATGCTGGCCAACGAGCTCTCCTGGCGGGGTGAGGGTGAGGTGCGTTCCGGTCTGTTGGAGATCTGGCGGGTGATGCGGGAGTGCGTGGAGCGGGGTTGTTCGCGTGACGGGGTGTTGCC
>NZ_JCADBQ010000056.1:0-596 GCF_059359355.1 Micromonospora sp. ZG13
ACGCTCTGCGGCCCGATCTCCAGGAACGTGTCCACCCCGGCGGCCCTCAGGGCGGTCACCCCGTCGGCGTACCGGACGGCCTCCCGCACGTGCCGCACCCAGTACTCGGCCGTGCGGATCTCGTCGGCATCGGCCAGCGCACCCGTCACGTTCGACACGACCGGCAGCAACGGCGCCGAGAACGTCAACCCGTCGAGGACCGCACGGAACTCGGCCAGCATCGGCTCCATCAACGGACTGTGGAACGCGTGGCTCACGGTCAACCGGCGAGTGCGGGTGCCTCGCTCGCGCCAGACCCGCTCCACCTCGTCGAGCGCGCCAACGGCACCGGACACCACCACGGACGTCGGACCGTTGACGGCGGCGATGCCGACGCGGTCGGTCAGCCCGGCGATCGACTCCGCCACGGCTGCCTCGTCCGCCGCCACGGCCAGCATGCCGCCACCGGCCGGCAGCGCCTGCATCAACCGACCCCGCGCCGCCACCAGCGCACACGCATCCGCCAGCGACAGCACCCCCGCCACGTGCGCGGCGGTCACCTCACCGATCGAGTGACCGGCCAGCATGTCCGGCACGACCCCGAACGACTCCACCAG
>NZ_JCADBQ010000057.1:0-593 GCF_059359355.1 Micromonospora sp. ZG13
GGGGTCCATCAGGTGGGAGTGGAAGGCGTGGGAGACGGTGAGGCGTTTGGTGCGGTGGCCGTGGGCGGCGAGTGCTTCGGCGGCGGTCAGGGTGGCGGTTTCGTCGCCGGAGATGACGAGGTCGGTGGGGGTGTTGACGGCGGCGATGCCGACGGTGTCGTTGAGGTGGGGGGTGACCTGTTCCTCGGTGGCTTCGATGGCGATCATGGCGCCGCCGGTGGGTAGGGCTTGCATGAGGCGGGCGCGGGCGGTGACGAGTCTCGCGGCGTCGGTGAGGTCGAAGATGCCGGCGATGTGGGCGGCGGCGAGTTCGCCGATGGAGTGTCCGGCGACGAGGTCGGGGCGGATGCCCCAGGATTCGACGAGTCGGTAGAGGGCGACTTCGAAGGCGAACAGGGCGGGTTGGGTGTAGCCGGTCTGGTGTAGTTCGTCGGTGTCGATGACGTCGCGTAGTGGTTTGTCGAGGTGGGTGTCGAGGGCGGTGCAGACCTCGTCGAAGGCGGTGGCGAAGACGGGGTACGCGGCGGCGAGTTCGGTGCCCATGCCGAGTCGTTGTGCGCCCTGCCCGGTGAACAGGAACGCCAACCTGCCGG
>NZ_JCADBQ010000058.1:0-503 GCF_059359355.1 Micromonospora sp. ZG13
AGCGTCGACGAGGCCCCGCGTCCGTTGGATGTCGCCTGGTCCTCGGTGACCACCCGGCCCGCGCTGGAGCAGCGCGCCGTCGCCGTGGTGGCCGACGGCAACGACGTGCTCGCCGCGCTGCGGGCCCTCGACGCGGGTGAGTCCTCCGGGGCCGTCGTGACGGGCTCCGCCGCCGTACGCGGCCAGCTCGCCCTGCTCTTCTCGGGGCAGGGTGCGCAGCGTGCGGGCATGGGTCGGGAGTTGTATGCCGGTTTCCCGGTGTTCGCCGTCGCGCTCGACGAGGTGTGTGCGCAGCTCGATGCGCTGCTGCCGCGCCCGTTGCGGGAGGTGCTGTTCGCGGAGGCGGGCAGTGCCGAGGCGGCGCTGCTGGACCAGACCGTCTTCACCCAGGCCGGGTTGTTCGCGGTCGAGGTGGCGCTGTTCCGTCTGGTGGAGTCGTTCGGGGTCGTGCCGGACATGCTGGCCGGTCACTCGATCGGTGAGGTGACCGCCGCGCACGTGGC